>DATAOU010000359.1:0-6063 GCA_036265575.1 Pyrinomonadaceae bacterium
CCTATATCGACTTCTTACCAGAACTACGAGCCGATGGAGCGCGGAGCGATGTCATTAACACCGTGGCTTCAGCCCGGTGACCAGGTAGCAAAATTATTCCTTGAACCGTTTCCAACGGTTTCGTCTGCGTCGCCTGCAAACGAAACCGTTAGAAACGGTTCCTTGCTGATTCCGGTTTGCCATCACCGGGCTGAAGCCGCGGTGCTAATAAGATAGTTCAAGACCGCTAACTCAACTTGAATGCCTTCCCACCACCGCGAACTAACTGTTTGCTTTACGATTGGTGCCGCTCTGAGGGAACAAAACAAATCAGCCAATCGTATGAATCACGCAACGGAGGGTAGCAACGATGCGCGATCCATTTACCGCAGGCATTCTTAGTTTTCTGATTCCCGGCCTGGGCCAGCTGTACAACGGCCGCATACTGGCGGGCATTCTGTGGCTAATCATTACGCCCGGCTTATGGATCGGCAGCGGCGGCACGCTTGGTTGGATTTGCCATATCATCGCGGCCTACACCGCGTACTCGTTCGCGAAAGACCATCCGGTTCGCGCTTGATTTTTCAAGTGAAGCGGCGGGCCCCCACCAGAACCGCCGCTTCTGCCCAAGTCCGTTTTTCCCGCCGGCCGTTTCTCAATAATTCAAAACCAAATACAAATCCCCGGCTTGAAGAGTAATCGACTCGTCTCCACTGGCGCCGCACGGTCGTGTTATTCTTCCCGCATCGCTACCAACCTTCAGGAACAACCGGTCGCGGCAAACGCCGAGACAAACGAAAATCCTTTGCGCGCGGGCATGCGGCTTGAGCGCGTCGCGCCGCCGTGTGTAGTTGTCATTTTTGGCGCCACCGGGGATCTCACGCGCCGCAAACTCTTGCCCGCGCTCTTTCGCTTAACTGAACAAAGATTGATCCCGGCGGAGTTTGCCATCCTGGGCACTGCGCGCCAGATGATGAGCGATGATGAATTTCGTACGCAGATGCAGGCGGCGATAAAAGAATTTGCGGCGGATGAAAACTTTGACGAAGCAACCTGGCAGAATTTTGCGAAGCGCCTTTTCTATGTCGGCGGAGAATTCAACGACGCGGCGCTGTACGGAAAGTTAAAGAGCAAGGTTGACGAGATTGACGCGGAATGCAGTACACGCGGCAACCGCTTGTTTTATCTCGCAACCGCGCCTGATTTCTTTGGCGTGGTCGCCGGCCAGTTGGGCCAGGCTGATCTGGCGCAGCCGAAAGAGGGAAGCTGGACACGGATCATTGTTGAAAAGCCATTCGGCCACGATCTCGAAAGCGCGCGCAGCTTGAATCAGCAACTCGCGGAAGTTTTTGAAGAGAAACAAATCTACCGCATCGATCATTACCTCGGTAAAGAAACGGTGCAGAACCTGTTGGTCTTTCGTTTTGCCAACAGCATTTTTGAACCGCTCTGGAACCGGCAGTACATCGATCACATTCAGATCACCAACGCCGAAGCGCTGGGCGTCGAAGGCCGCGGCGCCTATTACGAAAAGGCGGGCGCGCTGCGCGACATGATTCAGAACCACGTGTTCCAGGTGACTTCGTTGATCGCCATGGAGCCGCCAGCTTCACTGTCAGCCAACGGCGTGCGCGATGAAAAGATCAAGGCCATGCAGTCGGTACGTCCGCTGCCGGCGGAACAAATAGAAAACTTTGCGGTACGCGGCCAGTATGGACCAGGCACGGTGCTGGGCGACACGGTACCCGGTTATCGACAGGAACCGGGCGTCGATCCAAACTCTTCAACGGAAACTTTTGCGGCGCTGAAACTTCATTTCGACAACTGGCGCTGGGCCGGCGTGCCTTTTTACCTGCGTTCAGGGAAACGCCTGCAGAAACACATCACCGAAATTGCGATCCAGTTTAAGGACGTGCCGCATCGTTTGTTTACCGACGCCGACGCGCCGTTGCAGCCGAACGTGCTGGTCATTCGTATTCAACCAAACGAAGGCATCACGCTGCGGTTCGGCGCCAAGTTACCCGGCCAGGCAATGCGCATCCGTTCGGTGAACATGGATTTCCGCTATGGCTCGTCGTTTGGAGTGAAGCCTCCGGAAGCTTACGAACGTTTGTTGCTCGATTGCATGTTGGGCGATTCGACGCTTTATGCGCGTCGCGACATGGTTGAGCGCGGCTGGGAAATTGTTTCGCCGATCATCACCGCCTGGCAGAAACCGGCGACCGATTTTCCCAACTACGAAGCGGGCTCATGGGGCCCGCAGGCGGCGGTTGAGTTGATCGAACGGGATAGAAGAAAGTGGCGGAGGTTGTAGGTAGTCAGTTGTCCGTGGTCCGTTGTCCGTCGCGACAAGGATTAGCGTTCAGGACGAACTACTTCCATATTCGACATCAACAAGGGACAACTGACAACTGACCAATAACGAAGATGCAGCAAATCGCACTGGGAAAAACTTTAGACGTTGAGGTCGTCGAGCAGGAACTCGACGCGCTCTGGCAGGGCAGCACTACCGCAGCACGCCCCGAGCACGCCGAGGTTGATGAACGTCCGGATGACGAGACACCAGTGCTGCGCGCGCGAGCGGCAAACTTGTTGGTGTATGTCAGCGATGGCCAGGAGCTCGAGGAAGTTCATCAACTTTTGCAAGAATTAACGACTGTTCACCCAAGCCGAGTGCTGACGATGTTTGGCGAGAATGATGCGCCGGATAACGACATCGAGATGTTCGTATCTACTCTCAGCCAAAAAGAAAAGGCCGGTGGACAGAAGCGTCTGTGCTGCGAAGAGGTCACGTTGAAAGCGCAGGGCAGTTTTGTCTCTGAACTTCCGAGCGCGACGTTGCCTCTGCTCGTCTCCGATTTGCCGACATTTCTTTGGTGGCGCAGCGAGGTTGATGGCGGCCAAAAAGTCTTCCGAAGTTTATTGCATGCGGCCGATCGTTTGATTGTTGACTCAGTTGAGTTTGAGAATCCAGTTGGCGAACTGCTGGCGGTAAACAAAATCTTCCAACAGGACAATGAGACTGCAGTTGGCATCAGCGATCTCAACTGGGCCAGGCTCACATCCTGGCGCGGTTTGCTGGCCGACTTTTACGATGTGCCGGAATATGGAGCGGCACTCGAACGGATCGATAACGTTTGTATTAGTTATGTGGCGCCTGAAGCGGACGAGACGGCAATCGCGCCGCAAGCGTTGTTGATGGCCGGTTGGCTGGCCAGTCGCCTGCAATGGGCCATAAAGGAAAAGCCCGGCACTCAGGAAAGTGAGCGAACGCTGTTTGAATTTGCCAATCAAGGCGGCGGAACAATTACGGTTGAACTTCTTCACGTTAAAGGAGCGGGGATACATCCCGGGCGGCTGGCGCACGTTGAACTGCGATCTCAGGCGGACGGCTCAGCTTTCAAAGTGGAACGCAGCGCCGACCTCCAGCGCGTGTTGACTGAAGCCAAGCTTGGTTCAAACGTTAACCGCGGACGCGTGTTGCCGGTGCGCAATCGCAGCACCGCGCAATTGCTCAGCCGCGAGATGGAAATTCTTTGCAACGATCAGATCTATCAGGATGCGCTCAAGGTCGCTGCGAGCCTGATTGAACGTTTCGCTTGAACTGTTTTTGCGAATATTGCTGCGCTCTCTGGCGCGCAAGCGCTTACCAAAATCCTTGCTAATAACCAGACCTCTCGTTCTGAGGAAATTCTTGACACAGATATCAAACTGGGCGTAGCTTCAGGGCGTCTAATCGTCAATCGTTAGCAGGAGCCTCATTCCTCAACGAATCCCGCTCCTGCCAACCTAAATCGACCCAACAGGCGACATGCAATGAACACGGCGGAAACCAAGATTTATGTCCGACGGCCTGAGCGCTTTCTAATAAACGGCATCGCGTGATTTCCGTCCGGTGACCATTCTCAAAAAAAATAGTTGATATGGCCGCCGGTTCAAAAAACCAGGAGGCTCAATGATGGTTTCAAAGTCTTTCCTTATTATTGTCCTTATGGCCTTACTGGTTGTATCGGCAATAGCTTGGCGGCGAAGTGAATCGGCCGATCGAATTGCGCCCAGTCAAACACTGCAGCAGGCGGGTATCGAAGTTATTGTGGAACAACTCCCTCCGATACAAGGAGTAGGTTCCGTAGAAATACTTCGCCCGAAAGTTTCTTCAACAGCGCCTAACGAAGTTGAGGATGTTGTCTATGTAGTTAGGAATAATACAGACAAAACCATCAGCGCTATCGCGATCCGGAAAACGGTGGCTTACAGAGAGCGGGGAATAGTTAACACCTTCTCGACTTGCTCTACATCAGATTATGCCTTCCATACCGATATCAGTGCCTCCCAGCTATTTGGCCCTGGTAGTGAGGTATCAATGGATGCTTCCGGACCTATGCGGCTGGACGATGATGTAGTGGTCAAAGCTGTAACACTGCAAGTTGACTATGTGCTTTTCGCAGATGGTACCGCCTTAGGCAAAGGAGGTGAAGGCGAAAGAAAAATTAATTCAATGCGTCTTGGGGCAAGAAAATATAAAAGGTGGCTCGTTCAACGTTATGCGCGAAGTGGCAAATCCTTCGCTGCGATTCTCCCGTTGCTTAAAGAAAATCAAGCACCGCTGGAAGTCGATCTAGGCGACATGGATCAGATCTTGGGCGCCGAAAGATATCGCCTACATTTGCTAAAGAAACTCCAAACTACAGGACCGAACGGTGTGGAGGCGTATCTCAATGAATAGATCGGGAGGACTACAAACGCAAAGAGTCATTGGCATCGTTTTGTTGTTTTACGCGTGGTCAGGAGTGATGGCCGATCAAAACTCAATTTCCGATTGTAAACAGCCTTTTGGCAACCCTCCGTGTCACCACGCAGATACCACTTTCGACAATGGGCAAACGACTGGATGTACCGTTGATTTTCATTGGTTGCAATGTAATGGAGTCACTCACGGCTCTGTTTTCGACTCGTGCAGCAATAAGTCGTGTCGCACAAGCTGCTCTTGTAGCTGTGGCGTCAACGGCTACGCCAGATCTTGGGTTGACGATTGCTTAAACGTAGTCAAGTCTGAAAGCTATTCATGCAATAGATGTGGTAACACAGCAATGAACGATTGCACTACTCCCGGTTGGGATGGCAGTTGTCCTCCCGGAACCGCACCGAATGGATCAGGACTCTGCTGTGCTTCAGGTGGTGCGTGTTCGAGTGGAAATTGTAGTGGCTTTACTCGGCTGGAATTTGAGATGAGCGAGTCCAACCCTTCATGCAGTTCCAGCGTCGACTATTGCGCCTATCCTTTCACCGGCGGCTGTCCGTCGTACAGATACAACTGGGAAGACCAGTGCTGCTGTGATTCGCCTTACACACCGATTGTGGTGGACGTAGCAGGTGATGGCTTTCGGATGACTTCGAATCACGACGGGGTGGATTTCAATCTTAATGGCGTGGGTATCAAAGAGCATTTATCGTGGACGGCGGCTGGTTCCGACGATGCGTTTGTTGTGCTTGATCGTAATGGCAATGGCTTAATTGAAGACGGAGTTGAGCTATTTGGGAATTTCACGCCACAGCCGACGCCACCGGCAGGCGAAGAAAGAAATGGTTTCCTGGCTCTCGCTGAATACGATAAGGCTGCGAACGGCGGTAACGGCGACGGCATCATCAGCAATGGGGACGCGATCTTCTATTCGCTGCGACTGTGGCAAGACCTCAACCACAACGGTATTTCCGAACCGAACGAGTTACACACTCTACCTGGGCTGAGCGTCGATTCGATCTCGCTTGATTATAAAGAATCAAACCGCACTGATGAGTTTGGCAATAAGTTTCGCTATCGCGCCAAGGTTGATGACGCTCAGCATACGCACGTTGGTCGCTGGGCTTGGGATGTGTTCCTGATCAGCGGGCACTAAGAATCGTGAACCGGGAACCGTAAAGCGTGAACCGTGAACCGTAAACCGTGAACCGTAAACCGCAGCAAAGCGCTTCCGATTCCCGATTCCCGATTCCCCGTTCACGGTTCACGGTTCACGGTTCACTGGTTTCTTTGGAGGCACGGCACGGGGGATGTCGCCCTCGTCAATGGTTTGCGCGCTTTGC
>DATAOU010000360.1:0-8687 GCA_036265575.1 Pyrinomonadaceae bacterium
GTATTGACGCGCTCCGTTCCTTCCTGATCGGTAAAGCTGATCTTACGCATTAGCTCAAGAGTGCCGCCCGACAAGGTTGTTTTAGTTGTAAGCTTGCCGGTGTTTTGTCTCATGGTGATTTCGCCGGTCGTTTCCTTGCCATCCAAATTGTAAACCTGCGGCCCGGCCGGCATTCGGCCGCCGCCACCACCTGCGCCCATCGGCCTGTCGCCACCGCCTCCGTTAGCCGGAGGCTGGCCGCCTTCAACCTTTTGGTCGATGGAAATTGTTTTATCGTCCTGGGTAATTGTCCAGGTAACTTTGTCCGCACCCTCCAGGCGCGGCGACAGACCCTGGCTCTTTGTTTTGTCGAGGACCCAGTTGCCCGCGAAATTTACCTTCTGGGCGCCCACCGCAACGGCAACGAATAACAATGCCGCCATAAGTCCGAACATCAGAAATAATCTCTTCATTAGAAAAACCTCTCTTAATCAGCCAAAATATTTGCGAAAACGCGGGGTATAAGACGCAGGAAAATCCTATTTGGTTGTGATCATGTCGTGATCATTTAGAGATCATTCTGGCAGTGCGGGCAGTGTCGAGCCGGCTCAGAACGCAGCACACTTCTGGAACCCTTTTCGTTGACAAATTTCGTGGGACCGCATTATCTTTTTCGGCATATCACCGAACTTAATTGTCCACGCCACTCGTTAGCTGCCCCAAGTTCGGACTGAAATCAATCGTAAAGAAATCTGTTCGCGCATTGCCGCATTGCGCACCTATCTCTGACTTCGCAAAAGAATCAAAGGAGATCCACATGAAACTAATAACGTCACCCCGCCGCGTCGCGCCGCGTTCGTCTCATGGGCGCAGCAAATCTCATTGGTTTAGCTTATTCCTGACCTTAGCCACCGCGGTGCTGTTTGCTGTGGTAGCAGTATCCGCTTGTTCGTTCATCCTGAAATTCGGGACCGCGGGTTCGGACGACGGACAATTCTTGACTCCAAGAGGAGTTGCGGTGGATCCCTCAGGTAACGTTTATGTCGCGGACGCTTCCGGCGACAGCCATGGTCAAATTCAAAAATTCGACGCGAACGGCAACTTCCTCGCCAGGATTGGCGCAAACAATGGCACTGCTCAGGGTTTTATCAGCGTCCACCGAATCACCACCGACTCAAGCGGTAATGTTTATGCAACGGACGGTGCCACCGAGTCAGTCAGTAATGTGGTGAAAAAGTTTAATTCCAGTGGGGTATTTCAGTTTGCATTTGGCGCCACCGTCAGTTCCGGCGGACAGTTCCTGGCAGCAGCGGGAATAGCTGTCGACTCATCAGGCAATATCTACGTCGCTGACTCAGGTGCGAATGTCGTGAGGAAGTTTTCGTCAACCGGCACATCGGCCGGCACGATTGGTTCCAGTGGAAGCGGCAACGGCCAGTTCAGTAACCCCGTGGGCCTGGCGATCGATTCAACTGACAACCTCTATGTTGCCGACAGCGGGAACAATCGAATTCAGAAATTCAATAGTGCCGGCACCTTTGTTACAAAGTGGGGCACGAGTGGAAGTGGCAACGGTGAATTCAACGGACCTCAAGGCGTTGCGGTTGATAATGCCGGGACAGTTTATGTGGCTGACACCGGGAACAATCGCACGCAACTCTTTTCCTCCGCCGGAACATTCATGGAAGTGTGCGGCAGTGCAGGCAGCGGCGACGGACAGTTCTCGAGTCCAATGGATGTTGCCTCAAACGCAGCCGGCACGTTCTTCTACGTCGCCGACAGAGATAACTCGCGCGTTGAGAAATTCAGCACTACAAGTGCGTCTCCAACTGCAAACGCCGGGGCCGATCAAACCGTCGAGTGCGCTGGTGCAACTACAGCCGTTAGTCTCGACGGCTCGGCGTCCACCGCGGGTAGTGGAACTATCAACTCTTATTCCTGGGCGGAAGGAGCAACGTCGCTCGGTACAGGTGCGACGCTGACTGTTAATCTGCCAACGGGTACACACACCATTACACTCACGGTTACAGACACAGGTGGCGGTTCTGACACGGATGATGTTGTAGTGACCGTACAGGACACGCAAGCACCGGATATCACTTGTCCGGCTAACGTGGTCGTCACTCTGCCAATGAATTCGACAGCAACGTCGATGGTGGTCAACTACCCAGCAGTAACTGCGACGGATAGCTGTTCATCCAGTGTCACTGTGAACAGCACGCCCGCCTCGGGTTCAGTGTTCCCAGTGGGCACGACTACGGTCAACGCAACTGCCGATGATGGCGCTGGACATACATCCACGTGCAGCTTCACGGTCACCGTGCAATACAACTTTGCCGGTTTCTTCCCCCCGGTCGCTAACCCGCCGGCGGTGAACCTGGTTCAGGCAGGAAGGGCCATTCCCGTGAAGTTCAGCTTGAGCGGTAACAAAGGACTGGGAATCTTCGCGGCGGGCTCACCTAGTTCCGGACCATATCCGTGCAATTCCAGCGATCCGGCAACACCGTTGGAAGACACGGTCACCGCAGGCGCCAGCAGTCTCAGCTACGATCCAGCAACCGACCAGTACATCTACGTCTGGAAAACGGATAAGAGCTGGGCTGGTACTTGCCGGCAACTGGTGGTGCAGTTAAACGACGGTAGCATTTACCGCGCAAACTTCCAGTTCAAGTAACTTTGAGTCTCGCGGGTTGAATAGACGAAGGCCTCGCGATGAGTCGCGAGGCCTTTGCATTCAAGACATGCCGATCGCTTGAACGAGCCGCTGATCATTCATGGTGCCCCCGCAGGGATTCGAACCCCGAACCAACAGATTATGAGTCTGCTGCTCTAACCGTTGAGCTACAGGGGCACATAGTAGGACAGACTTTCCAGTCTGTCCTGACAGGCGGAATGCCTGTCCTACTTTTAGGAATGCCGGGAGATTCTAGCGGAAATTGACGAGCGTTTCCATGAGGTGGTTTTCGTCGTAAAGCAAACTGTCAGTTTGCGGTCCTTAGCTGGGAGTCAATATCAGTGGCAAACAAACTGACAGCTTGCTTCACCCTCCTGCAGAAACGTCTGCGCATCTCCGGTAAACTTTTAGTGTTTGCGGCGTTACGACAAACTAAAGCTTATCGGACATACATGGTAAGATTTTTTTGCATTCACGTTTGCGACTCTTATGGTCATGGCAAGCAACGCTGAGCTTCCTCTGGTGCCACTGGGCGCTGGCGATCTGATTGATCGCGCCGTGCGTCTTTACCGCCGGCACCTCCTAGTCTTAATTCGCATTGCCGCGCCGCCGGTTTTCATTTCCGCATGCGGTTCCGTTTTATGGACCATCAGTTGGCGTGGTTTTTTTTCCACTCCCAGTGAACTCGCTTTTGTGGTTTATGTCTTTCTTTCCATCGCCGCCGTGACGCTGCTGGTTGGTGGACACGTCTTCAGCTTGCTGGTAATGGGCGGCGCTTCCCGCAATCTGGTGATGCACCTGCTGTCAAACGAACCAGTGCTGGCGCGCACCACTTACGCGGCAGTGCGTTCGCGGTTCTGGTCGCTGCTGGGTGCCAGCGTGATCATGATGTTGTGGCTGGGACTAGGGTTTGGCGTCGCGTTTTTTGGTTGGTACTTCGTCGTGATCTTCGTTTCGGTGGGCGCATTTTTCCTGGCGCGTTGGGCGCCCGTGTGGATGAGCGCAATTGTCGGCGTGATTGGCTTCATAGGGGCATCAGCCCTTGCACTGTGGCTATTTTTTTTCATGGCGGGCCGCATCGCGTACGTTCCTCAGGTCATGTTGGTCGAGGGTAAACGCGTTTTTGAGTCGATGGGCCGCAGCTTCTCGCTTGCGCGCGGAAACATTCGCCGCTTAATGGCAATGACACTTTTCATCACGTTCGCCACTTACTCGGCGCTGATGATCCTGGTGATTCCGCTCGGCTTTTATGGCTACCTCAATGGCATCGATCCGTCGCCATGGAACGGCAGCGAGTGGCCCATCTGGTATGCGATTGGTTACAGCGTGCTCGAGCCGTTGAGTTCGATCCTGCTGGCGCCAGTGTGGATGCTGGGGCTATCGCTCTTGTATGTGGACGAGCGGGTGCGGCACGAAGGTTACGACATCGAGTTGATGGCGTCACAACGATTGGATGCAATGCCCGCCATCAATGTTACTTCGCCTTTCGCTCCTGCCATCTCGACTTTTCCCGCGCCACTGCCGGCGCTTGCTGCAAAGGGAAGCATGCTTGGGTTGAAGTGAGGAAGTGGATTCAGGTTTCCAAGTGCAGTGTGACTGATCTGCAATCTTCCGCTTCCCTTTGGGAAGGGGAAAGAGGTGAAGGGTTTGAGCGACGCAAGGCCCTCTCCCTGACCCTCTCACGACGGGAGAGGGAGATAAGACTAAGCGCAATCCCTCAGAATGTTCGGTGGCACTTCGAGACGAACTCGCGCGGCTAAAGATGCGGGCTGACTAGAGCAGACATGAGACGCTCAACTTTAGGAACTCACAAACGCCGTTTTCCAAGAACCCCGTTGCGCCTCGCTGTGTTGATGCTCCTTTTCTCCACCGCTCACGCAACTCCCGTCAGCGAATATCAGAAACATCTGACCCAGGCCATCACCGCACTAGATAGCCTGGCCCAAATAGCCGACGAGAACGAAACCATACCCGCATTTGAAGCGCGCACCGCTGAAACTATTGCGTCTGTGAGGCAGTTGCTGCCCGCGAATGAAACGATTGAGTTAGATCAACAACGCTTCACAGTCGATAACTCCTGGCTGCAAACGGATCTGGAAAAATATAAAAACTCTTCCGTAACCGAGCGTCCGATGTTGCGTGCTCAAGTAATCGAGCGGCTGCAGTCGATTAGAGAACGCATTGGCGAAGTTGAATCAACCGCTGCTATCAATGACAAGGACCAGAAAACCAGGAAGCTCGCGGAAATTCTGCAGCGGCCCGAGTATGCACGAAAAGTGAAATCGGAAACTGCGATTGGACGTCTGTGGCGCCAGTTTTGGCAGTGGCTGCAGAATCTAATTCCGAAGCCAAAGCCACTGGCGCCGGGGGCGGCCGGAATCCTAAGCAAGATTGCCCAGCTCTTTGTCATCCTGCTCGCGCTCGGGGTTTTGGTTTTCGTTGCCAAATTATTTTTGCCGCGCCTGCTGCACAGTCGTCGCAGGAAACGGAAGGTAAAAAAAGAAGCAAGAATTGTTTTGGGCGAACGACTCGAGCCCGACCAATCGGCCACCGATCTCTTGTCGGAAGCCGAGAGTTTGGCGCGCGCCGGCGATCTGCGCGCCGCCATACGCAAAGCCTACATTGCTTTGTTGTTGGAGTTGGGTGAACGCAAAATCATCGTGCTGGAACAGCACAAGACGAACCACGACTACCTGCGCGCGGTGCGACGCATTGAGGGACTCTATCCAAACGTAAAGCAATTGACGGACAGTTTTGAGTTGCATTGGTACGGCTTGGCGCGGGCCACGGAAACCGACTGGCAAACGTTTCGTTCCGGTTATAAACAAGCGCTCTCCGCCTGATTGAGCTTCAGATGCGACAACGTCTTCTAATCATTCTGATGTTTGTGCTCGCGGTCGTAGTTTTGATTGCGATCAATTCCTTTGCGTACGTTCAGGAAGAAGAAAAAGTTGATTCGGAAATGGCGCCCAACCGCTCGTCATACAACGCGGGCGCGACCGGGACGCGGGCGTTTTTCGATCTGCTCAACGAGTCGGGTTACAAAGTAACGCGTTGGCGCGAGCCGGCCACCAAACTGCTTGCCTCGGGCGGAGAAAAAGTTCGCACTTTCGTCATCGTGGGGCGGCCTGCACTTGCGATTGACGAAGATGAAGCCAAGACCTTGTTGCTGTGGGTGGAGCAGGGCGGGCGCCTGGTGTTGATTGATCGACGTCCGAATGAAGGTCTGTTGCCGCCTTCCGGCGATTGGGAGGTGACGACCGAGTTTATCGGCTATCCGAATTTCGGCATTGATCCTGCCGACCAGAAACAAATGACGCAGGATGTTCAGGCGGCACGGCCGGCGCAACCAACACCGTTGACGCGCGGTATTGAATCGGTGATGCCCTCGCGATTCTATTCCGAAATCAAAATTTCTCGGGTTGCCAAAACCGGCGATAAAGCCACAACGAAGAGCAACGGGTCGAGCCACGGCTTTAATGAGGAGCCGCCGTCGAATGCACCTGCCGCGAAAACTGAGACAGGCGAATTAATGCCACCGGCGCCGGTGGTCCATCTCAGTGTTGGTGAGAAGAATGTGTTGCTCGATTACCCGCACGGGCGTGGCCGCATTGTGATCCTGAGCGATCCCTACATCGTTGCAAACGGCGGCATTAATCTTCGCGACAACCTGCAGTTGGGCATAAACCTGATGGCGCCTGAGAATGGGCTAATTGCGTTCGATGAATTTCATCAAGGCCGCGGCAACACGCATAACGCTTTTGTAAATTACTTTTCCGGCACTCCGATTTTGGCGATTGCGGGCCAACTGGCTTTGCTTCTCATATTGATCTTGTGGACGCGCGGGCTAAGGTTTGCCCGGCCGTTGCCGCTGCCACGCGTGGATCGGCGTTCAACCCTGGAGTTTGTTGCTTCAATGGCTGAATTGCAGGAGCGGGCGCGCGCGTTCGATCTGGCGATTGAAAACATTTATGGCCGCACGCGCCGGGTGCTGGCGCGCTATGCGGGTGTGGATTACAACACTTCACGCAAAGAAATTGCAGCGCGAGTCGCAGCGCGCTCTTCGTTAGAGGCGCACTCGCTTGAGACATTGATGCGGCAATCAGAGGAAGCAATCAATGGCGCGCCCATCAGCGAACGGCAAACAATTCAACTGGTGAAGCGGCTGCGTGAAGTTGAGAACGCCCTCGGTCTGCGCATGCGTTCGCGGCAAGTGAAACAAACGGCGCAAAATATTTGACGAACGCAAAGCGTCGTGCTTGGTACTTTGTACTTAGTGCTTTGTCCTTCATTCGTTATACTCCGGAATTCTTGATCAAAGTACAAAGCACCAAGTACCAAGTACCAAAGCACTCAATCCCGAATCAAGGACAAGCGAAGAATGATTGATTACGTCTCCTCAACTGTCGAACACATCCGGCGCGAGCTCGGGAAAATTATTGTGGGCCAGGACGAGCCTATCGAACAGATCCTGGTGGCATTGCTCGCCGAGGGTCACGCGTTGATCGAAGGCGTGCCCGGCACAGCGAAAACACTGACGGTCAAGACGCTCTCGCGCATCGTTAATGCGAACTTCGGACGCATTCAATTTACGCCGGACCTAATGCCGTCTGACATAACGGGCACTAATGTTTTCAACGTTGCCACCTCGGCCTTCAATTTGCGCCCTGGTCCAATCTTCACCGACATCCTGCTTGCCGACGAAATTAATCGCACGCCGCCCAAGACGCAGGCGGCGTTGTTGGAAGCGATGGAAGAACGGCAGGTAACCATTGATGGCGAGCTGCATCGCCTGTCCCCGATTTTTACTGTGCTGGCAACTGAGAACCCGATTGAGTACGAGGGCACGTACCCGCTGCCTGAAGCGCAGCTCGACCGGTTCATGTTGAAAATTCTGTTGGACTATCCGGAGGAAGAGCAGGAGCGGCAGGTCGTGGCGAACTGGGATGCAGGTTTCAACTCGCGCCGGTTGGCTGACGTCGACATACAACCTCTTAGCGATGCAGATGCGATCGCACGTTGCCGGCATGAAGTTGCGACTGCACGCATGGAACCGGGTGTGCAACATTACGCAGTCGATCTGGTGAGGCGAACGCGCGCCCATCCGTTTATTCATTACGGCGCCAGTCCGCGCGCTTCGGTGGCGTTGTTGTTGTGTTCGAAAGCGCTGGCTGCAATTCGCGGTCGCGACTTCGCCACGCCCGACGACGTGCGCGACGTGGCGCGGCCGGTGCTACGCCATAGGCTGAGTTTGCGAGCCGAGGCTGAACTCGACGGCGCGACGCCGGATGCAGTGATCACGGATATCCTGAAATCCGCGGAAGTCCCCAGGTAAGAAAACAGAGGTCGGAGGTCAGAGGTCAGAAGACAGAGGTCAGACGTCAGACGTCAGACCAAAGCGATCGTTGACTAACTCTTGACTTCCAACTGCCTTAAGGTAAATCGTTTTGGTCCTGACCTCTGACCTCTGACCACTGACCACTGACCCCTGACCTCTGACCTTGATCTTATGCGTTTCGTCTTCAGCAAATTCTTTTATCTTCTGTTCGCCGGCGGCCTCGTCGTTCTTTCGTTCTCCTGGGGTCGACCTTCCTTGCGCTGGGCGGCGCTTGCGTACGACATCGCGCTGATTATTCTCGCCATCGTTGATGCCCGTCGCAGTCAACTTCCCAAAGACGTTCAAATCATCCGAACATTCAGCGGGCGCTTTGCGGTGGGCGCCGAGACCGAAGTTAGTGTGAACATCCGCAACCTGCAGCCGCACGCGACCACGCTGGTCATAAAAGACGAGTATCCGCCCCGGATGAAGTTGTCGGGCCTGCGCGAAGCAAAGATACGCATCGAAGCACGCAGGTCGGCAGCATTGGTGTATGGAGTCACGCCTTCGCGGCGTGGCCTGTTCGAGTTTGGCCACATCGCGGTGCGTTTCCTTTCGCGCTTGAATCTTGTCTGGTGCCAAACGAATGTTGGCGCGCCCACGTCCGTAAAAGTTTATCCAAACATGCGACGCGCGCGCGAAGCGGAGTTGAAAGCG
>DATAOU010000361.1:0-4340 GCA_036265575.1 Pyrinomonadaceae bacterium
TTGAATCTCCGGACGAATAAGAAGTCCAACGTCCAAAGTCCAACGTCCAAAGTCATTCAAGCAGTTAGAGTCCAACCTTTAGGTTGTTCTTGTCGTAGACAGCCGCAAACTAAAGTTTGTACTCTGAACTGCTTGAAACAATTGGCATAGTGCACTCGATGGCCCAAATTCCGGAAAGAGTTCTGAACCTGGCGAAAGTTATTCGCGATGCCGGCGGCAGACCACTGCTCGTCGGTGGTTGTGTGCGCGATATATTGATGCAGATTGAGCCTACTGACTGGGACCTGGAAGTCTACGGCGTCGAACCTCTCAAACTACGCACGCTGCTCGATCAGTTTGGCCCAGTCAATGTTGTTGGCGAAGCGTTCACCGTTTACAAACTCGGTCCCGATTTGGATGTTTCGCTGCCGCGCCGTGAGCGAAAGTCGGGCCGCGGTCATCGCGCTTTTGCGATTGAAGGTGACCCGGCGATGTCTGTTGCAGAAGCGACGCGCCGCCGCGATTTCACCATCAACGCGATCCTGCAGGATCCGTTAACTGAAGAGATCCTCGATCCCTTTGCTGGACGCGCTGATATCGCTGCCGGAGTTCTGCGCCTGGTTTCAAACGAGACTTTCGCGGAAGACAGTCTGCGTGTCTTACGGGCCGCGCAACTGGCCGCGCGGTTTGAATTCGAAATTGAGGCCAGCACGGTGGGGCTATGTCGCGCGATTGATTTGTCTGACCTTCCGGCAGAACGAATCTGGGGCGAGATTGAAAAACTATTGATGCGTTCGCGCCAGCCATCACTGGGTCTGAAATGGCTGCGTGAGCTTGGCGCGCTCGATCAATTGTTTCCGGAAATCAAAGCGCTGATCGATGTGCCGCAGGATCCGGAGTGGCATCCGGAAGGCGACGTGTTTGTTCACACTGGTTTGGTCGTTGATGGCGCTCGCGCGTTGCTCAAGGATCTGCCTTACCCAAAACAAGTCACAGTCATGCTGGCAGGCCTGGCCCACGACTTTGGTAAGCCGGCGACGACTGAATTTGTCGACGGCCGGCTGCGTTCGCGCGGTCATGAAGAAGCTGGAGTGGCGCCCACAGAATCCTTTTTGAACCGGCTGAACATCCACACGTTAGATGGTTATGACGTGCGCGCGCAGGTGATTGCGCTCGTGCGCGAGCATTTGAAGCCCGGCGAGTTTTACAAGAAGCGTGATGAGGTTGGTGACGGCGCCTTTCGCCGGTTGGCACGCAAATGTGAACTGGATTTGTTGTATCGCGTGGCAAAAGCCGATTCGCTTGGACGCAATGCCGATTGGGTGCCGCGCGAAAAGTGGTACGGGTCAGAAGCGCAGGAATGGTTCATCAAGCGTGCTCGCGAACTTGCAGTCGAACAACAACCACCTGTGCCAATACTGTTGGGCCGCCATTTGTTGGAGTTGGGTGTTTCACCTGGGCCAAGAGTCGGTGAAATCACAAAAGCGGTTTATGAAATGCAGCTCGACGGCCGCATCCGCAATCTTGACGATGCAAGGAATTTGGCTAAGAAAATGTTATCCACAGATTACGCAGATTACACCGATTAGGTAAGAGCACTGTTAAAATTATGTGTGCTCAGGAATTTTACCGAATCTGATCCGCGAACCTACTCCATCATTGGAGCGTGCATGGAGGTACACCGGCAATTGGGATGCGGATTTCTCGAACCGGTTTACCAGGAAGCGCTCGCGATAGAATTCGGCGATCGAAACATCTCTTTTGTCCGAGAGGTGAAGCTACAAGTCGAATACAAGGGACATCTTCTCGAGAGCAAATATTGCCCAGACTTCATCTGTTTCAATTCCATAGTCGTGGAATTGAAGGCCCTAGCCCGAATGAGTGGAACTGAAGAAGCCCAGGTTATTAACTATCTGAAGGCAACAGGACACGAAGTCGGACTGTTGGTCAACTTCGGAGCCAGAAGCTTAGAACACCGCCGTTTTGTCTTAACAAAATCTGTGTAATCTGCGTAATCTGTGGATTACGTTTGTGGTTGTTGTTGCGTGACGCAGTGGATGGTTCCCATGCCCCAGACGAGCGGTTCGCAGTTAATTCCCACCACTCTTCGATCCGGAAACACTCGTTCTAAAGTTGCCAACGCACGCGCATCATTTGCATGTCCAAAGACCGGTGCGAGCACGACCTTGTTGGCAATGTAGAAATTTGCGTATGAGGCCGGCAGCCGATCCAGGTTGCGCTTGTCCGTGCTCGCGCCGCCAACGACGCCGGGCATTGGCAGTGTAACGATTTCAAATGCTCTGCCGTGGGCGTCCGTCATCTTTTCCAGCCGTTTGAAATTGTCTTGCAGCAGTTCGTAGTTCGCGTCCTGCGGATCCTCTTCCACTGCACAGATGATGGCATCCTCGGATACAAACCGCGCAATGTCGTCGATGTGTCCATCCGTGTCGTCACCGACAATTCCTTCACCCAGCCACAGAACTTTCCTGACACCGAGGTAAGCTTTCAAGTGTTGCTCAAGTTGAGCGCGGCTTAGATGAGGATTGCGGTTCGCATTCAGCAAACATTGCTCGGTCGTCAAAACGCACCCGGCGCCATTCACTTCAATCGAACCCCCTTCCATCACAATGCCGGGTTCGAATCTCGGAGCATCCAACACACTTTCCAAACGCTTCGGAATGCCGTCGTCCCGTTTCAACTCTTCATACTTGTTTCCCCAGGCGTTGAATATCCAATCGTTGAAAGCCAGTCGATGTCCGGCAAACTTTAGTTTGTCGCTTGTTTCCCCGAAAAGCGTCGCTGGTGAGTCAGCGACAAACTGAAGTTTGTCGAACTGTTTGCCGGACACTAAGAAGTTTGGACCATAGTCTCGAATCCACGAATCGACGGTAGGAATGCGATGAAAGCGAATATTGCGGGCGCCGGCAAACGTGCAACGCGCGCGAACTGACTGCTCAGTCTCTTCATCATCGACCAGCAGGTTGACAGTCTCGTTCGGCGCGAGCGTCGCCATCATCTGTAGAAAAATGTTTTCAACCTGCGGCACGCGTCCAGGCCACGTTTCCGGGTCCTTGGGCCAGGACAGCCAGGTAGCCGCATGCGCACGCCACTCTGCGGGCATGTAAAACCCGAGTTCGGCAGGTGTTTTGTTTGCGAAGTCGGCCGGAGCGGCGGTCATGATTTAAGGGGTTGCGGTCGAAAGTAACGGTAAAGGCCGAACAGGCTGATGACTACCCAGATCGCTTCCATGATGAACGCTGACAAGTTGAAGTTGAATGCGAGTGAGATGATGATCAGGCTCGCGCCGACTGCATTTAACAGCGAGTAGGTGAGAGAGTTGCTGCCAATACGATCAAGTTGCAGCAAGAGATAATCGATGGTAATTAGCAGGACGCCCACGTTGCCCAGAAAGTCAGTGAAACTGTATTTCATCTTCTATTCGCCGTAGCGCAATTCCAATCCCTGATAGGCATCAATGCGACGGTCGCGCAGGAACGGCCAGTTTTGGCGCGTCTCCTCCAGCTTGTTCAAGTCGCAATCGACCACCAACACTTCTTCTTTGTCCGCTGACGCCTTGGCAATGATGCGGCCGAAGGGATCCGCGACGAACGACTGACCCCAGAAGTTTAGTTTGCCTTCGCGCCCGACACGATTGACCACAATCACGTACAGGCCATTGGCAATTGCATGCGCGCGCTGAATTGTTTCCCACGCCGAATGCTGCGCCTCGTTCATTTCCTCGCCTTCGTCGGGCAGCCACCCGATTGCGGTTGGATAGAAAAGAAATTCCGCGCCCGAAAGTGCAGTCAACCGCGCGGCTTCGGGAAACCACTGGTCCCAACAGACGAGCGTGCCCACCTTTCCATATTTTGTATTGTGGGTTTGGAAACCCAAATCGCCCGGGGTGAAATAAAACTTTTCGTAATAGAGCGGATCGTCCGGAATGTGCATCTTGCGATACTTGCCGGCGATTTTGCCATCAGCATCGATCATAACCGCAGTGTTGTGATAAACGCCGGCGGCGCGCTTTTCAAAAAGAGAGGCGACGATAACAATCTTTTTCGCTTTTGCGATTCTGCCCAGCGCTTCGGTGGTGGGCCCGGGAATTGTTTCCGCTAACTTGAAAAGTTCGATGTCTTCGGTCTGGCAGAAATACTGCGAACGAAAAAGCTCCTGCAGGCAGATAATCTGTGCGCCTTTTTTTGCGGCGTCACCGATACGCGCTATCGCTTTTTTCAAGTTGGCTTCCGGCTTCTGATCGCAGCTCATCTGGATCAGACCAACTTTAACAATGTTCGTCTTCGCTTTTTTCGGCATGGAAGAAGTATAGCAAAGGCCTTACGGCTCCGCCGCCTTCCGTG
>DATAOU010000362.1:0-5617 GCA_036265575.1 Pyrinomonadaceae bacterium
GCATCGGCATCTGGGACGCGGACGCGCTCGAGAATGCCTTTGCCTATGTCGGCAGCGATTTGCGGGTCAGCGATTGGCTAACGCGCGCGCGCAAGTTGATCAAAGAGTTGCCGGCCGCGGCGGCCACCCGTGAGTTGCTCAACATCGACGACACCGAGCCGGCACGCGAAGCAGACGAAGCCGATCAAATCGAAAACGCTGAAACGGCAAAGCTCGAAGAGAAGGATGTCGAAAAGAAAAGACGCCCATCGCACGATGTGCATCCGGCCGCGCTCGCGTGGACAGCACTCGTAATCCAGGCGTTTGCCGCACGCGTGCAAGGATTGCCGCGAGTCGCCGCGCCGGCAGAATTGCGCCGGGCGCTAATGAGCTTGTTCGAGCAATACAGTTTTCGCGATCAGATAGCGCGTCGCGTAAAGAACCTGGTGGAAGACGTAGAGTTGCCACAGGCAATGCTCAATTTCAATAGTCTCGAAGCGCTGCGCCGCGCTTTTGCGGCCGCCATCAAGAGCATCGAGATCGCCGGCGCGGATGAGAACGTCACAAAAATGTCGACGTTTGTGGAAGAAACACGCCGTTGTTTAGGTTCACAGTCACAGGTTTTTGGCGTTGCGGATCGCGGTGGACTGGCAGTGCTCGAAGCCACCGATGTGCGTGGTCTTCGTTTCCGCGCCATCTTTATCGCTGGTTTAATTGAAGGCGGCTTTCCGTTGCGCGCGTCGCGCGATTGGATCTATCCACACGAAGAACGTGAGCGCTTGAAGCGTTATGGACTGACGCTGGAAGACATTTCGCCGGCGACGCTGCTGAAAGAGGAGCACTACTTTTATCAGGCCGCCTGTCGCGCAACCGAGCGTCTGTATCTTACTCGACCGCTGTTGTTGGAAGACGACGCCGAGACGGTTGCCTCTTATTACGTTGACGAACTGCGGCGGGCAGTCTCGCCGTTGCCGATCGTCGCGGAAACCGTTCGCCGCGATTACGAAGGCAAAGATTGGCAACGTGCTTCAACTACGGGTGAAGTGGACATCGCGCTCGTGCGCCAGCAGGAACGTCATCTGCATCGCGGGCAAAAGCAACAGTTAATGCCCCAGCCGGTTATCAACACACTGATCGATCTTGCGCGCAACGAAAGTCTGTTAAGTGAAGCGGCGCTGCGACGCATTGACATTGAGCACGAACGTTGGCGCACCGCATTTGGTCCATACGATGGCGAAATTACCGATCCCCATCTGATCGCTTTGCTACAACAGCGCTTCGGCGCTGACTACGTGCTCAGCGCCAGCGGTCTGGGCGTCTATGGCAATTGCGGCTATCGTTTTTTTGGTCAGCGCGTTTTGAAGCTGGAGCCACGTGGCGAAGCGGCATTGGATCTTCAGGCAATCGACGCGGGCAAACTGTTGCATGACATTCTGCGCCGTTTTTTTGAGCAGCATCGCGGCGAACGTCTGACAGGACTTGATCGCGAGGCGCTACGGACCGAGCTCGCAACCATTGCCGATGAGGTTTTTGACGAGCATGAGCGCGTCGTGCCGCCGCTCAATAAGCAAATCTGGAAAATCGATCGCGAGATCCGAAAGATACTTCTGGACCAGGTGTTGCTTTATGAACTTGGAGTGCAGGAAGACTCCGCCTCCTTCGGTGTTGCGCCGGCGTTTTTTGAGCTCGCCTTTGGTGGCCCAAGATCGGCCGCGCGCGATCCAAGTTCGAAGCAGGAGCCGCTGGAACTAAAACGAGCAACGGCCGCGGGTGTGGAAACACTGAAGATCAGCGGCCAAATCGATCGCGTTGATGTGGCGCGCGATAAGACGTTGATTGCCTACGATTACAAACTCTCGTCGGGCGCCAGTCTCGAAGACATCAAGTCGGGACGCAGTCTGCAGTTGCCCATTTATCTCGAGGCGCTGGAAAGGTTGCTCTTGACCGATCACCGGATCGCTGGTGGTGGCTACTACGTCATTCGGGGTGGCATCGAGCGGCGCAATCGTGGACTGCACCGCGCGAGCGCGATCGAATATTCGGGAATTGGCAAGAAGGCAGGGGCAGTAATTGGGGATGACGAGTGGCAAGACATTCGCGCTAATGCCATCGCGAAGATTTGGGATTTTCTCGACCACATGCGCGCCGGCCATTTCTACGTCAACCCTTCGGAAAAGAAAAAGACTTGCCGGTTTTGTGATTTTGCCGCGGTGTGCCGCTACGATCGCTACCGGATCGATCGCAAGAAGTAAATCGCAGATTACGCCAGGGACGTTAGCGTCAAGAAGTTCAGAGTCCAAGCTTTAGCTTGCTTCTTCTCAACGCAAGAGCAACCTGAGGTTGTACTCTGAACTTCTTGTCACTCTTCCGAATCGGAATCGGCGTAATGTGCGGATGGTGTATTGCAAATGGAAGCCAAGCGCGAGTTACAACCTGAACAAGCAGCAGCTGCTTACGAGTTGAACCGGCACATCTCGGTGACGGCGGGTCCAGGCTCTGGCAAGACTATGGTTCTCGTCGAGCGCTACCTGCACATTCTGCGTTCGCAAAAACTTTCGATCGATCAAATCGTAGCCATTACCTTCACAAATCGCGCCGCTAACGAAATGCGCGAACGGCTGCGCTCGCGTCTCAATCACATCCTGCAAACTGCTTCAGGCGATGAGCGAAGGCGCTGGTTGAATTACAAGCGCACGCTTGACGGCGCAGTGATCACAACTATTCATGGTTTTTGCGCGCGCCTGTTGCGTGAGTTTCCCGTCGAGGCGCGCGTCGATCCTCAATTCACTTTGCTGGATGAACATCGCGCGCAGATGTTGCTTGAAGTAACCGTCGAGCAGGTGTTGACTGAATTCTTAAGTACAAACCACGCGGAAATCTCGCGCCTGACGTTGGGCGTAGGACGAGGGAGATTGGCGGATGGACTCGCGCACATTTACCGGGAAGTGCGCGGCCAGGGCTTGTCGTTTGCGGAGTTGAAAGCGAAGACCGAGCAGAGCCATGCGACTGAACTTCACTATCAACAAGCCCTTAACGAACTATCGCAAACGATGACGGATTTTCTAATGGTGCGGCGCACCACGCCGGCGACCAGGGCCAACCATGCCGAGGTGAGTTCAACCTGGCCTGCTTTGCGAAAACTGGTTAGCGCCACTCCCGAGCATGAGAATCTCGCCGACTATTGTCGAGCTGTGGAGGGCTTTCGCAAGTTGCGACCTCAGGCACGCGGCGAATTTAAGGAGCATGTTCAAGCGCTCGACTCGCTCGTTTGGGAAAAAGATTTGCTGGGCCGCGTGCCGCAGACTTGTTTGGATCTATTTGCAAAGCGTTATGCCTTGGAACTAATCAGTCTGGTCACCCGCATTGACGAAAGATTAAACCACGAGAAGCAGCAACTGTCGGCGCTTGATTTCGACGATCTGGAACTTCGCGCCCTGGAACTATTAGCGCGACCGGAAGTCATTGCCCGCACTTCCGAGCGCTACAAGTTTTTTCTGGTTGATGAATTCCAGGACACCAACAACGTGCAACGCCAGTTGCTTGAACGCCTTGCTTTGCGGCCGGCGGGACGTGACAGCGCCAACCTTTTCATCGTTGGTGATCGCAAGCAATCGATCTATGGCTTTCGCGGCGCCGACGTCGACGTGTTTCGCGAGATGACCGGCACACTGGTCGCTGCCGGCGGCGAGGAAAAATCGCTGCTGCTTAACTTTCGCAGTCAGCCGCCTCTCGTAAATTTTTTCAATCACCTGTTCCAGCGACTGTTCCAGCCAAAGGATGAAGCGACTCCGGCCGAACGCGCGCAGCTTGGGTACGTCGAACACGAGCCCAGCGAGGCTAAGCGCGAATTGCGGGATAGTGGACCATTGATTGATTTGCTGATCACGACTGAAAGCTCGGGCGACGACGACGATCCAAAGTTAGACCAGGGTTCGCGCGAGCTGGATGCGGAACAACTGGCCCGGCGGATCATTGAATTAACTGACACTGGGACCGCGGGCGTCTCGTTCGCCTCAAGCGACGCGTTCACTCAAGTCACGGATGAATCTGATTACCCGAACTATTCGGCGCCGCACCAAGGCGGGCGGGACGCCCGCGGTCCCAGTATTCAGGATCCCGGTTTTAGATACAGCGACATCGCGCTCTTGTTTCGTGCGATGACGAACGTCGGCATCTACGAATCGGCTTTTCGCCGCGCCAACATTCCTTATCAAACGGTGCTGGGCCGCGGTTTTTATGAACGCGAAGAGATAACCGATCTGATCCAGTTGCTCCGGTTTCTGGATAACAAAACCGACGAGCTGGCGTTGGCGGCGGTGCTGCGCTCGCCGCTGTGCGGTATTTCCGACAACGCGTTGCTGGCGTTGCGTTGCGCGCCCTGGCTCGATGAACTAGAGACGGCGGATCCGCTGCTGCATTTTAGTCAGACACGAAATCTGTTCCATGCCCTCAAGCGACACGCAAACGTCGCCTTTATCAATGAAGCCGAACACGAATTGCTGGAGCGCGCCGCCAGTCTAATCAGCGGCCTGATCGCACGCCGTCACAATTACGGCATCGGCAACTTGCTGCGGTATGCGGTCGAGCAATCTGAATTCATGACAGTGATCGCCGCGAATTTTGATGGCGCCCAGCGGCTGGCAAATGTGCAGCGCCTGTTTACGCTGGCCGAACGATTTGAAAGATCGGGCGCGCACTTGATTCGCGACTTTGTGCGTTACGTTGAAGAGTTTGAAGCGATCGGCAGCCGCGAGAGCGAGGGCCAGATTGATGAGGCGACCAACGCGGTGCGCCTGATGACAATTCACCAGGCGAAAGGTTTGGAGTTCCCCGTCGTCATTATTCCCGAGCTGCAACGTTACTCGAGAGTCCCCGACAACTGGTTTCTGCTGGATCGACATCGCGGTTTGACTTTAAAAGTGCCGGACGGGCGCGGCAAGTTGGTTGCAGGTTGCACTTTCAAAACTTTCGAAGAGCGGCAGGCGCTGCGCGAACAATTCGAAAGCATGCGCCTGCTGTACGTAGCGGCAACGCGCGCCCAGGACCGCCTGATTTTTTCCGGCACCACGAAAGATTTTGAAAGTCTCGGCGGCAAAGGCGAAACGTGGCTGAAATGGATTTGGCAGTCGCTTGAGTTGCAGACGCAACCACGCAGCGGCATCGTCGATCTGGCGCCAGGCGTGCAAATCGAGATAACACCCAACCTGATCGATATCCCACAACAAGCAAAACCCGCGAGTGAGCCGTTGCCGGCTCCAGTTAACAACGAGGTCGTTTCGCTTGCCGAGGAGTTTCCGCTCCTGCGCAAGATCGAAGCGGAACACGATGCTTCAGTTCATCGCTTTAGTGTGACGCAGTTAATCAACTACCAGCGTTGCCCGCGGCAATATTATTTCGACCGCGTGCTGCATTTGCCGTCGGCAGATCAGATGGCGGTTTGGAATGATGCCGAAGCGCCCGAGCCGCCGGCGAATTTAACCGCCACGCTAAAAGGCGCGGTCATTCACCGCTTTTGCGAAACGTATGAGAAGCAGGACGACACGCAGGAGTTGCTGCGCCGGAGTTTTGCCGACGTCTTGCGTCTACGGCAGGCAGAGCTGGGCGAGCGCCTGTTTGAGATCGATACCGAGGTTGCTGT
>DATAOU010000363.1:0-5155 GCA_036265575.1 Pyrinomonadaceae bacterium
ACACGATTTCGAGGAGTTATAAAGGGAATGTCGCGGCCTTTTTCTTCCGTCTCGCATTCTGATCCGCGCGAATCCGCTTAAACCCGCGGCTAATTTGCTCCCCGGTTAAATTCTTGAGTTCACCTCTAAAACACATCAAGCAGGCGTTGGGAAGACGGCTATCCCTTTCCTCCAAACTTTTCTTACGCACTGTTTATTCGGACACGATCAGCACAGCCGGCAAAGTCGCGCGATTCCCCGGACGCTTCGCCTCGCGAGCAGCCAATGCCGCGTCGGCGCGGCTGGGAATCGATCCGTTTGGTGTGAAGGCAAAAGGTTTTTCCTGGGAAACGCCGGCGATCGCAATGGGAGATTTGAATTCTGTTGCCAGGCCGCCAGCGCCTTGCGCGGCTAACAGCGCTGCCGCGATTACAACCTCAATCATCATTCCTGTTTTCAACAAAGCCGAGTTCACCTGGCAGTGCCTTAATTCTCTCCTGCAGGAAGTCGACCTGAGCACGAATGAAATCATTGTGGTGGACAACGCCTCCCGCGATCGCACCGCCGAAGTCCTTGCTCACTTTGCCAACATTGTTCGAGTGATCAGGAACGAAGAGAATCGCGGCTTTGTTGATGCCTGCAATCAAGGCGCGGCTGCTGCTCGCGGCAGGTATTTTCTTTTCCTGAATAATGACACGGAAGTGCAGCCCGGTTGGCTCAGTAATCTGGTAGAGACGTTGGAAGCTAGACCCGAACACGGCGCCGCAGGGTCGCTGTTTCTGTATCCCGACGGAACGATCCAGGAAGCTGGCGCCATTGTTTGGCAAAACGGCGAGGCACATCATTACGGCTGGGGCGGTTCGGTAGATAACCGGCGGTTCAATTTTGCGCGCGAAGTCGATTATTGCTCAGCTGCCTCATTACTCATCAGGAAGGAAATCTTTGAACGGTTGGGCGGTTTCGACCGACGCTTTGCCCCGGCATATTACGAGGACATTGATCTCTGTTTCGGCGTCCGTTCGCTCGGCTACAAGGTCATTTATCAACCGGCATCCCGCGTCGTGCATCACGAAGGTGCAACTGCGGGACGCGACGTCAACAAAGGCTTCAAACATTTTCAGGTTATTAACCGCGGCAAGTTTGAAGAGAAATGGCGACACGTCTTACAGACAGAACACTGCCAGAAAAATTTGAAACGGGTCGACGAAGCGGCTTATCGAAAGCTTGGACCACACGTTCTAGTTTTCGATGAACGAATCCCCAGCCCCGACCGCGACGCCGGCAGCGCGCGCATGTTCATGATACTGACGGCGCTGACGAAGTGGTGCCACGTCGTCTTTGTTCCCTTTAATCGGCCACAAGGCATTGAGTACGAGGAGGCTTTGTGGAAAGCAGGTATCGAAACTGCGGATGCGGTTGATTACCGCCGTCTGCTCAAGAATAGAGAGGTTCAAGCCGTCGTCCTCAGTCGACCAACCGTGGCCGAAGCAATGATTGGTCGGATTCGCCGCGCCGGGAAAAATGTCGCCGTGGTGTTTGACATGGTAGATGCTTACTTTATTCGTCTCGATCGTGAGTCGCGGATCTCCGGCAACGCGCAAACGGCGCAAGAGTCCGAGCGTTATAGAAAACTCGAAACACGACTCGCGCTTGCGAGCGACCTCGTCTGGTGCAACTCGGCTGACGATAAGCGAGTGATGGCGGCACAAATTCCCGGCAAACAAATTGAAGTGATTCCGACTATCCATGCGCTCCATGATTCGGGCAAGCCATTTGCGGAAAGACAGCACCTGCTGTTCATCGGTAATATGGCCCACCGGCCCAACACCGACGCGGTCCATTTTTTCATGCGGGACATTTATCCGTTAGTTGAAAGATCACTGCCGGCCGCCAAAGTTTTCATCGTCGGCGACAACGCCACGACGGAAATTCTGGCGTATGCTTCGGAGCGGATTCAGGTAACTGGATACTTGCCGGACATTGCCCCGTTACTGCAGGGCTGTCGTGTATTTCTTGCGCCGTTGCGTTTCGGCGCTGGAGTGAAAGGTAAGGTAGGCGAGGCGATGTCGTACGCGCTACCTGTAGTTACTACCTCGATCGGCGCCGAGGGTTTTGGCCTGGTTAACGAGTCCAGCGCTTTGATCGCCGATACGCCCGAACCATTCGCCGCTGCCGTTGTTCGGCTTTATTCTGATGAGGCACTTTGGGAACAACTAGCCCGGAATAGCCGGCGACTGGTAGCAGAAAATTTTACGCCTGAAATAATTTCGGAGACGATCAACGGCTCTATCAAACAAGCGATTGCGAATCGTAGAGGAATTGGGAAGCTGTGAAAATTCTGATCACCGGTAGCCGGGGATTTGTTGGTGGCAGTCTCGGACGCTATGCCGCCAGCGCGGGTCACGAGGTGCTAGGTATAAGCCGCGCCACTCAGCGACCTCTCGACTGGCCCGGCAAGTACATATCGGCGGACGTGGTCACCGCCGATCTGGCACCAGTCATTCGCGAGTTTGCGCCAGATACTATTTTTCACGCCGCGGGTACCGCCTCAGTGGGCGCTTCTTTCAAAACACCAATTGACGACCTTCGCGCATCGTTGTTTAGCTGGGCCAACCTGCTCCATAGCGCTCACCGCTCCGGCGCGCATCCGCTCATTTGTTTTCCCTCGAGCGGAGCGGTCTATGGACGACTCGACAGCCTCCCCGTAAAGGAGACTGCAAGCTTGCGGCCGATTTCACCTTATGGTTTTCACAAAGTCGCGTGTGAACTGTTAGCTCAGGAATATGCGACCTGCTTTAGCCAACGCGTCATAGTTTGCCGGCTCTTTTCGCTTTTCGGCGAA
The DNA here is from genome assembly GCA_036265575.1 of Pyrinomonadaceae bacterium. Taxonomy (GTDB): domain Bacteria; phylum Acidobacteriota; class Blastocatellia; order Pyrinomonadales; family Pyrinomonadaceae; genus PSRF01. Next base: position 2,822 of record DATAOU010000363.1, read on the forward strand.
TACCAGCGACGGCTGCTTGTTTGGGAGATCTTTCGACAACTCGCGAGCAGCGAAGAAACTGTTTGGCTACAAGGTACGGGTGAAGAAACGCGCGATTACCTTCACGTCAACGACATGGCCGCGGCGGTGGTGATGCTGGCTGAAGACCAAACCGAGAAAATGGTTAAAGGCACCTATGAGCTTATTAACCTGGCCAGCGGCAGCGAAACTCGAGTTATCGATCTGGCCAAGCAGATGGGAAGTGTAGTTGCCCCACAGAAGAAGATTCGTTGCCGCGGCGTTCGTCGACCGGGGGATCCCGAGCGTTGGCAGAGCGACATCAGCAAGCTGCGCAGCCTGCTGCCCAACTGGAATCCACAGCCTCTTAACCAGGGTTTAGCAACTTGCATCGCCGCCTGGCAGCGATAACTGATTGCGATGTAGTTGGCCCTAGGTTTCAATCCAGCGCTCGTACCAGAGGCTGACATTGAGCAGCGCCCAGAGGTGAAAACTCCAATCGTGTTTTCCCTGCCGGTGTTCCTCGAGTAAACGCGCGATAAATGTGTAGTCAAACAAGTTTCGACTGCGCATTGAAGAACCCATAATCATTCCACCAAGCGCTTCACCGTCCGGCCCGCGAAACCAATCGCGGATCGGCGCGCCAAAGCCACGCTTAGGTCGGTACAACAAATCGCCGGGCAAAACTTTCTCCAACGCGCGCTTCAAAATATATTTTCCATTAGTGCCTTTGATTTTTAGATCTACCGGCAGACTCATCGCATATTCCACTAGATGGTGATCGAGAAACGGCACCCGCGCCTCAACCGACGTCGCCATCGTCATTTTGTCGACGCGCATTAGCAGCAACTCTGGCAAACGCAATTTCAGTTCGAGATAAGACATGCGCGCGGCAAAATCCGCGTCCGGTCTCTGCTTGGCTATATGCTCGATGTGTTTAGCGACAGCCTGATATGACGAGAGGCCCTCAACGCGCTGGCTTAATTCCTTCGACAGGACGCGACGCTTAAAGTCTTCGTCAAACACGATCGCGCCGCCCCAGAACAGTTCTTCATCAGCACCCAGCCGCCGCGCCAACTCTATCGCTGTGCGCTTATTGAACGACGACTCCAGCAGGGGCTTTGCCAACGTTAGCAACGAATGACGAAGGGAGACGGGAAGCTGCGCGGCGCGGCGCCAAAACTGCTCGTAAATTCGCACGTATTTTCTGAACCAATCGTAGCCGGCGAAGATTTCGTCAGCGCCCTCGCCAACCTGCACGACGATCGTGCCGCTCTCGCGCGCCAGTTTCGAGACGTAGTAAAGCGGCACGCAAACCGGATCAGCCAGCGGCTCGTCCTGGTAAAAGATGAGCTCGGGAAGGAACTTCTGCATGTCGCCCTGGTTGATGATTACTTCGTGATGGTCCGTTGCGAAGCGTTCAGCGACTGCTCGCGCACTCTCGAGCTCGTTTAGTTCTTCATTGTCTTCGAAGCCAACAGTGTAAGTGCGCACCGGTTGCGACATTAGCTCCGACATCAAGGCCACATTCGCGGAAGAGTCCACACCGCCCGAAAGAAACACGCCGAACGGAACGTCAGACATCATGCGTTTGCGAATTGAGTCTCGCAGTAGGCGCAGGATTTCTTCGCTGTGTTCCGCTTCGCTGGCCGCCGCAAAGTTTTCCGGCTGCTTCCCGGGCAGCGCGTCCCAATACTGTTTCAGTTCCACAGAACCGTCGCGCTTGACGATTAGCATATGGCCGGCTGGCAACTTCTGAATATCGCGAAAGAGCGTGTCCGGCGCGGGCGTGGTGAGGAAAGTCAGATAATGATAAAGCGACTCTTCGTTGATCTCCGCGGTCACGGCCGAGTGTTGCAGGATGGCCTTGATCTCCGAAGCGAAGATAAAACGCCCAGCGCGGTGGTAGAAGTAGAGCGGCTTGACACCGACGCGATCGCGCGCGAGAACAAGTTGCTCGCGCCGTGCATCCCACAATGCGATAGCGTAGTCACCTTCGAGTTCATTAACGAAATCCAAACCGCGCTCTTCGTAAAGATGCAGGATTGTTTCAGAGTCCGTGTGCGAGGAATAACGGTGGCCGCCTTGTTCGAGCCCTTGCCGCAATTGGGCGTGGTTGTAAATCTCCCCGTTGAATACCAGCCAGATATCTTTCGTACAGCCATGCATCGGCTGATTTCCGGCGGGAGAAAGATCGATGATTGAGAGCCTGCGAAAACCAAGACCACCGCGGCCTTCATCGAAGATCAACGAGCCTTGGTCATCAGGCCCACGGTGCGTCAGCTCATCGCGCATACGCTCGACAAGCGAGAGTTCAACTCGCCCTTCGCTGGCGCC
>DATAOU010000364.1:0-2063 GCA_036265575.1 Pyrinomonadaceae bacterium
CCCGGCACCTACGTATGGACGTGGGGGGATGGAGCGGACCAGAGGTTCACGCTCCAGATCGGGTCGGTGGGCGTCCCGGGTGTCCCTGATGGCGGCTCGACAGTTTCTCTGCTCGGTTGCGCTTTGCTCGGCTTGGCTGCCTTGCGGCGCAAATTGGGTTGCTAAGCCCGATTTCGTAAGAAGCTAAGTTCGACACTCGCGGCGTCAATTGCCGATTCAAGTTCCAGAAACGCAGTCAGCTTTTCATCCGCGCGCACAACGAAACGCTGACCATCGTCGCGATGAGCGTCAACAATGAAGATTGTTTGCCACGTTGGAATCGACGACTGAGACCCAGCCCCAACTCCAACCGGCCGCGCTGAGCCTGTCTGCGATGATTTCCCGGTGTGTCACAAGCGCCGGCAATGAGATTGTCAGAGCGCGCAAATAATCGCCAGTCGAATAATCTTTTCGCGAAGAGAAAAGTTGCTAAAAGCTTTGCCATGTGAACCGGGTTTTATTCGCCTTACTCGCGTTTCTACTCGCTGGCTTGGCACTCGGTGAATCGACGGAGCCGACCAGGATTCGCATCACAACTTGGAATCTTGAGTGGTTTCCGAGCGGATCGGCTAACGAGGCATCGATAGAGCAACAAAACCAACGCATAAAGGAAGAGGCCGAGACCGGAAAGAACATTCGAAAACGTGAGGTCGCTATTGCGCTATCGTCATCGGGCCTCGACTGACACTTCGGTCGCCTTGATTATCGCGAAAGCTGTGTCGCCCTTTTTAAGATTCATCCGCTTCACTGAGCCGGTCGTAATGATTGAAGTTACCGGTCCAGCGGCGGTGTTGATCACGATTTCTGAGACAACTTTGTCGGAGACAATTTCCTCAATCGTGCCGGGCAAACGATTACGAATGCTCGTGCTCATGACATTGGTGACTCAACCTCAGCTACCGCTCCGGCAGGTGCAAGTGCGGAGAAACGACGGCACAAGCGTATCACCAGTCCTTGAACTCGCCCGCCTACTCGTGCGTCTCGATCACGCTGCCCGCTTCCGATACCGAAGGGCCGCGCTTTCTTTCTGGGCGCGGCCTTCCCTTTTCCAGGCCGCCATTTTTCAAGAACTACGCGCGAAGAGGCGCGAGTATGATTGCGCCGTCGTTGCCAATCGCTTCGACCGGGCAACCTTCCATCGCTTCTTTGCAGAGCGCTTCCTCCTCAGGGGTCTCTGGTTGCTTGTAAACGTAAGTATGACCCCCGTCGTCGTTGCGTTTGAAACTGGCCGGTGCCGTTTCGCGACACAAATCGCAGTCGATGCATTGATCATCGACGTAGAATGCCCCCGCGACGTTTTCGGCGTATTTGTTTGCGACGTCGGCCATACTTTTTACGGTAGAAGTGAAATTCACATTAGCAAGAATTGAATCGACGACGCGAACAGAATCGCAGACGAGCCCGCGAATTGATTAGGCAGTAACCGGATTCAGGCCCGCGCGTGCCGCTTCCCTAGCCGCGTCACAAAATCCCCTTTGAACTCGCCAGTGTGCTCGCGCGTCTCGGTCACGTTGCCAGCGTCATCGTAAACGCGAACCACAGCATCATGTGGTCGAATGAATGCCGCCGGGTAAGAACATGAACTGCGACTTTTTTTTGTGCATTTAATGCAGTACGGCAACCTCGACCAGCAACTCCCGCCTGCGCGCCTTGAGCAGTTCAATGCGCCTCCGCTCCATAGCGCGACGCAAAGCCGGACTGCGCTGGATCAAAACAGCGATCTCGGCTTCCAAGCGCCTTTGGGACTCTTTTAGCTCTTCGATGTCCGAATTCATTTGAGTCATCACTTGAGGTTAAAGACAACGCGGGCAGTGGCGCTGTGGAGCGTCCACAAATAACGCCACCGGCCTTGACCCGCGCGTGATTCCCGCTTTGGCTCCGGGAAATTGCTTGTCGGTTGTCATTTCGCCGCGGCCATCGGTTTGGCGAAATATTTCGCAGTGTACCAACCGTCGAAGCTTTCCTTTAAATCCTGTGATAACGCGCGCGCACACCAGGGGTGAAGGACGAGGAGGAGCGACTCG
>DATAOU010000365.1:0-5557 GCA_036265575.1 Pyrinomonadaceae bacterium
TCTTCAATAGGCGTGAGCACGTCCCAGCCATGAACCTGATAAAGATCGATGTAGTCGGTTTGTAAGCGTCGCAAGCTTTGCTCAACCGAGGCGAAGATGTGTTGCCGGCTTAGCCCAACGTTGTTCACGTCGCTGGTGCCCGCGGTCGCTCCTTCACTCATGGCGCTGCGAACTTTGGTAGCCACAATTACGCGATCACGCTGAACCTGCCCGTCCTTCAACGACTGGCCGAGCACAGTTTCCGATTGCCCGTACGAATAAACATCGGCCGTATCGAAAAAGTTTATGCCCGCGTCGATAGCGCGCGACACCATTTCGTTGGCAGCGGCTTGTTGGACCACCGCGATGCCGTAAAAATTCTCTCCGAACGTCATCGTGCCCAGGCACAGTTCAGAAACTTTAAGGCCGGTGTTACCGAGTAAGTTGTATTTCATGTTAGCCATCGTAAATCGTAAATCGTGAATCGTAAATGGACGACACGAATGCAGCTCTTACCGCCGAGAAATCGACGCGCAACGAGTAGCTGAGGGTTGGGAAAATCGTGAAGTTTTGCCTAACGCCTGAGCCAGCGTCAAGCGCGCGAGCCTACTCAAGCTCCAGTTCTAAAGTTCGGTGTATTTAATTTCCAAGTGCAATACTAATTTTGCTTTCGCTCCAGCGGAGCGAGATGTCTCTAGCTAAAAACCGCACACCAAAAGGATTTCGCTCCAGAGGAGCAAAACCGGGCAACAGTGAAAGACCTTCCGCCGGCGGTGGCGCTCCTTCGGAGCTAAGGAGCAAATAAAAGAACTTCCAGGCTATAAACATCTCGCCCCGCCGGGGCGAAGAGGCACACACACTTCCAACCTGAATTTACGATTCACGATTCACGATTCACGGCTTTCCTACGGATGTGTCGCGAGTCTCTTTATCACTCCGCCTTCGGCGTCGGCGAGCGAGAAGACCACTATAAAGGCGGCTGGATCGATTTCGTGCGCGGCCTTTTTTACTCTGCCTATTTCCAAACGCGTCACCACACAAAACAAAATGTTTTGCGCCCCTCGATCCAGTCCGCCTTCTCCTTTGTAGATCGTTACGCCGCGATGCAGGTGTCGGATTATTGCCTCTCTGATCTCCTCGCTCTTGTCGGAGATGATCGTGATGGCCGTGTGTTCATCGACGCCGTGTATCAGGAAGTCGATCGTTTTGGAAGCTGCAAAATAAGTCAACATCGAGTAGAGAGCAGAATCGATACCAAGAAAGAACGCTGCGGCTGAAAAGATGACGACGTTGAGCAAGAGAATAACATCGCCAACTTTCAAGAGATGGCTGTTCTTGCTTACCAGCAGCGCCGCAATCTCAGTCCCATCCAAAACTGCTCCGCCGCGAATGGCCAGTCCAATGCCAGCGCCAATGAAGAAGCCACCGAAGACTGCGGTGAGCAACTTATCAGGCGTAACATCAGGAAATTTTATGAAAGCCAGGCAAAGCGCCAGGCCGGCAATCGCGAGTGTGCTCCTGATCGCAAACGCTCTTCCAATCTGGCGATAGCCCAGCGCGATGAACGGGAGATTGATGATGGGAATCAGAATCGCGAGCTGCCAGCTGAGCACATTCGCGAGCAACATCGACACGCCGGTAACGCCACCATCGATGAAGTGACTTGAAAGAAGGAACCCTTTCAAGCCAAGGCTGGCGGAAAGAATTCCTAATATGATCAAACCGGCATCGAGCAGCGCGTGTATGAATTTCTTCAACATTGACTCTCCTTCAAGGAAGGAGCGGGAGGCTTCGCTCCCGCTCTTTCTCATCACTTATCACACATCACTCTTCACTTGGCTTTTCTTCTTCCTGGCGTTCTTTGTTGCGCCGCGAGTTCAACTCCAAATAACCCAAACCCAGAAGCGCCAAGGCTACCATGACTAAGACAACAATAATTTCCGAACTCATAAAATCTCCTTTTTGAAAAACGAACGTCAGCAATCAGATCTCGCGCTGGTTCAGCAACGGATTCCGACAGCCTTAAGCTCGCCCTCTTCCGGCAATGGAAATACGGGCGAACGTGACCTTTAGACGTTGAAGCTTAGTCGGAGACTGGCGGCGCGCGGCCTTGCGGTTGAACGGAAAAAGAGAACTGAAGGATAAGCTGGTGATTATCGAGTGCTCCCTGGCGCAACGATAAGGACGATAGCTGAAAGTTTTGCGGCGGCAGTGCGGTTAAGTCGAGCGCTGGATGCCGGACGCGCAATTGTTTGGCTGCCGGGACGTCTGAGTAAGGGCGCGGCGTAGTGGTTAAGGCAGGTGAGTAGGTGCGGCCGTCCACGCCGGCAAATGATCCGGCCTCCTGCCGCAACCGAGCAGACAGGCGGCCCAACGAAGCCGCTGGTGCTACGCACAAGTTCAGCAGGACGCCCGTGATCATTAGGGCGCTGTACAAATAGCTGACTTGTTTGGAGGCGAATCGTTTCACTTGTAACAATTTTAGATTGTAGCAGTCAGGTGAACATTTCACCCGCGGCGAACTAAACAGGAACGACTAAGCCGAAGCCAAAAAAAGGTGCCGCGACTTTCATCGCGGCACCCCGTTGATCGAACGCAACTTAGAACCAGCTCTTAGTACTGCACACCAAAGATCTGTCCTAAAATTTGCGCTGCCGTATTGCTTCTGCGATAGCTGCGGTTTCCCGAGTACTGGCGGTAACCAGCATCGTAACCCCGCACGAAGCCTTCACGATAGGCCTGCGTTGAGGCGTTGCGATAGTACTTGGATCGTTCCGGACTGTAGGATTTGTTTCGGCGTCCGTCATCGGCGCCGGTGTTGATTCCCTGCTGGTAGCCGGCGTTCAGTTCCTGATTGCTGTAACCGCCATAACCACCATACCCGCCATTGCCGTAGTAGCCATCGTTACGATAACCACCGTTGTTGTAGCCACCGTTGTTGTAAGCATACTGGCGGTAGCCCTGGTCATAGCCGCGCACGAACCCGTCGCGAAAAGCCTGGGTTGGCGCGTCGCGGTAATAGCGTGAACGCTGAGGACTATAACTCTGCCGGCGTTGGGCATCGTTGGCACCCGTGTTCACCCCATACTGAAAACCTTGTTGCACCTGTTGGTTGTTGTAGCCGCCATAGCCGCCGTAAGTCCTATTCGACCATTGCGCGCTAGCCGTTGAGCTGGTCGCAGCAATTACGCCGAATACAAACGCGAGCGCCATAAGCGCACTGCCAAACGTCTTCTTCATATTTCTTCCCCCCTCCATTTGAGGAGAGAATTTGCAACCACTATGCCGCTTACGAATCTGAAAGCAAATCGCGATTGTCTCTGGAAAACCTAATAATTTGGGCTGATTGGAGGTATCCATTTCGTGCAGGCAATGTCCGAGATCCGGTAACGGAAATGTTGCGGAAGCTTTGCGAGCAAGAGGTGCGAGAGATTAGCTAATGCTCATCAGAAGTCTAAACGCTGACGGCTTGCCACAAAAGTCACAGGCAGTTTTAGCTACCGCTTTGCCGCCGGATGTGCGGCGGCAAAGCCGTAGCTAACACTGACTATGACTTTTCAGCCAAAGCTCACCGCTGCCTGGCGGGCGGACGTGGCAATACCGTCGACTCCCATTTTCTAAACTCATCCCTCAGGCCGGTAAACATCATGGGATTCTGTTCGCGGTAGTTGGCTTGTTCCCTCTCATCAACTGCAAGATCAAACAAATATTCTTGCTTACCATCCCTTACGTACTTCCAACGGCCTTTAAGCACCGCGTCCTGAATCGATGTGCGCCAGAACAAAGTACGTTCGTAAGGTGATTGCGTCCCCTGGAGCACCGGCACCAAATCATGTCCATCGAGTGGATAAGCAGGATCAGGCTTTGCATCTCCGGCTGCCAGCATGGTTCTGGTCCAATCCATCGTTATCGCTGTTTGCTGCGTTACCGCGCCAACTGGAACAACACCCGGCCAACGGACCATGGCTGGCACGCGAATACCACCTTCCCAAAGTGAAAACTTTTCCCCACGAAAGGGCCAGTTGTAGGAAAACCTTTCCCCACCGTTGTCACTGGTGAAGATGACCAGGGTGTTACTAGCCATACCGGCTCGATCCAAAGTTTGCAAAACTTCCCCGATGCCATCGTCCAGGCTCTTCATCATTGCGGCATAAGTTTTCAAAGACCCGCCCGCGGTGAAACCATCGTACCCGCCTTTCAAAGCTCGACTGACAGCTTGATCGTGCGGTCCTTCCCAGGGCCAGTGTGGCGCCGTGTAATGCAAACTCAGATAAAAGGGGTTGCTGGTCGTCCGCGCCTTCCCTTTACTACCAATATATTCAACCGCGCGCTGAGTCAGCATCTCGGTCGTATAGCCGATACGTTCGACCGGGACTTTCCCTTCATAAAGATCGCTGTCACCCGCCATGTCTTTGTGTGTAAAGAAGTCTGCGGCGCCACTCATGATTCCAAAGAACTCGTCAAAGCCGCTTTGTACCGGCCCGAAGTTAGGTAAGTAACCGAGATGCCATTTACCAATCAGCGCTGTTTGATACCCGCTGCGCTTTAACAAAGAAGCAATGGTCGGATGTTCAGGCGGCAACCCGAGCGTCTTCACTCTCTCACCCAGGTCTCGAGGTTCGGTCAAAGGTTCTTCGAGGCCAACGCGCGTGCGCGCCGGGTAGCGTCCGGTGATGAAAGCACATCGCGTTGGCGTGCATACCGGGGAAGCGGAATAGCTGTTGACGAAACGAACGCCCTGTGTGGCGAGGCGATCCAGGTGAGGAGTTTGGTAATCGGGACGACCGTAGCAACTCAAATCGCCATAGCCAAGATCATCGGCAAGAATGAACAGAATGTTTGGACGACGAGGCGCTGAAGACGAGGTTAGTCCCGAAACACTGGCCGCCCTGGCAATGGCAACTCCTGTCAGTGCGGTTCCGGTTAGTGCAGTGGTTACAAATTCGCGACGAGTGACTTTGCGTGACATGCGCGAATCTTAAATCCAAAACTCGTGAATCGTAAATCGTGAATCGTTAACGTCCGACGCAGCGGGTCGGCAAATACGGGCTCACTATTTACCATTCACTATTTACTATTCACTGTTTACTGCTCTAACGATTACTATGCGCGCGTGGCCACTCCCGCAAGGTCCCAGACAAAATGGACCAGCGCATCAGCGATTGTCCTTTATCTCGCCGGTGCGAAGCTCATATTTCATCTACTCACTGCCGGTCGCTATGGAATCTTTCGCGACGAGCTCTATTACCTCGCCTGCTCGGAACATTTGGCCCTGGGCTACGTGGACCAGCCGCCGCTCATCGCTCTTATTGCCTGGGTAGCGCGGCATGTTCTCGGCACTTCGTTACTCGGCTTGCGTCTTCTGCCGGCGCTCGCGGGGGCGGCCCTGGTTTGGTTGACGGGGAGATTTACGCGCGAGCTGGGAGGTGGTCGGTTCGCTCAAACACTGGCTGCCCTTGCGGTTTTCGTAGTTCCAATCTTCCTGGTCTTTCATCACTGGCTGACGATGAACGCTTTTGAGCCGCTTTTTTGGCTGGGCGCCGCGTGGTGTGTGTCGCGCGCTATAAACAGCGGCGAC
>DATAOU010000366.1:0-7373 GCA_036265575.1 Pyrinomonadaceae bacterium
CGGCAGCGCGACGATTGATAAAACAACGTTCGAAAGCACTGCCGCCAACGGCGGTAACTCTGGCACGGGAGGCAACGGAAGCGAACCTGCTGGTACGGCTGATGGTGGCGCTCTTTATAGTTTGGGTAACGTGAATGTGACCAACTCCACCTTCCACCTCGCGGGCGCCACTGGCGGACGCAGCGGCAACACTTTTGGCTCGACGTGCCTGGGCAGTCACACCTCGCTTGAAGGCGGCGGCGCGCGCGGTGGAGCAATCTTCGCAGATGGTGGCAGCCTGAACATCAACACGGCTACGTTTGCCAACAACTTCGCCAAGGGCGGCGATGGTGGCAATGGGGGACAGACTAACGGCGGTCTTAATTGTGGCGCTCACGGTAAGGGTGGCTTCGCGTTTGGCGGCGCGATAGCGAACAACAATGCCACCGTCAATATCAAGCACGGCACAATAAGTCTTAACAACGCTCAGGCCGGCAACACCGGCGTCAATCAGGGTGGAGCGAACAAGCCGCCACAGCTCGTGGCCGAGGGCGCAGGCGGCGGGATTCGCGTTGGCCCGGGGAGCATTACCCTCGAAAATACAATTATCGCCGGCAATATCGCGGCCAATGGTCTCGGTGACACCACCGGCGCTCCAACTCCGGGACCCAATGTTGATGGCGCCGTAACCAGTAACGGTCACAACCTACTCGGTGTTGCGACTGAGGCGGCCGGCTTCAGCGGCAGCGGCGACAAGACCGGCGCTAATCCAGTGCTGGGAGCGCTGGCAGACAATGGTGGTCCAACCCGAACGATGGCGCTCGGGGCGGGCAGCGCAGCAATCGATGCCGGCGTGGCAACCGGCGCCACATTGGACCAGCGTGGACTGCCGCGCACCGTCGACGATCCAAGCGTGGCCAACGCTCTCACCAGTGACGGCACTGACATCGGCGCCTTTGAAGCGGCGCCCGCCTGCAGCCTATCCTGTCCCAGCGACATCACTGTATCTAATGACAAAGACAAATGCGGCGCGGCGGTTAGGTACAAGGGTCCCTCCGCCGGCGAGGCCTGCGGCACTGTAACGTGCGACCATCCATCAGGATCTTTCTTCCCGGTGGGCACTACCACTGTCACTTGTACCAGCTCAGCTGGTCCAACTTGCAACTTCAAAATAACAGTAAAAGACACGCAACCACCCGTCATCGTGCTCACAGCGCAACCGATCAAGTTGTGGCCTGCTGATCACAAGTACGTGACCCTGAAAGTAAGCGATCTGGTTGCGAGCGTCCGGGATAACTGCGGGCGAAAGGTGGGTATGAGCAGTGTACGCATCTCCAGCGTGACCAGCGATGAGCCTGATGACGCGAACGGTGCCGGAGATGGCAACACGACCAACGACATTGTCATTGCGGGCGACTGCAAATCAGTGCAACTGCGCGCTGAACGAATGGGCAACGGGAACGGGCGCGTTTACACCATCACGTTAAAGGTTACGGATGCCGCCGGCAATGTCGCGACCGCAACGGCAAAAGTAACTGTGCCGCATTCACAAAACGGACCGGCAGCGGTGGATGATGGTCCAAATTTTGTCGTGTCGAGTAACTGCCCTTAGGCGAAAACCAGTCGTCATTTGGACAGGGCGAGATTGGCGGTAGTTCGCACAGCGCAGCTAAGGCTTGATGGCAATTCCCCATGGTCCGTCGCCGGCTTTGATTGTCGCAACGACCTTATCGCTGGCGATATCAATGACCGAGACGTCGTTCGATAGTCCGTTTGCAGTGTAAAGTTTCTGGCCGTCTGGCGAGAGTGCAATTCCCCATGGCCGTTGGCCCACTCTTATCAACTGCAACACCTTTTGGCTGTCGGCATCCAGCACCGCCACGTTATTGCCGCGTCCCGTGGCTACGTAGATACGCTTGCCATCAGCCGACAACGCGATGCCTTTAGGCTTCAACAACAAGCCTCCGTCATCGCGTGGCAAAGAAATCGTGCCGGTCACCTTATGATCTGAAGTTTGCACAACCGAAACGGTGTCACCGTTTTCTGCGGTGACGTAAGCTTTGGAACCGGCGCGGTCGAAAATTGCTTCGCGAGGACGAGCACCAACGAGAAAAGTTGTAACAACCTGGTTGGAGGCGGTGTCGATCACCGCGACGGTGCTGCTGCTCTCCGAAGTGACGTAAACCCAGCGGCCGTCAGGACTGATTGCCACACCTTCGGGTTCAAGTCCCACCGGCATGGTCGCGATCACGCGGTTGGCTTTGACGTCTGTAACAGAAGCAGTTCCGGCGTCTTCGTTGGCAATGTACAACCGGGTGCCGTCATGATTGACAACGAATTGCTCGGGGTCCGTTCCGGCATCATACTTCGCAATTATTTTTTCCGAATCGCAATCGATTACAACGATCTTATCTTCACCCTGTGTTTGGTTAGTCGGGTAGCTGAGCGCGACCCAAATTGTTTTTCCATCCGGGCCAAGTTGAATACCCCGCGGCCGAGCGCCAACCTTTATCGTGGAAATCGTGCGAGCAGTATTAAGGTCGATTACAGATATCGTACCCTCACGCTCGTTGGTGACATAAGCGAGCGGGCCATTTGGTTTCCTGGCGCAAGAGGTCAACGAAAGCGCAGCAATGAGACAAAAGATTTTTAGGGATGGGGATGTAATTGCCGGCATTACTAATCTACTTTCAGTGGCGCCAGTTCAGTGACGGAGCAATTCAGTTTTGGACGTTCCGGATCGCTTAAGTCGAGCTGGTTCCACTTGACGCTATAACCACTTTTGATTAGCGATCCAAACAAGCCGAGCACTGCGCGTCCTATGGCCCAGGCTGAGAGTCGCTCCAACACGGCATAGGTGCCGACCTCAAACTCGTTTACCGTCGCGATACCTTCCTTGAGTTCAACGCACACCTCTTCCAGCCGCCCGATCGAGCGACCGTTCAGAGCGTAAACTCGCTTGCCGAGAAGCAGTTCCAGTTGTATTTCCTGTCTCGTCATTTAAGCCAGCGGAAACCGGGCAATGATATTTTTGCGAAGCCATAACTCCCAGGCGAGAGCAGGAGTTTTCTCTGCTTCGACGCCGGCGATGACTTCAATCTCCGCGCACACAATTTTGGTCCAGGGAATGCGATACGGATCGTGGTTGACGACGCCGCACCGTTTCGAGATCGATCTGACCAGTTTGCCAAAGAAGGGATGTAACCGATCTCCCTGACACGCCGATCCGACTTGAATGGCAGCGACGTCGGGTTTCCGGCCGCCGCCCACTTCGATGACGATGCCGTCAACGCGACCCATGTTGTGCCCTTCACGATCGACGACCTGCTTATCAAGACAATCACGTACCAGATGCACTTCTAGCCACCTCCGACAATTTGCAATGGAATACTGACGACAGCCAGGACAAACGCCAGCAGAATGATTGCGATGACCACCCCGTTTGCGATCCAGCCGTTTGTGTATTCCTCCAGGTAATTCCGATCGTTCATGAGAATTAAAAAGGGAACTACCGAGAGCGGCAGCGTGGCCGCAGTTAGCGCCATCGACATGATAGTTATTTTCAGGGGATCGATTCCGGTTAGCACTATCAACGCGCCGAGCAGGATTACGACCGTATAGGTCAAACTAAAGCGCGCCTCTTTCTTAGGCGGCTGGTTTTCACTCCAGTTCCAACCAAAACCCTGCGCAGCAAAGTAAGCCACCTGGAGTGTGATCTCGAGCGCTGCACCGAGACAAGCAATGCCCAGAGACATGACGAATAGTATGAAGCCCCAGTGACCCAGGGCGTCCTGGAGCAGCAGGGCGAGTTGTGAATAGTGATCCGCGTGCAGTCCTCGCGGTGGAAACACCAGCGCCCCCAGAATCAGCACCGCAACTGAGATCAAACTTCCAAAGCTCATCCCGGTTGAAGCAATGACACGGTTCACTCCAATGTAGTCTTCGGTCCAGTGGTCCTCAATGGCGCCGGACGAATAGAAAAAGAAAAGGTAGGGCGAAATGGACGCGCCCAGAACTGAGACTGCTATGAACCAATAGTGACTCTTGTCGTGAGCGGGAAGAGTGGGAATTGCTCCGGACGCAACACTATGCCAGTTTGGTTTCATCATAATTGCGGCGACTATGAAGGAGATTGTTACCAATCCGAGAACAGAAACGCCTTTCTCGATGAACCCAAACGTTCCTTTCCAAATGAGCAGCCATACCAGCACCGCCACCGGCACGGCCCACCACTGAAATGCAATGCCGGTAGATAACTCGAGCGCAACGCAGACTCCACCCAGTTCCGCGCTCAACACAAGCAGCGTCACCAGGTTTAGAACGAGGAAAAGAATAATAAAATAGTTAAACCCAAAGCGTTCGCGGATGGCGCCGGTTAGAGTGTGTCCGCTTACGGCCGCCAATCGTCCTGCCTGCTCTACCAGGAAGATCAAGCAAAGCCCGCCCAGCAGCACCGCCCAGATCAATTGAAAACCGAAATCAGCGCCGGCCTGCGCTGCCGTCGCGATTGAGCCAATCTCAAGAAAGCCACCGACGCTGGTTACAATTCCGAGACTGATTTCAAGGAGCTTCTTCATGCGCCACGACCCCCGATGTTCATGAATAACATCATCACGGCCTGGCCCAGCTCTCTGCTTGCTTGAGTGAACGCGCCTCCGCTTCCCGCAACCAACCCGCCACCAGCGCCAGACCGGCGAAAGCGTAGAGGACACCTGCGGGAATCCACATGATCAATCCGCCTAACTGTTGATCTTCGAGCGGCGATAATCCCCAGGAGCTTGTCAGTCCGACGTAAGACGGGTACCACACTGTGCGCGAGAATGTGAGCAACGCGCCGAGCAGGCCGCTGTGAAGCGAAGTGGTGAACACGTAAAGCGCCGCTGCGCCGTAACCCATCCAACCCTGACGGCCGTGAATCAACGCCCACCAGAATAGAAGCGCCGAAAGTAAAAAACTCAAATGTTGTGCGGTGTGTACCCATTCGTTGTGCAGCACAGCTTCAAAAAGCAGCGGCACATGCCAACTCCAAAGCGCCACGGCATGAATCAACCAGGCGACGACCGGAATAGTCAAAACTCTCCACGTCTTTTGAAACCAGCCAATTTTTCCGAGAGCGCCCACTCGTCTGGACCACTCGAGTGGCAGGGCCCACATGAAAGCGATCAAGGGACGCCCCAAAACAAGTAGCGGCGCAGCCAGCAGCATCAGTATTTCGTGTTGCGTCATATGCGCAGAAAACAAAACGCGGCCCCAGGCGTGCACTGGTGAAACCAACGCAACGAACAAAGCGAACCAGCCTCCGGCAAACGCCAGTGCCTCCCAGGAGCGAATTCCTTTTCCCGATCCTGAATGAAGCCACAGCCTGCGAAGTCCCCAAAAAAATAATCCGGCGGTCAAGACGAGAGAAACGACAACGACCGGTTCGAAACTCCAGCTATGCCACAGATCGTGCCAGGTGTGTGGCTTGCCTCCGTGCGCGAAAATTGTTCTGGCGTTACCAAACACCAGAACGACAACCACCCACGGAAAAATCCGGCGCCCGGTCCACCGATCGCTAATGCCTAAGGCTTTCATAACTGACAGGGATGAAAAATAACTGCCGCAACGCCCTGGGCCAGAACCGCCATAAAGAAAACGCCGCCGGATAGAAGTCCCAATGCCAACATGAATCTTGAACTCGAAACCAGGGTTCCCCATTCAACTCGCTCGCGCGCGTGTGAACTCCGTCCGGCAACCCAGGCCCACAACTCACCCAAAAGAATCAACACCAGAGCTACTGCCGTCACCAGGTAAAGCCTGCTGTTGCCTCCGCGCGCGCAGGCGCCACGCAACGCCCAGTAGTTGAGTTGCATCTGGGCAGCCCAGATTACCGGCGGCAGCAACAACCCAATCCACAAACCTGGATGCAGACCCATGTTCGGCCTCGTGTTGCCTTCTTCTATTAATTCGTCCGTCATGACATCCAACTCAACTAAGCCGCGGCGCAAAATAAACGACGGCGTAAAGGACCAGCCAAATTCCTACAACCCAGTACCAATAAACCGCGAGCGCGGTGATATCTACTCGATGCTTCATGTCGAACTCGCGCGTAAAACTCCACCCGGTTAGCAGCAATGTTTCACACGTCAACGTAAGCAGGTGCAGCATGTGCATGCCGAGAATGAACCAGACAATCGAGCCGTAAGCGTTGCTGTCCCAGCGAAACTTGACCGACGCAA
This sequence comes from Pyrinomonadaceae bacterium, assembly GCA_036265575.1. Classification (GTDB taxonomy): domain Bacteria; phylum Acidobacteriota; class Blastocatellia; order Pyrinomonadales; family Pyrinomonadaceae; genus PSRF01. The sequence continues at coordinate 6,198 of DATAOU010000366.1, forward strand.
ATTCAAAACTGCGCAATACGATTGCTGCGAGTCCGATGAGCAAACAAATAAGTAGGCCGCGTTGCGCCCCTGACTGCCAACCCCGGCGCGCCGATACATCAACCCAGATCATCGGCACGCAGCTGATCAGCAAAAGAATTGCGTTGGCTGTGCCGAATCCCAGATCAGGCAGGGGATTGAGAGGCGCAGTTAATTGCGCCAGCGGCGGCGGCCAGAGTTCAAAGTTCTGGCGGAGATAAAAATAGGTGGCGATCAACAAAACAAACATCGACGTCTCGATCGCGAGCAAAAGATTATTGCCCCACCAGATCGTGTCAAGGGTGTCGAACCCATGATGCGGTAATTCGGAAACGTCAATGACTGGTCGTGTGCTCATGCTTCCTCAGGGCGCAAGTCTTCAGGCGCAAAGTTTGTATCTTCCGGAGGTTGTTTCGCGTCGCGGTTTTCATAATTAGGATTGCCAAAGAACCAGCCAACAAAGACTGCAAACGTCAATACCGCGCCCACGGCGAATGCCCACGGAGTAAAAATGCCGACTATGAATGTCTCAGCAGTCGCCAATGCCAACAACAAAGGCCAAACTGATGGCCCGGGCAATTCATAACGAAGTTCGGGAATTGCATCGACAACACTGCTAACCAACGTTTCGCGCTTGGTTGAACTCAGCCCGACGACGACTGGAGCTTCTGCTGACTGATCCCATAGCGCGTTTTTTCCCTCAACAACGGGAATGCGTTGAAAGTTGTAATCAGGTGGCGGCGAAGCAATGGCCCATTCGAGTGTGTCGGCGCCCCAGGGATTCGGGCCGGCAATAGCTCCCTGTCTCCGCGCCCAAAAAAAGTTCACAATGAAAAGTGCCACACCTATCCCCAGAACTAAGGCGCCCAATGACGCCAGCAGATTCAATGATGCCCAACCATTCTCTGGTAAGTATGTGTAAACCCGGCGCGGCATGCCCTTCAGTCCCAGTTGATGCATGGGAAAGAAGACGAGATTAAAACCGATGAACAAGAACCAAAAATTCCATTTGCCCAGACGTTCGCTGAGCATTCGCCCGGTCCATTTGGGAAACCAGTAATAGAACGCGCCGAAGAGTGGAAAGACCGCGCCGCCAATGAGTACGTAATGAAGATGGGCGACAACGAAAAACGTATCGTGAATCTGCAAATCAAGCGG
>DATAOU010000367.1:0-3475 GCA_036265575.1 Pyrinomonadaceae bacterium
GGTCTGCCGCGATTTCGTTTGCCAGTGCGGCGACCATTCGCGCATCAGCGTGATCACGCAGTAGGTCGTTTTGCTTATTGGTGGTTTTTCCTTTTTCTTGCCTGCCTTTGGACGAAGACACCTCAGCCGTCGCTTCTACTCCAGTGTCGGGCATCAGTGATCGCACGAAACTCCCGACATGTTTTACCAGGTCCGGATTACCAGCTTCTTTTTCAATCTCGGCAACGATCGCGGAACCAACCACGGCCGCGTCCGCATAGCGCAATACTTCTTCAACTTGACTTCGGTTGGAGACGCCGAAACCCACGGCAACCGGTAAAGTGGTTACAGCACGCACGCGTTCGACCAAGTTCGCCGCCGCGTCGGAGGATTCTTTTCTTGTGCCGGTCACGCCGGTACGCGAAACCGCGTACACGAACCCGCTCGCTCGCTCGGCAATCATTCGCAAACGATCGTCGGTCGAAGTGGGCGCCACCAAATAGATCATATCAAGCTGTTCAGCCGACAATGCGTTTTGAAAGTCTCCAGCTTCCTCCGGCGCGAGGTCAGTCACTAACACGCCATCGACACCCGCGCCAGCCGCTTCCCTGGCCAGTCGCTCCAAGCCAAACTGCAGCAGCGGGTTGTAATAGCTGAAAAGCACTATGGGAACGTGTGTAGATTCGCGGGCCTCAGAAACAATTTGCAATATCTCTTCGATGCCAACGCGATTGCGCAAGGCACGTTCAGAGGATCGTTGAATCACTGGTCCATCCGCCATTGGATCGCTGAACGGCACGCCCAGCTCGATCACACTGGCGCCGGCGCTCGCCAGTTCGACAATCAGCGCTCTGGTCAATTCAAGATGCGGATCGCCGGCGGTCACGAAAGGTATTAGCCCGCCGCGTCCCTCGCTCTTGAGCTGGGCAAAAGTTTCCTCTATTCGTCGCAAGCCGTCTCCTTACCCAGGCGCGCAGCGACCGTTTGCACATCCTTATCGCCACGTCCTGACAAGTTCACAATCATGGTGGCAGCGGGACCGAGTTCGCCCGCCAGTAGCACGGCGTGCGCGATTGCGTGGGCTGATTCGAGCGCTGGAATGATTCCCTCCAATTCAGAGAGTTGGCGAAATGCGGCCAGCGCTTCATTATCTGATGCCGTAACGTATTCCACCCTTCCGGTGTCGTGAAGATGCGCGTGCTCAGGACCAATCGACGGATAGTCGAGTCCCGCCGAAACAGAATGAGTGTTAGCAATCTGTCCGCGCTCGTCTTGCAATACGTAACTCAGCGTTCCCTGCAGCACGCCTGGACGACCACCCCCGCAAGAGGTGAAACGCGCTGCGTGTTTGCCTAACTCATGACTGGTTCCGCCAGCCTCAACGCCGATCATGCGGACGTTGTCATCAAGAAACGGATGAAAGAGGCCAATGGAATTCGAGCCACCGCCAATGCAAGCGACCAAAGCGTCCGGCAGACACCCTTCCGCTTCCAGAATTTGCGCGCGCGCTTCGCGTCCAATCACAGTTTGAAAATCGCGCACCATCAAGGGGTAAGGATGAGGACCAAGCGCGCTACCGAGCAGGTAGTACGTCTCGGCCGGTGTGCTGACCCAATCACGTAACGCCTCGTTGATCGCGTCTTTCAAAGTGCAGGACCCGGCGTATACTTCACGAACTTCCGCGCCCAACAGGCGCATGCGAAAAACGTTCGGCTCCTGTCGCCGCATGTCTTCGCTGCCCATGTAGACAACGCAGTCGAGTCCAAAGAGCGCACAAACTGTCGCCACCGCGACGCCATGTTGCCCTGCGCCTGTTTCGGCGATAATTCTTTTCTTGCCCATGCGACGTGCCAGCAGCACCTGGCCCAACGCGTTGTTAATCTTGTGCGAACCGGTATGGGAAAGGTCTTCGCGTTTAAGATAGATCCGTGCACCGCCGGCGGCTTCGCTGAGACGAGCAGCGAGAAAGAGCGGCGTCGGCCTGCCTGAGTAATCTCTTAACAGTATTTCAAATTCCGTTATGAAGGCAGAGTCCCCGCGCGCCGCCAGATACGCTGCGGTCAATTCATCAAGCGGCGCCATCAAGGTCTCGGGAACAAAGCGCCCGCCATATGGTCCCCAATGTCCGCCGGCATCGGGTTCGTTGTGATTCATCATTGACCTCTCAATTTGGCTAAGTCGTTCAGAAAGCGGCATGACTTAAGTCTGTGTCTGGCAGCGCCGCGCAGACTGAAGTCTATGCCACTATCTAAGTTCGCCGCGGCGGACCGCAGCGATGAACGCGCGCACCTCCCCGATGTCTTTGCGGCCGGGCGAAATTTCCAGACAGCTACATGCATCGACGGCAAACGGTTGAACGGTGGCCACGGCTGCGGCGACATTCTCCGTTCGCAGTCCGCCCGCCAGAAATAACTTTGGTACTAACTCGTTGGTTTGTTGCGCCAATGACCAGTCAAAAATTTTTCCGGTACCACCCGCCAGCTGCGAATGAAAACTATCGAGCAATATTGCGCTGGTCCCATATTCCGTCGCGCTTTCCGGGCTGAACCCATCATTCGCTCGCAGCGCCTTGATAACGAATCTTCCGTTTAACTCTCGACAGTAAGCCGGTGATTCACTGCCGTGTAATTGCACTGCGGCCACGCCGGCAATATCGGCCAGGCGCTCGACTTCGCGTGGAGTGCCGGCGTCGACAAAGACGCCGACGCTTGTGATCGAGGCAGGAAGCTGCGAAATAATCTCGCGCGCCGCTTCGGGCTCGATGTAACGCGGACTCTTCGGATAGAAATTAAACCCGAGCGAATTCGCACCCGCCGCGGCACAGGCCAACGCGTCGCCTAAATTAGTAATGCCGCAAATTTTTATTCGCACCATACGACTACCTTGAGAGTGAACAGTCCACGTACACCACTCAAGCTAAGTGAATTGACAGGTTGGGAAGGGTGGCTTGCCCCCGCTCGGATCGGGGGGCATTCAATGCAAGCGGGGACAAGCCACCCTTCCCGACTTGCAAATTCATCAAACTTGAATAGTCCCCTGCTCAAATGTGATGCGCATCAGAAGCCAAGCCGAAACCTTAATAAAAAGTTCCCTTGAGCAGCGCTCGCAACGCGCCACCGGGATCTTCTGCGCGCATTAATGCTTCGCCAACCAGAAAACCGTGGTAGCCGGCGGCATGCAATCGCTGCAGATCTACCTTGTCACTCAAGCCACTTTCGCTAATGAGAATTGAATCCGCAGGCGCGGACGCTAAACACGCAGCGGACACGTCAAGGGAGACAGCGAATGTTCGCAGGTCGCGATTGTTAACTCCGATTACTTTGGCACCGCTGCTTACCGCGCGTGTCATTTCGTCGACCGTATGTACCTCGACCAGAGCGTCCATTTTCAACTCTTCTTCAGCGAGCCTGCGCAAAGACAAGAGTTCCCTGTCATCGAGCGCGGCGACAATTATCAACAATGCATCCGCACCAGCGGCAGCTGTCTCAAAAACCTG
>DATAOU010000368.1:0-9009 GCA_036265575.1 Pyrinomonadaceae bacterium
TATTGCCGCGGTTATGATAGGCCTCCCAGGTCGGGCCAAGCTCAATGCTGCGCGAAAAGTCAGCTAGCGCGGCGGCGTTATCTTTCAAAGCCAGGTAGGCGACGGCGCGATTGTTGATCGCATCCTGCGCATTGGGGTCAATCTTGAGTGCGCGCGTATAAGCAGCAATCGCACCCGCAAGATCGCCCGACTGGTGCAGTTTTACTCCCTTGTTGTACTGCTCGGTTGCAGCCGCGGCGTCGCGATTCTGCGATTTGAAAATGTGCTCCTCGAAATGCGGATCGACTGCAAGTTCCTTGTCCTTTAAAAACTCCCATGCGGCTTCGTTAATCTTAGGAGCGAGGTCGTAATACCAATGGTCGTGGCCAGGTATTTCGGTTAGCTGCACCGCAAATCCTTTTGCGACCAGTGCGTCACGAGTCCTTCTCACTTCGGCCAGCGGAAAAGATGCATCAACTGTTCCGACCTGAATGTAGATCGGGGTCTTTCTCTTTGCCAGGCTGATCAACTCCAAACTGTGTGAATCCAGCGCGCCCGCGTGAATCGCTGTCGCCGCAAAATATTCCGACTCGTAAAGCGACATCAACAACGCGAACGAGGCGCCGCCAGAATGTCCAAAAAGATAAACCCGTTTGGGATTGACTGAGTATTTTGCTTTGATTGCCTCGACGAATTCCTGAAGTGGTTCCGGTCCATCTCGCGGCACAGACCAGATTGCAGCATCCACCGAATTTGGCCCCAGCAGAATCACACCTTTGGTATCTGCCAGGCGCTTCCATTTCTCTACCAGTGACAGCCCATCTCGATTTGAGCCGTGCAATAGCACCAGCAAAGGCGCCGGCGCAGATGTCTTTGCACTCTCCGGGACGTAAAGGTAGTAAGTTCGCTTTTTGCCTTCAACGACCAGTGAATCTTTCGTGATTCCTTGCGCCGGGGCGTTCAGCACACCAGCGACCATCAGGATTGCGAAAAAAACTGTCCTTGCGTAAGTCATTCGTTAAATAGAAAGAGGCTGCATTTGTAGTTAGGGGAACAAAACGGCGATATCAAAGTCTAAAGTTGAGGCTGGCCACGGAAACCTTCATAACGAAAGGTTAAAGCCATGCCAACCACACTCGCACTCCACGGTCTCTACCTAATTGCTATTTGCTTCTTGCAAGAAGACGCTGCTACGGATTTCAACGGTCTTGGCAATAAACTGCTGGGCGGTTTTATTCTCGCTGTCGTTGTCGCCGTTACATGGGCAGTTCTCAAACTAAGGTGGCGCGATAAGAATCCGCCCGCGCAGTTCATTTCGATCAATCCAGGCGACCGAGACGATGACTAACCCTCGAGTTGAAGCACCGTCCAATCTGCAATCGCTTGCTTCAATTCATCTAAGTGTCCTTCAAAGAAATGGCCACACTCTTTGATGATACGCACTGTTACGCTCGTGTTGTGCTGTTTGATCTTTTCTACCAAATCAATCAGCGCGGGCACGCTGCCAAACTCGTCCTGGTCACCATGAACAAAAAGAGTAGGTTTGCGATTGGCCTCGAGAAAACTGAAATCATATTTGTCCACCGGCGTGCCGATACTGATTAGGTTCACAACGCGCTGATCGGAAATTCCGACCTCCAAACCGACGCGCGCACCGAAGGAAAAACCGCACAGCGTAATTGGCTGTTCAGGAAACTCTTTTACAAGATAGTCCAGACCAGCACGCACGTCTTCCAGTTCACCCTGTCCTTCGTCATGCTCTCCGGTGCTTTGCCCCACGCCGCGAAAGTTTAGCCGCAACGTCGTCAATCCCGCATCGTTTAAGGCGGCGGCCGCGCGAAAGACCACCTTGTTGTGCATAGTCCCGCCGCCGAGTGGGTGGGGATGCAGCACTAACGCTTGTCCCTTGGCAATTGAACGGGGGTGTTTGAGGATCGCCTCGAGTTTTCCGTGCGAAACGGGGATGAACAGATTGCCAGCTGGATACATGCCTTCCATTCCGGCGGGCCCGCCCTGCTGGGCAACCCGTCTCAACCACTGTCTCGATAAATTGAACGCGTCGCTCGGAAACGCAGCAAAACAAGTCTCCCTGGTTCAATTCACTTCCTCGATAGCGCGAGCTTTACCCATTTCGAGGAATTGAATTAGCGGGTCAATTCGTTCTCATACTACAATCGCGCACTACCATTTGCGAATAATAATCAGGGTGGGCATCAGGTTTGGCAATTAATCGTTCCACGACACATAGTCCGGGCTCTACCGCTTCATTGCTGGACATGGTCGAGAGTTCGCGTCTAATCGCTGAGACAGCATCGGACGCGATCATCACCATCGACGAAGCAGGCACGATCCTTTTTGTTAACCGCGCCACCTCGAATATTTTTGGGTACACGGCAGAAGAATTGGTTGGATCAGATTTGACCATGCTGATGCCGGAACACCTTAGGGAGCTTTATCGGGCGGGTTTGAAAGACTACGTAACCAGTGGACAGAAGAACTTTTCATGGGAAGCGTTGGAACTACCCGGCCTGCATAAGAGCGGCAAAACACTCTCGTTGGAACTCTCCCTCGGTGAGTTTCAAAAAGAAGGCCATCGGTTCTTTACCGGTATAGCGCGAGACATCAGCGAAAGAAAACGAGATGAGCAACGCTTAAAAGTCCAGCAATCAATCACTGCGATCCTCGCCGCTGCTTCGGCATTGGATGAGGCCGCTGCCAAACTGCTGGCCGCCATCGCTAAAGAGCTTGACTGGCAATACGCTGCCTTCTGGTTAGTCCAGCCCCAACTCAACCAACTGCATTGCATCGCCCAATGGCGCGATGAATCGTCGCCGGGCACCGCTGATTTTGCTGCTGCGAGCAGTGATTACCGGAATGCTAACGATCAAAGTTTTCCGGCCAGGATTTGGGACAGCAAGAAGCCGCTGTGGGTCGTCGACTTTAGCGCCGACGAAAGTTTTCCACGTGCCGCCATTGCCGCCCGCGGGAATCTGCACACTGCGTTTGGCTTTCCGGTGATCGCAGCCAATGTCGTGGTCGGGGTTATCGAACTTTTTAGTGAGAGAAGCGAAGAACCCGATTCGCCCATGCTTGCAACGCTTGTCTCAATAGGCAGCCAGGTTGGTCAATTCATCGAACGTGTGAACGCGGAGACTGAACGTCGCGATGTGTTGATCCGTGCCCAGGAAGCGCGTCGCGAAGCTGAAGCCCTGACCGAGCAGTTGGCGGCGCTGCAAAAAGTGACGGATGCAGCGCTGGGCCACCTCAGTATCGAGGACTTGCTCGCGGAGTCGCTTACGCGGATTAGAGAAGTCTTGCATGTCGACACTGTCGCCATCTTGCTGCTCGAGCGCGAAGAAAACGAGCTGGTCGCCTGGGCGGCACAGGGATTGGAAGAAGAGGTCGAGCTCGGCGTTCGTATTCCGGTGGGCCGCGGCTTTGCGGGCAGGATAGTCGCGTATGCAAAACCCATAATCATTTCGGAAGTGGAGAACGCCGACCTGTTTAATCCTCTCTTGCGCGAGAAGGGCATCAAGTCGCTGCTCGGCGTACCAATGATGATTGAAGGCAAGCCGATTGGCGTGCTGCATGTAGGCACTTTCAAACACACTCAGTTTAAGGATGAAGAAGTTCGCTTGTTGCAATCAGCTGCGGACCGGGTAGCGTTGGCGGTTGAGAATGCGCGGCTATATCAGGTTGAGCAAACGGCGCGCGCTGAAGCTGAGACCGCAAACCGCGCCAAGGACGAGTTCCTGACTATCTTGTCGCACGAACTGCGCACGCCGCTTACGCCCATCATCGGTTGGGTGCATATGATGGACAGCGGCATTCTTCCGGACGGCGATTCCCACAGGGGGCTTGAGGTCATCGGCAGGAATGCCGCAAACCTCAAAAGACTAATCAGCGACCTACTCGACATGTCAGCGGTCCTGAGCGGGAAAATGCGGATCGAACATACCTCGGTAATGCTCGCGGCTGTGCTTGAGGAATCCATCGAGACGCTACAGCCATTTGCGCGCGATGCCGGGGTCCAATTGAAATTGAATGTTCCCGATGAAACGCGCTCGCTAACTGTAACTGGCGACCGTGGCCGTCTCGGTCAATCTTTTTGTAACGTAATTCATAACGCCATCAAATTCTCGCAAGCGCGGGGTGTAGTCACGGTTTGTCTCAAGGCCACGGAATCCGATGCCATCGTAACGATCAAAGACGAGGGCGAAGGAATCCCGACTGAGTTTTTGCCTTATGTCTTTGAACGGTTTCGCCAGGCGGACGGATCGCGGACGCGCACCTATGGCGGATTGGGACTGGGTCTTTCGCTCGTTAAAAGTTTTGTGACTGCCCATGGCGGAACCATTGAAGCCACCAGCGAGGGATCGGGTCAGGGCAGCACGTTTATCATTACAGTGCCGCGCGAGGGCATGGCCGGTCACGCTGCGGAGAAAATCCCAACGCTTGCGAAACGCCTGGCTGGAGAGCCGGTTTGTATTTTAATTGTTGAAGATGAGCCCGACACTTTGGAGATGCTGGATGCGAGTTTTCGTAATCGTGGATTTCAGACGATTGCCTGCGGTTCGGCTGCCGAGGCCCTCAACTGCGTCGGCCGCAAACAATTCGACATAATAATTTCCGATATTGCCATGCCTGAGATGGATGGTTTGGCGTTGATGAAGGAGTTGCGCTCGCGGCCGGGAATGGCGATGTTACCGGCGATAGCCTTGACAGGTTATGCTTCGCAAACAGACGCCAAATCCGCGATCGCGGCAGGCTTTGATCTACATTTATCAAAGCCGATCGATCCTTCCGATCTGACGGCTGCCGTGAACAACCTGATCGCGTTGCGACGCCGGCGAAAAGCCTAGACAGAAGATCTTGTTTGGGCTAAATTAAGCTCCCCCCATTATTAACAGCCCTATCAACCCGACGAATGGAAGAAAGCTCATGATTCAGCATCGTCTTGCTAACCCAACGAGTTTCCCCGGTCCGGTTTTGTTCAGTCAGTTTTTGCCATCCGAACACAAATCAGATCAAGATTACCGCGTACAGAAAGCCTCTTCACTTGGGGAGTCTCAGCAGCCTCGTGCGGCGTTGGTGGTAGACGACGTTTCGGACGTGACCGACATGTTCTCGGTGCTATTGACGCATGCGGGCTATGACGTCACCTGTGCTTCTACCGCGTCTGAGGCTCTGGCGCTCGCGCGCAAACGGCGGTTTGACGTCGTCATTTCCGACATCGGCATGCCCGAAATGAACGGATATGAACTTGCGGAAGCTTTGCGATCGTTGCCCGGTTACACCTCCGTGCCGTTGGTTGCCGTCACTGGCTATTCGATGTTTGACGATCGCACTCGTTCACTGACAGCGGGATTCAATGAGCACGTAACCAAGCCTATCGATCCCCGCGCCTTCCTCGATCTTATCGAACAACTGTGAGATAAAGCGGTTGCTTATCGCTAAAGCAGTTGGCCGGTAGATGAAAATTTCAAAACATCCTTTCGTTTTCCTTCAGTCTGAGTCTACCGCGCGCGCAATTCAATTGTGCGCCGGGGCCATTGCCATCGGACTAATCTTCTGGCAATTACAGTTTTCCAGCAATGCAATTTGCTGTGGCGATTTTGATGGTTATTACCACATCAAGTGGAGTCAAATGCTATGGCAGTCGCTCCGCAATCACACTTTTCCGCCGCCCTTCACCTGGTTGCCGCTGACTACGCTCGACGCGCGTAACTACGTCGATCATCACCTGCTGTTTCACTTCTTTCAGATTCCGTTTACCTGGTCCGGCAACCTGCGATTGGGAGCAAAAATATCCGCCACCATCTTTGCGAGTTTCGCCGTCTTTAGTTGTTTCTGGTTTCTGATTCGTTATCGCATTCGTTACGCGCTGGTGTGGCTGCTGGCGTTACTTGGCTGCTCGGCGCCGTTTCTTTATCGCATGAGCATGGCCAAGGCGCCGCCGTTTGCAATCATTTATCTGATCGTGGCAATTCACCTTTTGTTCCGCAAGAAATATTGGCCGCTCATTCCACTTAGCTTCGTTTTCGCTGAGACCTACGACATGTTTGTGCTGCTGATCCTTGCAACCATTCTGTGGACGGTGGTGACCGGTTGGACGGAACGGCGGTTTGAATGGCGACCGGTGGTGTGGGTACTTGCGGGTAGTGTCGCAGCCTTGATTATTAACCCTTATTTCCCGCGAAACCTGCATCTGCTGTACGAACATCTGAAGATAAAATTAACGCCATCAGATTTTTCCACCAGTGTTGGCAAGGAATGGTATCCCTACGATTCCTGGGAATTTCTCGGTAACTCCATCGTGGCCTGCGTTGCGATGGTGGCTGGCTATATAAGTTTCGACCCAAGCGACCGCAAGCGCTCGACACATTCACTTTTCTTTCTGCTTTTTTCCACCGCACTAATGATCATGACGATGCGTTGGAAGCGAATTGCGGAATACTGGCCGCCCTTCGCCGTAATCTTTGCCGCCTTTGCTTTACAGCCGTGGTTGTCGGGAGCTCGTTCGGCGTTAACCCAACTCTCCAGCGATATGCTCGACGAACTGCAACCTTTTTTGGATCGACCCGGAACTCGGGCCACAAACAGAGAGACTGAACTACGCGATCTTTGGCGGACTATCGGCGTCGCGGTCGTCGCTGTGCTGCTGGCGGTTGCTTTGTTTGCCAATATCCGCGTCACCATGAAAGACATTGCATCAAGCGACCCGGACAGCTTTTATAAAGCAGGCGCGGAATGGCTGCAAAAGAACGTGCCTGCAAATGATTTGATTTTTAATACTGATTGGGACGATTTTCCGCGACTGTTTTATTACGACCCGAGTCATCGATATATTACGGGACTTGATCCTACCTACCTTTACGATCGCGATCCGGCGCTTTCGAAACTTTACGATCGCATCACATTGGGTAAGGAAGAAGACCCGGGGCCTTTGATTCGCGATCGTTTTGGCGCGCGCTATGTATTCAGCGATAATTCCCACGACGACTTTTTCGAAAATGCCAGAGCGAGTGGCTGGTTTGAGGTTGTCTACGAAGATCACGATTGCACCATTATGCACATTCGCGATGAGAAGACGGAACCACCGCCAGAAGAGTCGGAATCTGATCAGGGTGGCGACGAAGAGCCGAGTGACAACAGCAATCAGTAATTTAACGCGCGGCACATTATGAACTAGTATTTTAGTATGCTTATACAACCTAAAAGCCAACTCCTATTATTCGTTGTTATCGCTTCCCTCTTATGGCTCGCCGCCTGCAACGGCAACAGCACTACGAACACAGGGCCAAACGCCAACGTCTCGCCAACCATAGCGTCTTCGCCACCGCCCCCGAAGACGGGATTCGAGGCTGACCTGGATTACATTCGCAAGGGTGGCTACACGTACATCTGGGTCTTCTCGCGCACGGACGGAAAACCGATTGACAAGGATGACGCAGCCTTTCTCCGGAAGAACGCGCCGCAAGTGGTGGATTGGGTTACGACGGACGAAGGGAGGAAAGTGATTGCCGGAACAAACTTTGATTTGGCAGAAGGAAATCTTGGGTTAATTAAGAAACGGTTTGTGGCTGAAGACTACACGGGGCGGTAAAAGATCGTAAATCGTGAATCGTAAATCGTTTTCAAAACCGGAAGCCTGCTCCCGCAGTGAAGGAACTACTGGACCGCAGGCGTCTCGCCCGCCTCAAGCGAAGGTTCGCTTGAGACCGTCTCAACCCGATACCTCCAGCAACCGGAACCTATTTACGATTTACCATTTACGATTCACGGTATTAGGACCAATTTCCCAAACTGCGCTCGATCTTCCATTAGCTCATGCGCTCGTCGCGCTGCTGACAACGGCAACTCCTGATCGACAACCGCGCGAATCTTTCCGCTCTCGACAAACTTCATCGCCTCGAGCAACTCCGCTTTCGATCCCATGAATGAACCCAGGATCGTCAGATGCCGGTAAAAAATCTGGCGCAGATCCGTTTGCGCGGCAAAACCGCTAGTGGCGCCGCAGGTCACGATGCGCCCATTCGGTTTCAGCGAGGCGATTGAGCCAGGCCAGGTTGTCGCGCCGGTGTGCTCAAACACCACATCAACGCCACGTCGATTAGTTAATCGTTTGAGCTCTTTGGGCCAATCCTCTTTGCTGTAGTTCACCACTTCGTCGGCGCCCAGGTCTTTTGCTTTCGCTAGTTTCTCATCGGAGCTGGCGGTGGCAATTACGCGCGCGCCGCGAAGTTTCGCCACTTGAATTCCTATCGAACCAACGCCGCTGCCGGCCGCATGGACCAGCACGTCTTCGCCCGGTTGCACATTCGCGCGGGTCACCAACATATGCCAGGCAGTGACAGTGACGAGCGGCAGCGCGGCTGCCTCGCTCCAACTCAGATTCTTTGGTTTTGGAATTATATTTACGCCGGGCGCTGCAACCAGTTCCGCATAACCACCATGCCGGCGATAGCCGATGATGTCATAGTCGCGGCAAAGATTGTCGCGACCCGACAAGCATTCGAGGCAATGCCCACACGAGACGCCCGGCTGCAGCATTACTTCATCGCCCGGATGAACCCAGGAAACCAGATCACCAACTTGACGCACCACGCCGGCAATGTCGTTGCCGAGTATGTGTGGCAACGGAATATCAATGCCCCGCAAACCGCCGCGCGCCCATACGTCGAGATGATTCAAAGCGCAGGCTTTGACTTCGACTAAAACTTCGTTGGCCTTAATGGATGGATCCGGCGCCTCCGTATACTCAAGTACCTCGGGACCGCCATGTTGTTTGAAGACGACTGCTTTCATAAGTAGTTTGCCGCGAAGGAACGCGGATAAGCGCGGACATGGAAAATGCGGAACATAACAGTCTGTTAGGCTGTGATTATTTTCTTATCCGCGTTCGGCCGCGCGAATCCGCAGCTAATTCTCTATCCGCGCGCGTCCACGAACATTTGCGGCTGCTCTTCGGGCTGAAGCGGCTCGCTCTCAGCCTGTTGGCGTGCGTGGTATGAGGAGCGCGTCAACGGG
>DATAOU010000369.1:0-5740 GCA_036265575.1 Pyrinomonadaceae bacterium
GGAGGCGAAACCGAAACGGCGCTTGAACGCGCCATGCTGGCGTTGGTCGAACGCGACAGCGAGATCGCGCAACAGGTACTCGATAACGACGACCGCATCGACCAGCTGGAAGTTGAGATCGACCGGCAATGCATCGAAATAATTGCCCTGCGCCAACCGGCGGCACGCGATCTACGTTTTGTGATCTCAGTCGCAAAGATGGCGCCGGTGTTGGAGCGCATCGCGGACCACGCTGCTAACATTGCGCGCGTCGCGCTCGATCTTAACAACGAACCGGAGCTGAAGTCGGTAACTGATATGAGCGATATGGCCGGCCATGCGTTGCGCATGTTGCATACAGCGCTGGACGCTTTCACTTCCGGCGATGCCGGCGCCGCGCGCGAGATCATCAAAAGCGATTCGGAAATCAACGAGCTCTATAACCACATTTTCCACCAGTTGATCGAAATGATGGTCACCGAACCCGCCACTGCTACTCGCGACGCGCGCTTGCTGTTCGTTGCTAAGCACCTCGAACGCATCGGCGACTACGTGACCGACATTTGCGAATTGACGGTTTACATGACCGAAGCCGCATTCATCAAGCACTTTAAGTAAGAACTCCCCTCCCCTGGGAGGGGGAAAAGAGTGCACACTCAAAACCATGTCGCGACCAGTACTAATTATCGAAGACGATCCGGACATCGCCGAAAGTTTGAAGTACAACTTCGAGCGTGAAGGACTGCCGACGGTCAGTGCTGCCACCGGCGAGGCTGGCCTGGCGGCAGCCCTAAACGAACGCGAACCACCGGCGCTTATCATTCTCGATCTCATGCTGCCTGGCATGAGCGGCACGGAATTGTGCCGGCGGCTCCGACGAGAACCTGCAACCAGGCGTACGCCGATCATTATGCTGACTGCTAAAGCGTCTGAATCCGATCGCGTGACTGGATTGGATATTGGCGCGGACGACTACATCACCAAGCCATTCTCGGTGCGCGAGCTGCTGGCGCGCGTGCGCGCGGTCATGCGACGGATGGACGAGACGACGGGCAAGACTTATGAAGACGATCATCTGCAAATCGATTTCGATGACATACGCGTCATCTGTCATGGCCAAAAGATTAAGCTGACGAACAAAGAGTTCATGTTGCTTTCCGTGTTGGCACGCAGCGCCGACCGCGTCATCACTCGCCAACAATTGCTGGACAACGTTTGGGGCTACAGTTATTACGGAGACGCGCGTACGCTCGACGTGCACATCAGACGGCTGCGGCAAAAACTGGGCGAATGCGGCGACTGCATCGAAACTGTTGTCGGCGTTGGCTACCGTTTTGTCGGTTGTCCAGCTAAGGTTTGATAACTCGGGGTGCTTAAGTCAGTGGCATAGACTTTAGTCTGTGTCTCCGGTAAGCCACCGTCTAAAGGAAGCTCCGAACAAAAGTTGATGTAACGTTTGCAATGAGCCCGCGGAGCGCGGCGGGAGCGTAAAGCCTTCTATGAAGGCTTTATACCTCCACCCGCTACGCGGGTTGGGGAGCGCCAGCACGCATTGATTTGATCAAAGCTTATTAAAGTGTATGCCACTGCCTTGCCCAAATTGCTAAAGTAAAAACCGTGTCCAAGCAGAAAGCCATCTTGATCGCAGGTATCGCGGTTTTGCTTGCCTCGGTCTTGTTGTTGCCTTCATTCAAGACCCGCGCGTTCGCGGCGGTTATCACCCTGGTGGTCGCGGTTATCCTGCTCGTCAAAGTCCTCTCAACCAGGAGCGAGGACAATTCTGAGAATCGGCCGGACGAGGGAGTCGGCGAAGACGCAAACGAAATCTTTGCGCTCGGAAAATTGTTTGAAGCAACCATGACCGGCATGCGCGAAGGGTTGTTGGTTGTGGACCAGGAGATGCGCGTCGTTGCCTCAAACCCGGCGGCGCACCGTCTCTTCAATCTCGCCAACGGTCAACTTAATTCACAACGGTTGACGCAACTCACACGCAACCCAGCGATGTACAGCGCGTTTCTCGATGCGTTGCAGGGTAAAGAGCGCAGCGGCGTGAAGGTGGAAACTCATGGACCGGAGCGGCTGATCTTTGATCTGCATGTCGTGCCCTTGAATGGTTCTAATGGCAAGCAGGCTAATCGATTGGGCAGCAGCGATCTGGCCGCACCGCAAGGCGCACTGGGGGTTTTTATCGACGTAACGCGCATTGAACGGCTCGAGCGCGTGCGACAGGAATTTCTTTCAAATATTTCACATGAGTTGCGCACGCCGCTGACCTCCATTCTCGCTTTTGTCGAGACACTCGAAACGAGTGCCCTGGAAGATCAGGAAAGCGCAAAACGTTTTCTCGCCATCATCCGCAAAAACGCGGCACGCATGAACACATTGATTAGTGACATCATTGAGTTAAGCGCAATCGAATCAGGCAATGTTAAGTTAAGGACAGAACAGGTTGCCTTGGCGCCGCTGGTCACTGAAGTTATCTCGTCCCTGGCGGCGCAAGCCGAGCCAAGTCCGGTTTCCGTGATTAGCGAAGTTCCGACCGATACGGTTGTGTTCGCCGACGCGCGCCGGCTGGAGCAAATGCTGACTAACCTGATTGACAACGCTATTAAGTTCAATCGTGAAGGTGGCACGGTAACAGTGAAATTTGAACGCGGCATTCGCGATCAAATCATGATTGTGGACACGGGGGAAGGAATTCCGGCGCAGTACCTTGACCGCTTATTTGAGAGGTTCTATCGCGTCGATCGGGCTCGCTCGCGCGAGGTTGGCGGCACCGGTCTCGGTTTGGCGATCGTCAAACACCTGGCGCGCGCGCACGGCGGCGAAGTAAGCGTTACTTCAGAAGTCGGTAAAGGCAGCACCTTCACAATCGAACTGCCTTACAAAGATTAGCTTCGCTCAGCTAAACCGTTTTCCGAATTTCAAAACGACATTGCGGCGGGCCATTTCGATCGCAACGTTCTATTACCCGAGTGCCCACGATCTCAGTCATCAGCGCTTCTGCAAGTTGACATACTTCCGGATGCTCACTAACCGCGGCCGCCAGCGGACAACTACCACTGCGAATAATCAGTTTGTTTTCTTCTTTTTCAATCCTTGCCGAGCCACCCAATGCCTCCAACGCTTTCACTGCGCCACGCGCACGATTCTCTAAACTTCCCTTTACAGAAGATTGACGGGCCGCAAGCGAGCGACCAACTTGCCGCAAAATGTCCGCCACAGCCTTGGGGTCTAGCCGCTCTTGTAAAACTTTAATAAGCGCATTCAGCAGACGGTCGTATGCCTTCGGAAAGAGTGCCTCAGCCTCGTGGGTTAGCTTGTAAGAGAAATGCGGTTTGCGAAAGCCGCGCCGCACGCCGCTTTGCTTTATCAGCCCATCGCGCTCGAGCGTTAACAAATGTGCCCTGACAGCGTTGTCGGTGAGCTGCAGTTGCTCGGCCAACTCATTAACCGTAAGAGTCTCACCGCGCAGTAAACTTACAATGCGCCCGCGCGTGCTCTCAAAAAATCTTTCCCCTAGTTTTGTTTTATCCATGGCCTCGCCCAATCGAATTGTACCGCTTTCCGGCCATTTCAGCAATAAGTCAAGTTAACGCTTGACTTATTATGGTAACTGGCCGTAATCTGAGTTTCACACACATCCGGCCCGCAATGCCGGCTTAATTTTCAAAATACGTTGAGGAGAAAAAGATGGCACAAGCAATTTTCGACAGAACCCTAACAACAGCCGATGCGGACACCAGCTCAGCAAGCCAGCAGGCCTATCAGATCCTTCATCTGGGATTTACGGTGGCGCCGATTGTCGCCGGGCTCGACAAGTTTTTCCACTTACTGGTCAATTGGGACCAATACTTACCTGGTTTCGTCAATAATCTTACCGGAGGGCATGGACATCAATTAATGCTGGTTGCCGGCGTAATCGAAATCATTGCCGGTCTCGGAGTTTGGTTCAAGCCGAAGGTGTTTGCTTACGTCGTCAGTGCCTGGCTTCTGCTTATCATCGTCAATCTGCTTTTGATTCCGGGGTACTTCGACGTCGCCTTGCGGGATTTTGGTCTGGCACTTGGGGCACTTGCACTGGCGCGCTTAAGCCAAACGTTTTCTGACTGAAGCGTCGCTGGACAAGACCCCTACTGCCGCGGCTTTGCACCATGCTTTGATCGCTTTCGTTCCAGCGAGAGCTTCAGCAAGGGTGGAGTCACTAGAGTTGTAACGATTACCATAATCACGACGGCGCCGAATGTGGCTGGGCTCACTACTGGCGCCATCGTGCCCGCTGAATTGGGTAGCATCAGGCCGGCGCCGATGCCGGCAACAATCAAACCCACTTCGCCGCGCGGAATCATCCCGACTCCTATTGCGAAACGGTTTAGCCCCCGCTCGATCAAGGCGAGCGAGCAAACCTGCTTGCCGATGATCGCGGCAGCCGTAAGGGCAACAGCAAACCCCAACATATCCAGCTGACCAAACACACGCAGCTCAACCTTCATTCCCATAAGCACGAAGAATACCGGCACCAGAAAAGTCGTCACCGGCACGAGCAAGTCGCTAAGGTCGCGTTCGCCGCGCTCGAGAAAGGGTTTGAAGTGAACATCATCGAGCACCAGGCCGGCGGCAAAGGCGCCGACGATAGCTGCTAGCTCAACTTTTGTGGCCAGCCATGAAAGCGCAAAACAGAACGCGATCGAGAGAACCAGTAATACGCCCCGACTTTTAAGTTTCACCGCGCCGCGAAAGAGCGGTGGCATGACGTAACGACCGATGGCAAACGTGACCAGAAAAAATATGACCGTCTTCGCCGCCAGCCAAAAAATGTAAGCGAGATTTAATGAAGTACCGGTGGCGGTGGCGGCGACAGCGCCGACCACGGTTGCCAGTATCAGCAGTCCAATCACATCGTCGATCACTGCCGCGCCCAGAATGATGCGGGACTCGCGCAGTTTCACTTTACCCAAATCCTTGAGCACACGTGCAGTAATGCCGACGCTGGTTGCGCACAACACCGCGCCGATAAAGATATGCACTAGCCGTGACTCCGCGGGCAAAAAGTATGCGCACACGCCCCAACCCAAAAAGAACGGCGCAACCACCCCTGCGAGTGCCACCAGCAACGAAGACCAACCCACCTCCAACATTTCGTGGAGTTTTGATTCCAGCCCCACCTCAAACAACAAGAGAATCACGCCAAGCTGGGCCAGTGCACCGATGATCGCATCTCCTTTGATCCATTCCGCCTGGTAAAAACCAACCAGCACCAGGTTGCCGAGAATAATTCCAGCCAACAGCTCGCCGAGCACGGCAGGTTGGCGAACCCTTTCGAAAAGTTCACCACCGATTTTGGCAGTCAAGAGAATGGCCGCCAGGCCAGCGAGAATGATTGGACGAAACTCGTACCCGCCGCCGGCGTGCGGGCCCGAGGCTTCCGAACCTGCGGCGGCCACCGTTTGCGCGGCGATAAAGATGTACCAGACAACAACAGTTGCGGGCAGTAGACGTTTCATTGTTCGCAAATCGTAAACCAAACCATTAGTTGGGCGGTCGGTCTCCCGGTCATTCAACTGGAGTGCTCATTAACCACCGCAAACTAACAGTTTGCTTTACAGGTAGTTTGCCAGGGAATTGACGCCGGATTATTACACACCTGCAAGGACAAACGAGGCCCGAAAAGCAGACTATGTTCAGCTGCCCAGAGTTGTTTTATGACGCGGCTTGTTTGCCTGCCGGGACTGAGGTAACTATAATGCGCCAATTCTTGAGG
>DATAOU010000370.1:0-15699 GCA_036265575.1 Pyrinomonadaceae bacterium
CAACGATCCGCAAACACAATACATGTTGGGCATGTCTTACTGGAAAAATAAGGCCTATGTTCAGGCGGTCGATTCGTTTAAGCGTGCAGTGAAGAACAAGCCCGAGTGGGATGAACCATATTTCCGCCTCGGCCTGACTTATTACGTGCTGGGACGAACAAGCCAAACAAACGAAACCTACAAGAAACTGTTGGAGCTGAATCCAACTCTAGCCGCCAAGCTCGCAAAGATAGTTGGTGAACCAGATGCACCTGCGGCGTCGGAGACTGCGAAAGCCACGGCGAAACCCGCGAACGTTAAGCCCACAGTTCCTGTTTCAAGCGCCACCGTTCCAGCGAACACTGAACCGAGTGCGCCGCTGGGCGACGTGAATAGCGCCTCTCTTAAAACAACCGCTGCCAGGATCGAACCAACTAACGACAAGTCAGCAGCGAGTACTGCCCCTGCGCCAGTCTCAAACAACGCATCTGGCGCAACTGTCTCTCCCGAGCCAACAACAGCATCCGCGCCTGTTAAGGCGATCGCCGAAGATTCATCGCTTACAGACATCTACCGCGTTGGCGCCGGCGACGTACTCGATATTCGTCTGCTCAACTCCGCAGTGAACCAGTCAACGCTCTACAGCGTGATAGACGGTGGCTTGTTGGACTTCCCACTTGCAGGCGCCCCGATTCAGGTGGCCGGACTGACCACACAGGAAATTCAGTCGCGCATCACCAGCGCGTTGAAACGCCTGGGTGTTTCCGAGCAATCACAGGTTGCCGTGGGTGTGCGACAGTACGGCAGTCACACGGTGATAGTCACTGGACTGGCCGGCAGTCCCGGTACAAAGATTTTGCGCCGCGAAGCAGTTCCGCTTTACGTGTTGTTGGCAGAAGTTCAACCGCGACTCGATGCTGCCCGCGCCACCATAATGCGCGCCAATGCAGCACCGCAGACTTTGGATCTTAATGATTCGACCGCGTTGAACTTCATCGTGCGACCCGGCGACGTGATCAATCTAACTGCACGACAACAGGATTTCTATTACATCGCTGGAAACACCATCGGCTACCCGGGACAGAAAGCTTTCCAGCCCGGCATCACTCTGGTCCAGGCAATCCTCGGTGCAGGCGGCCAGGCGCGAGACGGGTCCGTTCAACTGTCGCGCGAAGGCGCCGATGGCCATCTGGCGACGACGAAACTAAATCTTAAAGAGATCAAGTCAGGCAAGATTGAGGATCCGAAACTTCAGCCCGGCGACCGCATCGAAGTTTTGCATTAAGTAGGAATGTAGACTCTAGTCTCGGTTGTCATTACTAATAAGTTGATACTTCGCTCGCGGAATGTGAAACTCCGTCCCCACCAACGGGCCACGGGCAAATAATCACCGACCTCTCTCAAAACTTGCGCGCTTGTCTTGCCTTGCCTAACTTCCGCGCGTTATGGCCAAAACACGCGACCGGGGCGTAAACTGCTGCGCAAACTTTCGGGTCATGACTCCGCTCGCCAAGTTCACCGAACCTGTGTGATTTATCAGGTCAAGCGTCTTTAACGAAGGAGACCACAACAATGAAGTCTCTAACCGCTGTTGCCATGTTGGGCCTCGCGTTAACGTTCTGTAACCTCAGTCAAAGACTGGCGAATCGCAATAACAATCACGCCCCGGTGAAAACGGTACAACCCGCCGCGCCCGCATTCGGAAAACATTATGACGGCAATGTTGATGACCTCTTTCCCAAGAAAGTTTTGGATTACTCTTTGGTGTTTACCATAGACCCGCGCAAATTTGGCCTTTCAGTTCCTGAAGGAACTGAAGTTCGCGGCGGTGTTTACCGTTCGCACAAAAATGAAATTGTGAAGCACATGCTGGTTAACTTCGGGAGTATCGCCGAGGCAGCCCGGAATCTTCAGATATTTCTAAGAGATGCTCGCAAGCAAAACGCTGGACTCGCCCCAGAGCCGGTGCGCGATAACAGCGGCAATCAAATTGGCGAACGCTTCGCATTTTCCGACGCCGAAAACAATCTTTTCTGGACCAATGGCTCGCTGTTCGTCGTCGTGAAATCAAAGTCAAAAGACACTGTGGATAAATTTGCGCAAGCGTTGCCCTACTACGTCGAGCTACAGCCGGCAAAGTAAACTTACCGCTTCGGCATTCAGGTTGCCCCTGATCCTCAGCTCATCGTTTTCCGGAACTATTTCGAATCGGAAGTGAACAGGTAATTTGTTGCCCTGTACGGTTGCAGGGCAAGCTGAGGATTATCCAAAAATGCCGGTAAGAAGCGAGGATCTCCACGGTAATGTGCCCGACAACGCGGGCGCGGCGTTGTTGCTAATTGACGTCGTCAACGATTTCGAATTTGAAGGCGGCGAAGAACTATTCAAACTGGCGCTACCTATAGGCCGCAACATCGCGGCACTAAAAAAGCGCGCCAAGGAATATGGCATTCCGGTTATCTACGTCAACGATAACTTTGGCAAGTGGCAATCAGATTTGAATAAGATCGTATCGCACTGCCTTGAAGATGGAGTGCGCGGCGAACCGTTTGTGAAGCTGGTGTTGCCGGACGAAGACGACTACTTCGTGCTCAAACCAAAACATTCCGGATTCTATTGCACCAGTCTGGAACTCGTACTCGAGCACACCGGCGCGCACAGCCTTATCCTCGCCGGCATCGCTGGTAACAATTGCGTGCTCTTCACGGCTAACGATGCCTACATGCGCGACTTCAATTTGATTGTGCCGGCAGATTGCTCGGTATCGATCTCACCGGAAGACAACGAATATGCATTCAAGCAGATGGAGAAAGTGCTGAAAGCCGACATTCGACCGGCGCAAGAGTTGGACCTGGAGAAACTAGAAGGCGACTGAATAATCCGCAGATTACGCAGTTTATCAGATAGGACACGAATTCCTCGGAAAATCTCCTGCTACTGGTGGTTCATGATGTTTGTATTTCCGTTCTGCGTAATCTGCGGATAACGTTCAGCCGAACGGCTCATCAATCGATTTACTTTGCGGCGTGAAAAACTTCGCGCCGTTCTCAGTAATGTAAAGACAGTCCTCCAGGCGAATCCCAAACTCGCCATAGATCACAATCGTTGGCTCGTCGCTAAAGCACATGCCGGGCTGAATCGGCGTCTTGTTACCGCGCACGAAGTTGGTCCATTCGTGACCATCGAGGCCGATTCCATGACCGGTACGATGCGGCAGTCCCGGAACTTTGTAATCAGGACCAAAGCCGGCGTCAGTGATCACCTTGCGCGCAGCCGCGTCGACTGCTTCACAGGGCGCGCCAATCTTTGCCGCTGCGAATCCTGCATCCTGCGAACGACGCTCAAGGTTCCAGATCTCGCGTTGCCGCGCAGTCGGTTTGCCAAATACGAAAGTCCGGGTGATATCTGACTGATACCCATCAACAGCGCAACCACCATCCATCAACACGACATCGCCTTCTTTAAGTTTCTGCGGCGTGACTGAACCGTGCGGAAAAGCGGTGTACTTGCCGAAGCTGACAAAGATTCCACCCGGTGCGCCAAGTGCCTGGAACGCCGCCGCACAGTTGCGCGCAAATTCGTCCTGCGGCATTCCTTCCCGCATCGAATCGTGCGCTGCTTTGTAAGCCACGAGCGTGATGTCGTTGGCCTTCTGCATCAGCGCAATCTCGGCCGGCGACTTGTACATGCGACAGCCGGCCGTTATTGGAGTGGCGCTAACGTACTGCAGCGCGGGTGCCGCCTTGCGAATGCCGTCGAAAAGAAAAAACCGCACACGCTCTTCCATGCCCACTTTGCCGGTGCGGACGCCACGGTCACGAAAAATTTCGGCGACGCGCTGGTAAGGACTCTCATCTTCTTCCCAGGTGCGGATGTCCGTACCGACTTTGATTAACTCGCGCGCGCGTTCTTCTTCGAACTTGGGACAGACCCACGCGATGTCACCGCGCGCCGGAATAACCAGCGCGAACATGCGTTCGCTGTTTCCCCACTGCATGCCGGTGAAATAAAACATGCTGGCGCCTGGTTCAAGATAAATGGCGTCGATGCGCTTTTCACGCATAAGGCGGCGCGCCTTTTCAATGCGCGCATTTCGTTCGCCCAGCGAGATTGGCTTAACGTCGCCGATCATCTTTTTGAGTTTCCGAATCGCTTCCGGCGCTTCGCGCTGTTGAGCTGCCGCCGGTTCAGCAAATGCAAAACCGCCGAGCAGACCCGCGCCTGCCAATGCAGTTGATCGTTTTAGAAAGTCTCGTCTATCAGTGCACATAGTTTTTAGGTAGCACGGGCTTTAGCCGGTGCAGTCGCGGAACAAATTTCAGAGAGCGACGGCTGTAGGAGCGCCGTCATGCTACCTGACGGTTGCGTCCCAAGCAAAACTTTTCTGCGGGTATCTGTGCGTCCTTTGTGTTCTCTGTGACTCGGTGGTGGTTCTTGAGCGATGGTTGCATGCACCACCGAGGCACCGAGAACACTAACTACGCGCAGAGAATTGCTCAGGACGCAGGCTGACGCTCAGGCAATAAACTGTGATAGATTTTCCCGGATCGATCGCTGGACAATAACGCAAAGGAACGCACTGATGGATACTGAAAACAACTCGCCTGAGATTTCTTATGAGATTCGCGTGAAGCCGGGACGCGCCGGCACTGATCCGGAGGCCCCGGATTGGGAAGTGCGCGAGTTGGAGGATGGCGTGTGTAAAAACACTGCAGACATCTACGACAACATGACCCAGGCCGAGGCAAATCAAATCGCGGGCATGTGGCGAAAGAAAAAAGAAGAAGCGGAAACTGGGACTTCAGCCGAGTGATAGGCTGCGTTGCTGAGGACGTTCCAGGGCAGCAACATTCGCGGATACCTGCGCTGCCTGGGGTTTTTCCAGACTAAAACTTTTCAACTGCCAGTCGTGACCTTCGACCACCAACGCGCCAACAAAGTCTGCGGGCGTCGGAATCTTTTTCATGGACCACCGCTTTACTTCTCGCTCTTCGCGGTAGTTGTTTAGTAATGCGGCCGGCTCACCCGGCCTCAGACTGACATCAAACTCGTCAAGCGGCATCGACAATCCTTCGCCACGCGCTTTTATGTAGGCTTCCTTGCGCGTCCAGCAATTAAAGAACGCCTGGTTGCGGACTTCGGCGGGTACCGTTCGCAGCGCCAACACTTCTGACCGAGAAAAGAAGCGCGTTGCGATTGACTCCGCATCGAAATCCGGTTTCACGTATTCCAGGTCAACGCCCAGCTCGCGTCCGCGAGTGAACGCAAACGCGGCGCGGCCATGCGAATGTGAAAGATTGAAATTGATCTGTGTTTGGCCCTCGAGCACCACGAACGGCTTCCCTTTCACGCCGTACGAGAATCTTAGCGCCGCACAGTCGATGCCCAGATAAGCCGCCAACAGATTTCGCAGCAGACCGCGAGCCACTACAAAATGTGTCCGGTCCTCAGCAAAGTGAAAACGATTGGCGCGGGCTAATTCGTCTGCAGATAGGAAGGATTCAAAGATATCAGCCGGTCGGCCTTCCAATGATGCCTGCCACAGGTGGACCTCAGAAACATCCAGGGCAAGGCCGGGAAACCGGGACGGTTTCACCGCAACCGATCCGTTATTGAATGCCTTAGCTCGTAGCATTTGTTAATGCGGCGATAGTCTGGTGCTCAAACAACTGGCGCGGCGAGAATTTGACGCCCGCCTGTGCCGCCCGGGCGAGAATCAGCGTCCCAAGAATCGAGTCGCCGCCGAGATCAAAAAAGTTATCGTTGAGTCCCACCTGTTCGACCTTGAGAACTTCCGCCCAGATTTTCATGAGCGTCTTCTCAGCCTGAGAGTGTTTAGTGGCGCAGTTTTCCGTGCAGCCGTTCTGCTTGCGGTCCGGAGCGGGCAAAGCCTGACGATCGACTTTTCCATTTGTCGTCAGTGGCAGCGATTTCATCTTCACAAACGTACTGGGCACCATATATTCCGGCACCTTGGTCTTCATCGTCTTTCGCAATTCATCAACTTCCGCGTCCGTCACGACATACGCGATCAAGCGCTTTTCACCGGTCGCGTCTCCACGGGCCACCACCGCACATTCGCGCACCCCACTGAATTGACTAAGTATCGTTTCCACTTCATCAAGCTCGATACGAAAACCTTTAATCTTCACTTGATTATCAATCCGGCCCAGATAAACCAGGTTACCTTCGTCGTTAAACTTCGCAAGGTCGCCGGTGCGATAGAGGCGGCCACGACAGTTCCGGCTGAAGGGGTCGGGAATAAAGCGGTCGTCTGTCAGTTGTCTGCGATTGAGATAGCCCAGGCCCACCCCATCGCCGCCGATGAAGAGTTCACCTGTCGCTCCCTTGTCTACCGGCTGAAGCGATTCATCAAGAACGTAAAGCTGCGAATTTGCCACCGGTGTGCCAATGGGTACCGGACCAGACGTTGGATCGTTTTCAGCTACTTCATAAACACAACAGCCGACAACCGTTTCAGTTGGCCCATACTCATTTATCAACCGGGTCAACGGGGCATTGGTGCGCCAGAACGCAAGATTCTCGAGGTGTAATGCTTCGCCGCCGATTATCAATGCACGCACGCGGCCACGAACTTGATCGGCAGGCATTAACTCAGCCAACGCTCTTAAGTGGGCTGGGGTAATTTTGACGAGACTATAGTTGTCGCGCGCGAGCAACGCCTCGACCAGGTTCTCAATGCCGTCAGCGACCAGGAATATGCTGCGGCCCACCATTAAAGGGGCAAAGAGACTCGTGATAGTCAGGTCAAAAGAAATGGAGGAATGGACGGGCGCGCCGCAGCCTTCGGCGACTTCATACGTTTCAGTAGCCCAGCTCAAATAGTTGACCAGGCCGCGGTGGTGAATCATCACGCCCTTGGGTTTTCCAGTCGAGCCCGAAGTGTAAATAACGTATGCGAGGTTCGCGGGGTTGGCCCACGCTGCCAGATTCTCTTTGCGCTCCTTGGCGATAACATCCCAGTCTGAATCAAGCGAAAGGCGCGGTCCGTTGTGCGCCGGTAGTTGGTCCAGCAAATGCGACTGGGTCAGCAACACAAAGACATTCGCATCCTGCAGCATGAAAGCTAACCGTTCCGCCGGATATCCTGGATCCATGGGAACGTATCCGGCCCCCGCTTTCAAAATACCAAGAATGCCCACGATCATTTCCAGCGAACGATCCACACATAAACCCACGAGCGAATCGGGTCCGACACCGAAACGTCTCAAGAAACGCGCAAGTTGGTTGGCGCGCTCGTTGAGCTCGGCATAAGTCAGTTGCCGATCGTTTGCGACGACAGCAATAGCTGATGGTGTGCGTTGCACCTGGGTTTCGAAAAGCTCGTGCACGCACTTGTCGTAAGGGTACGCGCGGGCAGTGTTATTAAACTCGTCCGCGACATGCCGGCGCAGCGATAAGCCGCCGGTTATTCTTTCTCTGATATTTAGGATTTCTTGAACAAGAGTTGCCATAGGTTTTGCTTCTGAATAGTGCGCAGGCTGCCCTCAAATATTGCTTAAAATTTCGTGCCGGGCCGCGCGCGCGTATGCCGGTTGATTCGGTTCAGCCATACCAACAACTACCTTGCGTTTGCCGACAAACGGCTTGCGCCCATGCGCGGTAAGCATGTTGTCGAGCAGCAGCACATCGCCTTCATGCCAGGGAAAAACAATCGAGTGCTCGTCGCAGATGCGAGCAATCTCGTCGATAATTTCATCTTCGATCGGCGACCCGTCGCCAAAATAAACATTGCGCGGCAGATTTTGCTCGCCCAGCGACAACAGCAGCCACTCGCGAACTTCCAGTGGCAGCCTCGACACGTGAAACAGGTGCGCCTGATTAAACCAAACCGCCTCGCCAGTGCGCGGATGTCTTTCCACCACCTGACAAACTTGTTTCGTGCGCAACTGGTCGTCGGCAAGCCATTCAAATTCCATGTCTGACTTGCGACAGAAGTTTTCAACCACGGCCTTGCTGGAAGTCTGAAAAACCTCCTGCCACGGAAGATCAAGCCCGATGCCGTAGTTGCGCACATACAGCAGCCCCTTGCGCACAAACGAATCGCAAATCTCCGCTGGAATCGCTTTAAAGATTTGCCTGCTATCCGCGATGGGTGTTGCGCCGCCCTGTTTCGCCACCTGCATCGAAAAGAACCAGAGCTTCATGGGCCAACTACGCGAATAAGAATTTTCGTTGTGTAGCGGAATTGACTGGTGCGCCGGGTATTCAGTCGAGGAATAAATTCTGCCGGAAACCAAACTGCGCGGCGTCGAGCGATACGAATAATTCAGGAGTGGTCCGGACACCGCCTCGATTAAGCGTTCGAATTCCTCAACCTCGGTAAGGTTGAAGCCACGAAATAAAACGGCCCCGTGTTGCAACAGCGACCGGTCGATGAAGGCTGTATTGCTCCTCGCCCATTCAATAAGGTTTACGCCGCGAGTAGCCGGCCGTAGCACTAGCGGTAAGGGACTGTTCGGACGCAAAAAGCCCAGGTTGACCAGTGGCGGCGCGGCGGACTTGACGGGATATACAGCGGAACTTGTACTCATACGTTGTTTGAACTCACTTTGGCCAGAACTTTAATGCGGAACAGCCCAAGCTCTCTCCCCTTCACGCCCGTTCGATTAGTTGGTAGTAAGTTAAAAGTCTCAAAAGCATGCGCTTGCCAGAATTCATTACCACTTGGCCGTCTTACCGCACGTCAATTTGACCATTGGCGCGATCGAGACAAACACGCAATTTCTCTGCGAGCGTTCGCACGTGTGGCTCTTTCACGATGTCGAGGTGATTACCCGAGACGTGAATTTTTTCCAGTCCCCCGGCGACCAAACCCTGCCAGCCTTCTTCAACGTCAAATGCGGCGGTCCGATCATCGCTCGCCAGAAATAGCGTGGCGTGTCCGGAGTAAACTTGCGGCACGTAATCTTTAACTGCCGCGAAGTTCAGCTCTTCAATATTTCTCAGCACGGGCGGCAAGCGTCGGCCTATCTTTTTGTACAACTTGAAAACGCGCCGATAGATTTTGTGTTTCGTCTTAGCCGGCGCGAATTTCAGCTTGCCGGTTAGGTACGAAAGTTTCTCCAGCCCTTTCTGTTCACGAATGTTCTGCCAATGCGTTCGTATCCTCTTCGCATAGCGGACCGCCCGCTGTGAAAGCGATGCAGAGCCCGGCAACAACTTGAAATAGCCGGCGGGATAAGCGTCAAGCAAAGCCAGCAGGTCTACCTGTTCGCCCGCAGCCGCCAACTGGCAAGCCATCTCAAACGCAACCGTGCCGCCTGACGATCTGCCACCAATAAGATATGGACCCGTGGGTTGCACTTCGCGCATTTCGCGGATGTAGTGCGCCGCCATTTCTTTAATCGAGGTGTGCGGCGCTTGATTCCCGTCCAACCCTTGTGCCTGAAATCCGTAAAAAGGTTGGTCCGATCCCAACAACTGTGCGAGCGCGTGATACTCAAGCACGTTGCCGCCGGCAGCATGCACACAGAAGAAAGGCCGCCGGTTGCCGCCACCTTGCAGCAACACCAGTGACGACCAGGGCGCAGTCCAACCGTCTCTGCGCAGCACTTCGGCGAGCAGACGGATCGTCGGGGCCTGGAATAAAGTCGCGAGCGGAAGATTGCGGCCCAGCGATTTTTCGATCTGTGCAAACAACCGAACGGCGAGCAGTGAATGGCCACCAAGGTCGAAAAAGTTATCGTCCATGCCAATAGGACTCACCGCCAAAACGCGCTCCCAAATCCGCTGCAGCTTCAGCTCTAGTTTGTCCTGCGGTTGCACACAGCGTTCCCGAGTCTCACCGTCGTTCGCCGCATTTACATTAATCGCAGCTAATGCTGTTCGATCGATCTTGCCGTTGGCGGACAAGGGAAACGCTGCAAGCACAACGAAAAGTGACGGCACCATTTGACTGGGCAGTCTCTCGCTGAGAAAGAGGCGCAAGTCAGTTGGGGTGGGCGTCGTTCCCGCTCGCGGCACCACGTAAGCCGCCAGATGCTTGTCGCCTTCGTCTTTGCGCACCAGGACCACTGCGTCCCGCACGCTGTCATGTTGCGCCAATACCGTTTCAACTTCGCCGAGCTCGATGCGATAGCCACGCACCTTTACCTGACTGTCGATGCGACCAAGAAAATCGAGTTCGCCGGTTGAGCGACGCTTCACCAGATCGCCAGTCTTATAAAGCTGCGTGCCGTCGCCGTTGCGAAAGGGATCAGTAATGAATTTTGCGGCGGTTAACTCCGGCTGATTTAGATAACCACGCGCCACACCATCGCCGCCGATGTAGAGTTCGCCTGGAATTCCAATGGGCGCGGGATTCAAATGCTGGTCCAGGACGTAAACATAGCTGTTAGAGATGGCCCGGCCAATTGGCACGGAACCATTGATTGCCGCCGGATTGTCGACGGGATAACAACAGGTGAAGGTCGTGTTTTCTGTTGGTCCATAGCCGTTGATTACCCGGCAACCTTTGAGCTCAGTCACAACTTTCCTGACGTGTGGCGCAGATAAAACATCTCCGCCGGCCAGCAACTGCTTTAGTCCGCGCAAATCGTCGAGATGCGTATCGACCATCAAATGGAACAAGCCGGCCGTCAGCCACAGCGTCGTCACCTGATAGCGTTTGAGCGCCCGCCCCAACTCATCAAGCGACGCCGCGCCCGGCGTCATCAACGCCAAACGCGCTCCATTCAACAGGCTGCCCCAGATTTCAAACGTCGACGCATCAAAGGAAATCGGCGCGAATTGCAGGAACACCTGGTCGCTGGAGAAATCGGCGTAGTTCGTGTTCTTCACCAACCGCACAATATTCTTGTGCGTTATGGCTACGCCCTTTGGTTTGCCGGTTGAGCCCGAGGTGTACATCACATAAGCAAGGCTATTCGGCCCGGCATCGCCACACGGATTCGTTCCGGCGCAGGCCGCAACTTCCGCCGCAATCTCATCGATGCAGATCGTTTTGACGTTCTGCTCCTGGAATGACACAGCCAATTTCTGTTCAGTTAACAGAAGTGTGACCGCGGCATCTTCGATCATGAAAGCCAACCGCGAGCCGGGGTATCCAGGATCAAGGGGCACATAAGCGCCACCGGCTTTCAGGATTCCAAGCACGGCAATGATCAGCGCCGGGGAACGATCGAGACAGATGCCGACACGATCCTCTGCACGTACCCCCTGCGCGATCAGGAAGTGGGCCATCTGATTGGCGCGATGATTCAATTCTCGATAGGTAATTGTTTCATCAGCGAAGATCAGCGCAATTGCGTCTGGCGTGGCTCGCGCTTGCTGTTCGAATAAGGCGTGTACGCCGCTGTCTGCCGGATAATCGCTGCGCGTGTCGTTCCATTCGACCAGCAACTGATGACGCTCCGCTTCGCTTAACAACGGCAGATCCGAAATGCGTGTGTGCGGTTTGTTAACAATCCCTTGCAGCAGGTTTTCGAAGTGCCCCAGCAAACGAGTGATCGTATCGTCGTCGAAAAGATCGGCGTTACTTTCCAGCAAACACTCGAGTTGGCCATTTTTCTCGACCGAGTCAAGCGTTAGATCAAAGTTCGCCACAATATTCTCGACTTGCACATGGCTTACAGTTAAGCCGGGGAGTTCGAGCGTGGGGATCGATTCGCTTTGCAGCACAAACATCACCTGGAACAGTGGGTTGCGCGCGAGCGTGCGGTCCGGCTGTACTTCTTTTACCAGGGTTTCAAACGGCAAGTCTTGATGTGCATAGGCGCCGAGGGCAACTTCCTTCACGCGACCCAGCAATTCGCGAAAGCTGGGATTCCCTGATAGATCGACGCGCAACGCGAGCGCGTTCACAAACAGGCCAATCAGACTTTCGGTTTCGGCAAGACAACGCCCGGCGATCGGCGAACCCACAACAATATCTTCTTCGCCGGTGTAACGATGGAGTAGCACCTGGTATGCAGCCAGCAACACCATGAAGAGAGTTGCTTCTTCTTTCTGGCACAACTCCTTCAGCTTCTGCGTCAACTCTTTGGACAGTGTCAGTTTCCGCTTGGATCCGCGGAATGCTTTATGCGCCTGGATCGATGGGCGTGGGTGGTCTGTTGGCAACTCGAGTGGAGGAGGCAGCGTCTTGAACTGGTCTTTCCAGTAGGCAAGCTGCGACTCATAGACTTCGCCCTGAAACCACTGGCGATGCCAGAGCGCGTAATCGGGATACTGAATTTTCAGTTCCGGTAGCGGCGAAGGTTGTCCAGTTGAGAACGCCTCGTATAAATCCATGAACTCGCGATGCATTATGCCAATCGACCAGCCGTCGGTAATGATGTGGTGCATCGCAATCAGAAGTACGTGCTCGTTCTCGGCGAGTCGCACCAGCAGTGCTCGGATTAGTGGGCCCTGTGCAAGATCAAATGGGCGTCGTGTCTCTTCCCTCAGCACACGGGCTGTTTCCAGTTCCCTTTCAGCCTCGTCCAGTTCGCTGAGATCCACTATCGGCAACGCCAGCTCAAGCTGCTCGCGCACGACTTGCATCGGTACGCCCTCGGTCGTCGCAAAGGTCGTTCGCAATGCCTCGTGGCGTTGGACCAAATGGTCCAATGTCTTCTTTAAGGCAGCGACGTCAAGCGCGCCTGTCAGCCTCACAGCTTTCGGCACGTGATACAGCGACGTCTCCGGCATCAATTGGCTCAACACCCAAAGGCCCTGCTGGTAGAACGAAAGCGGCGCCGGCGTGCCTTCCGGCCGCCTGGAAATCATGGGCTGGGGCTCCCCCTGGTCCGCTTTTTTCTTGAGCAGTTTCAGCTCGATCAGCGCCCGCTTCGCAGGCGACAGGCCGGCCAACTGTTGTCTAATATCCAATGCAGTCGTTGCCACGTTTGTTCTGCCTCGCTTGTTCTAAAGTGCGTCCGCCAACAACTGCATAGCGCCGCTGGCGATGATGGCCATCTTTAACGCTCGCGCACGCAGGCCGCCTTTTCCGATCTCGGCGGTTAGACGCTGCTGTGCTTCTTCGTCCGAAAGGTTCATGATCTCTGACAAAAGCGAAGCCAGGTCCTCATCAGCTTCACTCTCGGTTTGTCGCTCGTAAATTAATGCAGCTAACTTTGCGATCGTTGGTGACTGGAACACATCGATTAGGTTCAAATCGACGTGCAACTGCCGTCGCAGATTCGAAATTAGTTTGGCGGCCATCAACGAGTGTCCGCCCAACTCAAAAAAGTTTTCGTGAATGCCGGGGTGTTCGATCTGCAAAACTTTGGTCCAGATTTCAGCGATTGATTCTTCGAGCGGACTGCGTGGTGCTTCGAAGTTTTCGGGAGCTGAGGCGTCCGGGAACTGCCCGAGATTCAGCAGCGCGCGCCGATCAGTTTTGCCATTCGGCATCAGCGGGATCGCATCGATGAACGTAAACGTCGCCGGCATCATGTATCCGGGCAGCTTAGCGCTCAGAAATTGCCGCAGTTCAGCGGCCGCAAGAGACTGCGCATCGCGGACGCCCACTACGTAAGCGACCAGTTTCTTATTGCCGCCATCTTCAGCCGCGAGCACCACTGCCTCGGCCACCTTCGTGTGCTCTCGTATTGCCTGCTCAATCTCTTCCAACTCGATGCGGAAACCTCTGATCTTCACCTGGTTGTCGATGCGGCCTAGAAACTCAAGATTGCCGTCGGGTCCATAACAAACCACATCACCGGTGCGATACAGTCTGGGTGCGCGCTCCTCGGCGAACGGATTCGGAACGAATTTTTGGTTCGTGAGCTCAGGCTGGTTGAGATAACCGCGCGCGACACCCGCACCGCCGATGTAGAGTTCGCCCGGCAAACCCACCGGGACAGGATTCAAATTGGAATCCAGAACGTAAAGAATCGTGTTAGCGATTGGCCGGCCAATGGGCGCCGCGGAAACTTTGTTTGCGCCTGCAGCCGACAAATCGCAAATCGTTGCTACGATAGTGGCTTCAGTTGGACCATAGCTGTTCACCAGGCAAACGCCGTCGCCAACGTGTTCACGCCAGGTAGCGAGCCGGCCTGGTAACGCCTTTTCCCCACCCAGAATCACGAGACGAATAGATTGCGGAAGCGACAACTTGTCGGTGACCAGGTCAACGGTTAGTTCGTGCCAGTAGGCCGTCGGCAGGTCGAGCACTGTGATTCCAAACTTGCTGCATGCCTCAAGGAAGTGCTCGGCGGAACTGATCATTGATTCCGTTCGCAACACGAGCGTCGCGCCTGTTGTCAGGGTTGGGAATATTTCTTCAGCGCTGGTATCGAAACTAAGCGAGGCAAACTGCAGCACTCGATCGCGGTCGCTAATGCCATATGCGAGAGTGGCCGCCTGTGTAAAGTTCAGCAGCGAACGGTGTTCGATCAGCGTGCCTTTCGGTTTTCCTGTCGAACCCGAGGTGTAAATGACATAGGCAGCGTCCGAAGGCTTAGCCGCTGCGGAAAGATTGGTAGAAGCCAGCGCTGCGATCTCCTCAGCCGCAGTGTCCAGGCACACTAGCGTGCCCTTGTAATCCCGAAATTGATTCCTGAGCGTCGACTCCGTCAACAACACTTTGGCGCCGCTGTCGGCAAGCATGAACGCACGCCGATCTGTTGGATAAGCAGGATCGAGAGGCACGTACGCGCCGCCGGCTTTGAGGATAGCGAGCACAGCCGTCACCATGGCCGGCGATCGCGGCAAGCAAATTCCCACCAGACTTTCCGCGCCTACCCCAAGTTGTTTGAGATGATGCGCTAGTCGATTTGCCCGCGCATTCAAGTCGGAATAAGTGATCGCTTCGGCTTCACAAACCACGGCAATCGCGTTCGCACCTACTTCAGCCTGGCGTTCGAACATGCGCGTGACTGCCTCGGCGGAAAAATCTCTGGCGGTATTATTGAAATCGATCAGCAGCTTTTGCTTTTCGACCGCACTCAACATTGACACGCTTCGCGGCGATTGCTCGATATCCGCGGCAATGCCCGCAAGAATGTTCGATAAGTGTTCCAGCATCCGTTCGATCACTTCATCGTCGAAGCGGTTGCGGTGGTAAATCAGCTGGAGCTGCATTTCGTCCCCCGGATTTACCACGAGCGTCAGCGGATAGTTAGTTCTTGAAAGCTGCGCGCTGGAAACTTCGATCGTTCCTTCCAGATCAAAAGACGAACCCGAGCCCGCGAAATTCTCAAACACCACGAGGGTCTCAAAGAGCGGCAAATTAAAGGGCACGTCGCTCCAGTTTTGAATCTGCTTTAACGAGCAGTGTTCGTATTCGAGTGCGCCCGATACTCGGCGTTGAATTTGCTTCAGGTAGTCGACAATGGATCCGTTGTCAGCTAGCTTCACGCGGACAGGTAAAGTATTTATCAACAAGCCTACCAGCGACTCGACCTGCGGCAGATCGTAAGGCCGGCCTGATACTGTTATCCCGAACACAACGTCGTCGTTCGCGGCATAGCGGCTTAAGAGCATGGCCCACGCGCCCTGCAACACAGTGCTGATCGTCAAATGGTGTCGCCTTGCACAGTCGCGAATTGCCGCCGTCAGTTCCTTGGACAACGAGACGGTTTGTTCCGCAAACGAGTCAACTACTGAGCCATCCTTAGCCGCACCACCATCAACTGGCAGAATATTTGGCCCAACAATACCCGCGAGCTCCGCGCGCCAGAATTTTTCCGCTTGTTGCGTGTCCTGCTGTTCAAGCCATTTCAGATAACTGGTAAAGTCCGGCGCCTCTTTCAAATCTGTTTCGCGGTCGTG
>DATAOU010000371.1:0-2416 GCA_036265575.1 Pyrinomonadaceae bacterium
GACCGAATGCGCCAACGCGCCGGAGTGCCGGAATTATGGTCCTTTGAATTCGCTAAATGTGGACCGCTCTTAGTGATGCGACGTTTGCTCCTCGAACTTGTTTTTGAAAGTCTGCAAATCATTAGCGTTAACGTCAGACACCGCCCAGTAGTTAAAGTCCGAGTCGACCCAGTGCAGAAGCTGATAGCCTTGGTGTGACATCGCGTTGGCGGCGCCGATCGTATTCGATCCCGCCGGCCAAACAAACAGGTTAATGAAATGCTTTCGCCTCCCATAAATCAGAGCCGCTACCGGCCTATTATCGAGATAATCAAGACGTCCCCCAATCAAGGGAAATCCGTCGGTAGAAAGGTCGACCACCGCAGGGGCAAAATCGAGCTTGGCGTCCAGCCAAGGCTTTACGGTATGCTGGTCGGAGGAAGCAACGTCCGTGAGGTGGTTTGCCATAAGCGAACGCACATGACTGGCGATAAGCTGCGTCGCGAGAAACTGATCAGCGGCTGGTCGCTGCAATCGGGGCACTACATTCCAGACGATAACGGCTGCAAAAACGATGGCAGCGGCGAGAGCTAGCCAATTCCATGAGGTTCCAAAAAGAATCGACCGTGACTCTGCGTGCTCTTTTGCGATTAGCGGCCGAGCATCTACCGGGATGCCGCTCCCGTTAGACTGTTCGGCAATCTCTTTTCGCAACGAGGATTGAATTCGCTCACGTAATTCTGAGGGCGCCTTGTAATAAGGGGTGGCGTTGCCAATTGCGCGAATTAGCGAGCGTTGGGTTTTGTAGGCCTGATCGCAGTTATGGCACTCGCGCAAGTGCTGTTCAATCGCCTGGTTGGTAATGGCATCCAATTCGCCATCCAAATAACCATCCATCAGTTTTGTAGTTTCTTCGCAGTTCATCTATTTCTCCTTACCGATCCGAGCCGCCAAACATTCCTTAAGTTTGTCCCGTGCGCGAGCCAACCGCGACATGACCGTACCCAGCGGAATTTGCGCGATGTCGGCTATCTCCTTGTAGGAGAGACCTTCCTGATGTCTCAGCGCCAAGATCTCACGGAACTCGGCTGGCAATTCATCCATTGCTTGCTTAACTAGTTCCGCGTCTTCAGCATGCTCCAGAATCGTTGCGGGACTGACCGACTCGTGGCCAGATCCGTGTATTTCTTCATCAAAAGTTGTCGTCAGGTCGACGGCATGGTTCTTTTTTAGTAGTGTGTACGAGGTATTTCGGACAATCGTCAGCAGCCAAGCCCGGCCGTTGGAGCCGTGGAATCCGCCGAACGATTTGAACGCACGCAGATAAGCCTCTTGCACGACGTCCTGCGCATCTTGTTCATTGCGAAGCAGCCATCTCGCCAAATTGTGCGCAGCATCAAGATGAGGGAGCATCGCTGCTTCAAAAGACATTAGCTCTTCTTTTGGAGATTGATCCGGCTCTTCGTGCTTCTTGGGGACTATGGCGAATTTCACAATCTTTGCGGTCGATTCGAAATCTTCGAGCCCAAAAGCATGTTCTGCGTTCAACAATAAAGCCATGACATTTTCACGTGCGTAAGTTCTGGTCTGACACACCCATTCGGTGCAGTACTACCCATCTAATGAGACTGGCGGGGCGCAGTTTTATTCCATCCTTGCATGCAAAAACTCGGCAGCCGAGGTCATCTCACAGGTGCCAAGCCAGTCAAACCCCGCTCCACATCACTCTGTGGGAATATAAATCCATCAAATTGGTTGAATAAGCGAAGAGCAAATTACCGCTAACCAAACACGCTTATGACTCCAATGATCGCTAGTATCCTCAATCTTATGGGACCGGACATGATCGTAATCCTGCTCATTGTTTTACTTCTGTTCGGCGCGAAGAAACTGCCTGAGCTCGCCCGGGGTATGGGCCGGGCTGTGAAAGAGTTCAGCGCAGCGCGAGATGAAATTGAGAGGGGACTGGGTCAGTCCGGCGGTGGCGGAGTAGCGCAGCCTGGCTTGTTAGACGCAAAAGCCGAGCTGCCGTCTGCCCGGCAGCCCTAGCGGCATCAACGCTTCTCGAACGCTGCCCACCAGCCGCTTTCGTTGCAGGAAGGACTCCATGATCATTCGAGTGACCCGTAGGCCGCGCAAAAAGCGGATCGTTATTCTCGGCGGTGGTTTTGGCGGAGTTTATGCCGCCATGCATCTCGAGAAATTGCTGGCGCGCCAGAGTGCGGTGGAGATTTCCCTCGTTAGTCGCGATAACTTTTTCCTGTTCACGCCGATGCTTCACGAGATCGCCGCGAGCGATCTCGAAATCACAAACATCGTAAACCCCCTCCGGAAGTTGCTTCGTAAAGTAGAGGTATTGGTGGGTGACGTGAACGAGATTGACCTGCCAAGCAAACGGGTCCTGATTTCGCGCGGTTACGGCAACCACCCACAACAA
>DATAOU010000372.1:0-10568 GCA_036265575.1 Pyrinomonadaceae bacterium
GAAACTGGTCAACCACTTGTTGACACCGTTTCGAGGCATAACGCGCGCGGACCTTTCAGGGCCCAAGGGTAATGTAGCTACCGCCGAGTTCCCCCTGGTGATGGCGCCCGGCGAAACGCGAGGTGAAAAGGTAACGCCTAAGGGTGCATTTCCCGACCCGAAGAACCTGCCCGACCTACGACGTTCGGGCTCTGTTCACATTTCCATAATTAGTGCGAACAAGACTTCGATTACCGAAGCCACAGTTCCGGTCGTGTATAGCAATGCGCGAGTGGCGGCGGGATTGCAGGTTGGATACGTACCAAGTTTTGATAAAACGATCGAACAATCGCTGGCGGCCCTTGGCGTGTCTGCTAAAGCAATAGCGGCAGAAGAAATCAAAACTGCCGACCTTTCGTCCTACACCACGATCATTATCGACAACCGCGGCTACGAAGCACATCCGGAGTTGATCGCTGCCAATGCCAGGCTGCTTGAATTCGTTAACAACGGCGGCACGCTGATCGTTTTCTATCACAAGTCGAACGAGTGGAATCCTGATCCCAAACGTAACCGCCCGCAGTTGGCTCCCTATCCGATTCTGCTTGGCGATGAACGCGTCACTGATGAAACCGCGCAGGTAAAGTTCCTGCAGCCCGCTCATCCGCTGCTGAACAGCCCCAACAAGATCAGGCCAAGCGACTTTGATAACTGGATTCAGGAGCGCGGGCTTTACTACCCAAAGGAATGGGACAGTCACTATAGCGCTTTATTTTCGATGAACGACCCGGGTGAGAAACCTTTAACGGGAGGATTGTTAGTGGCCAAGTACGGCAAGGGAAACTACATCTATACGAGCATGGTGTGGTACCGGCAACTGCGAGCCGGGGTGCCGAGCGGCTTTCGGATGTTTGCGAATATGATTAGCTACGGGAAGAATTAGGAGGGGCGTTCCTGCCTGCCCATGATGAGTGGGATTGATAGCAACAGAAGATTTACCATTTGCCATTTACCATTTCTCATTTTCGATTTCAGAAA
The DNA here is from genome assembly GCA_036265575.1 of Pyrinomonadaceae bacterium. Lineage (GTDB taxonomy): Bacteria > Acidobacteriota > Blastocatellia > Pyrinomonadales > Pyrinomonadaceae > PSRF01. Next base: position 1,018 of record DATAOU010000372.1, read on the forward strand.
AAAGCAAGCACACCGTTGCGCTTCCGGGCAGCCGGGAAATTCCTGCTGAATCTAATTGCAAAAAAAGGCTCCCTAAAGGAGCCCTGAAGTTGCGAAATGCTGGCGATGAAAAATGAGAAATGGAAAATGGTAAATGGTAAATTTTCTTTTCGCTTGCCGGTAGCCTGCTAGGCTTCCTGCTCCAGGCTCGACTCGCCTTCCAGTTTCACCCGCGCGCGCTCAAGAAAAGTTTTGATCATCTCGCCGACGCGCTTCTGCATTTCCGAACTGATAGCGCCTTCCCCCACCAATGCCGCAAAGCGATGCAACTCGCGCGCGTGCGACCGGCGCAGCTCAACATGCTGCGAAACTTTGATCAGGACGCTGTGGCCGCGTACTTCAAAATTGGCCGCGTAGCGCAAATAGTTTTTCATCTCTGAGCCCGCCGGCGACCATTCCAGTCGCTCGGGCCGGTCTTCCGTCTTGCGCACCGCAAAACTTGCCTGAACTGAACCGATTACCGGCACCTCGGCGCGCACGATCCAGCGAGCGATGCCGCCGCTTTCTTTGCGAATGCCTTCGATGCCCGGCATTAAGTCGGCAAAGTTTTTGAAGTCGCCAAAAAATTCGCGCGCTCGTTCGAGCGTGGTTTTCAGTTCCAACTGACCTGTATAAGAGGCTTTAATACGAAACATTTCGTGGTCCTTATTCGGTTCTCAATTTACTGATGCGTCGCGGCTCGCGTTTGTTGCTCGACAATGTAGTGTCCGACAAAGTTTAATTTGGAGCAGCAACGACAAGCCAAAGCTTATCGACGTAGTTAAGTTACACGATTGAGCAGGGCCCGTAAACAAGCAATTTCTGTCACGTTCTTGCTGAGGTGGTTTCGAAATGAACACTGAAGACCGCTGCTCGCGCTGTGGCCACAGAATGAAGAGTTGGCAGGAACTCGAAGAGGAGGAGCGCGAAGTAGTGAAACGACTGCCCGCTTCCGCGGAAGTTGATGCGACGGAGCGCCAACGTCGGCATCGATGGTGTACGCGTTGCTGGTATGAATCGCGCAGCGAGGAGCGAATGGCCTAAAGTTCCGGTTCGCGCCCCTAAGACTCTGGGATCGCGAGGTCCTCATTGGAACCTACCATTTATCAGTCATCATTTAGCATTAATCATCTGTCATTTCGGAGGTGGGTGAACTGAGTGACTCCTGGAAGACGGAACTCCGTAAAAGAAAACTGCGGCCAGCAGCGTATTGCTCGTAACTGTAGCCAGATGACAAATGAACGATGTCAAATGATTAATGAGAAATTCTCCTTAACCACGTTACGCCTGGGAAACTTTCTAGTTCCTCCCTACCACCGTAATTCGATCGTATGCTGCACGAATCGCGCGCATCCGCACCCGCAGAGTCTGGTGCAGCTCCGCCGCCGTCTTGAACCCCAGCTTCATCGCAATCTCTGTGGATTCAGAATGATCGCTGGAAGGTAAACTCGCCACCTTACCGACAATCAGGCGAAGATGATGATCTATGGCACGAAGCAATTCGTATCCTTCGCTAAGCGCCTCATAGTCCTCGGTTTCCAATGAGCCCGCTCGCTCGAGTCGTTCCAGGGTTGCAGCAGTTGAGCGGTCATCACCTTCGTCCGAAATGTCATCGCGCAGTTGCAAATAGCGAACTGCAAAATAGACATCAAGCATGCCGCCCGCCCCATATTTAATATCGATAGCGTCCGCACGGCGGCGCCTGGACTTCTCTTTCTCAAGTCGCTCGCGAATGTGGCGCGTTTCGCGCTGTAACTCACTCACTTCCATCGCCACCGCGCGTTCGTGGACGGCGTGCCGCGCATGAGTTTCAATCATCCGGCCCAGTTCCAAGTCACCGGCGACCGCGCGCAGCTTGACGTATGCCAGCCATTCCCAAACGGCGCTGCGCTGCTTTAGATAATCCAGAAAACTTTCTGAACTGGAAACCAGCGGCCCATTCTTGCCGTCGGGACGCAGCCGTAAATCAACTCGATACAGATAGCCTTCGCGCGTGACGCTCGAGAGAGCGGCAATCATCAATTCGCACAGGCGCGCATAGGCTTCATCGCGAGTTAGCGAGTGAATCGGCGAAGCAACAAGGGAGTCGTACAGGATGATGATGTCGAGATCGGACGCGTAGTCGACGCCGCCACTCGCAAGACGCCCAAGCGCCAGCACCGCGATGCGCGGACCCGCATCAACGCGGCCGTAGCGACGCCCCAGCTCGCGGCGTGCGATCAGATAGGCCACGTTGATACTGGCGATTGCCAGTTCGGTCTGCTGATGGTTCACCTCAGCAATTGAAATCTCACCGGCCGCGTCCTGCGCCCCGATTTCGATTAGCAGCCTGAACCACTCGCGCCGTAACGCAGACAATTCCGCGGCGAAAGTTTTTTCGCCATCAACGCAAGCGCGTAATTGGCCGCGATAATCTCGCTGTTGCAATTTGCGCGCGGGCGTACTCAAGACAGTGAGCAACGCCGGGTTGGCAGCAACCATCTCGCCGAACATTTCAGACGTTCCGCAAAGGCGGACTAACGTTTGCAAGCCCTCGCGCGAAAATTCAATTTCGTCGTCAGCCTTTGTAACCGAGGCAGCAACTCGCGCTGTCAGCGCCAGCGCGCGTTTCGGATTTGCAGACTGAAGCGTCGTGGCGGTCAATAACTGCGCGAGCGTTTCGGTCTCCATAGCCTGCGACGTTTGTTTGCCGAGATGCGCGGCAAACACCCCGGCGGCGTGATGCAGCAGTGCTACTTCTCGAGCATTGGCGCTTCCCTGCGGTAGAAAAACAAAAGGACTCGTAGTTGCCTCTTCGGCACTCTCCGCAAAAACGCGATCATAAGCGCGGCGCACGTTGGTCGTATGCAGTTCCAGAGCGCGATTGAAACGCTCCAGTGCCGACGCGCCGGCGAATCCCATCCTCCTGGCCACTAAACTGCGCTGCTCATCGCTTTCAGGAACTGTGTGGGTTTGTAGTCCGTGTTCCATTTGCAGCCGATGCTCGAGCACTCGCAGAAACTCATAAGCTTCTGATAGCTGCGTTCGTTCCTGCTCCGAGATCAAATCTCGGTCGGCTAAACGGCCGAGACTTATCAACGTGTGCGCGCCGCGCAACCACTCGTCCACTCCACCGTGTGCCAACTGCAGCGCCTGGGCAATGAATTCGATTTCGCGAATACCGCCGCGTTGTAGTTTTACGTTGAAACCGGAAGTGCTGCGTTCGATTTGGCGATCGATTTTTTGTTTAGCTAACCTGACGCTGGCGAGTGCATCCGTTACGGAAATATTTGGCCGGTAAACGTATTTTTGGACTGCGCCCACAAACTGTGAAAACAATTGATTAGAGCCGGCCGCGGCGCGACTGCGAATCAGTGCCTGGCGCTCCCATGCCTGAGCTGTCTTCTCGTAATACTTCAGCGTTTCCGCAAGCGAGGAGGCCAGCGCGCCGTCGCGGCCATGCGGGCGCAGCCGCAAGTCGACGCGATAGGCAGGGGATTCGCCGTCAGGTTGTCCCACCAGTTTACTAATTGTCTCCGCCAGCTTAATGAAGTATTCGCGGTTCGTGACTTTGTCGCGTTCCCCTGAACCGGCCGTCATGCCGTCATCTGAATAAATGAAAACGAGGTCGATGTCAGAAGCATAATTCAGTTCGCGCGAACCGAGCTTTCCCAGCGCTAGCACGCAAAACTCGGCAGTTGCGATGCGACCATGCGCGTCCACGCAAAGCGGCGCGCCATATTTGTTGTCGAGCGATTGCCGCGCGAGACTCAGGGCATAGTCGAGAATCGCATCGGCCAGGTTTGAAAGCTCTTCGGTTGTCTCGACGAGCGTGTGAGCGCGCCGCACGTCGTGCAAATAGATGCGTAACAACTCGCGCCGGCGAAAGCGCGCGAACAGGACTGCAGGCGTTAAGGATGAATTCGTTAACGCAAAGCGGGCGAGCGATTCGCGCAGCTGTTCGGTAGTACGAACGCGAGTGTCTGCACGTTCACGCGCGAGCCAGGGAATGTAATCCGGGTTTTGTTCAAGCGTCGTCGCCAAAAGCGGACTGTAAGCCGCCAGGGCCAAAGCGTCGGAAAGTAAACCCGTTTCTTTAACTAGCTTTTGATGCGTGCGCGGCTGCTCGTTAATCAAATTTTCCAGAAACCGGCGAGCACTTTGCGGATCGGGAAGATCACGAATCAGTGATTCAATCTCTGCGTTGGAGGTCACGGAAGCATTGTACGCGGGCGGTGCAGGGCCAGTCACTTTAGCTCACTATTGTGCGACAAGCTTTAGCTTGTCGTAATGCTGCTACAAACTAAAGTTTACCGGACTTCATAATGAAACTTGCACACAAGCTGTTGCCAAGAAACTCCGAAAAGAATATTCTCTGACTCGCCCAGAGCCAGCGCTTTTCAACAAGCAATTCGGGAATCCCCAAATTGATCCAGCTACCAGGGAATAGGACATCTTCCATCAGTTGATAGGAGGCGAAAATGCGACGTTCGTTTCTTTTTATTCTCGTTCTTTGCGCGACGGTATTCTTTATCGCACATACGGCTGCAGCCCAGTTCAAGATACCCAAACTCCCTAAGCCGAAACCGCAACCTACGCCAACGGAAACTACGGAGCCGGCGACAACGCAGTCAGAAGCTATGCCGCCTGCCACGACCAGCAGCACAACTAACCAGTCACAGGGCGGATCCGATCAGCCAAGTCTGCAGTTCGATACGCTCCACATAACGGCCTGGACTAACAACTCCTACAAGGGAAACTACGACGTGTGGAGTTGGGTCCCGGAGTTTAAGTTCCGCGTAAATGGTCCCATTGCGAGCGGTAGTCAACTTTACGTGGAAGTGCAGCAGCCCGGGGGCGCAGCGCCGTGGCTTTCGTTTGACTGCGACACAGGCGAAGCGCAGAAGGGCTACTGGTGGAAGACCGAATGTGGCGGTCGTCAAGTCGAGGACAAAAGCATCCTGCCGGTGGGCATTGTCAACTTTGCTATCAAGCTGCGCAACGAGTTAGCCGGCACCAACGCGACGCTCTTTACGGGCAAGTTCAAGGTCGCCAAGGCGCTCACAAACGAGGTCGGCCCGAAGGCCGCGCAGAAGTTCGTGTACTACGTCGACCAGGACTGGAATCTTCCCATCGGCTACATCTGGTACACGCCGGACGATGTTTACGGGTGGGATTACCCGAACTTTCACCTCGCGTTCTGGGTGCGCGGGGACGCGTACAAGTTTGACCCACACCTCTTCTATCAAGGAAAGGAAATCGGCCGGCTGTTCATGGACGGCACGCAAGTTGGCGCAGCCAGTTGTGAGGGCGTCGTCGATCTAGGGACGACGCAATCCGTCAACGACTCCTTGCCGCAGAAGGCAAAGTGGTCGCGCGTCGAGTGCGACTTTCCTGTCATAAAGGAATGGGACAAGACCAATGGTGGGCAGGGTCAGCCCAACACGAATGAGATGTGGAAGATGGCCTCTAACCCCGGCCAATACGAGTTCAAGCTACTGTGGAACAACAAGCTGGCGCGTTCGATCAAGTTTACGGTAGGACCGAACGGCAAGCTCGATAATGGCATTGCTGCATCCAATAAGCTGGGTATCGAGCGAGTAGTCGTGCCTGTCACGATCATCGGCGAGCAGGACGGCACCTGGAACAAAACGGCTTGGCAGACGGATGCTTTTTATGGCCATCCGCTCACTGGCTTCACCTGGCCGTAGGCTTAACTGGGATGCTGCAAGATAACTTTATTCTTAGTTAGTCTACTCTTGCGAATCCGAATGGCATTCAAGGAGTTCAGGCACAACCTTTAGGTTGCGCTCTCGCGGAGAAGTTGCAAGTTAAAGCTTGTACTCTGAACTATTTGAATGCCATTCGCCTTTGAAGATGTGCAAATGATGCCGGTCCATTTGAGCCCGGCAGTTGTTGGGGCAAGGGGTGCGCGATGTCTAGCGGAAAGGGCAGACTGATTACGAACGCCCGGCAAGTCTTGCTTCCAGTACCGTCTTCACATCCGGCCACTCCGAATCAATCACACTGAAATAAACGGAATGTCGATAACGGCCGGACTGCGTAATCATGTGGTTGCGAAAAGTCCCTTCTTCTCTTGCTCCAATGCGAAGTATCGCATTGCGTGACTGTTGGTTTAGCGAATCAGTTTTGAACTCGACGCGAATGCAACCGAGTGTTTCAAACGCGTGTTGTAGCATTAGATACTTCGCTTCGGTGTTGACGGCGGTCCGTTGCCATGGCTTGCCAATCCACGTCCAACCGATCTCCACGTGTTTGTTTTCCCGATCGATGTTAGCGAAGCGGGTACTGCCAACTACCTGATCGGTTTCGTTCAGAACCGTGGCGAAGGGTATGGCTTTCCCTTCAGCTTGCGAGCGTAGTGCCGTCTCAACATAGGCTCGCATCTCATCGCGATTGGTTATCGCGGTCGGAATCCAGCGCCAGAGTTCCGGCTCGAGTCCTACCTCGCATAGTCCATCGAGATGATCGAAAGAGAGCGGTTCGAGACGGATCTGAGTTCCCGAAAGAATGATCGGCTCAATATTCATGGGGGTGGAAATAAAGTCTGAGAACGTAAATGCCAAAGTCCAACTCAAATAGCTTAGAGTTGGACTTTGGACCTTGGGCTTTGGACAACGCGATTAGATATCGAAATACATCTGAAACTCCAGCGGATGCGGGCGCATTCGCAGTGGAGTGATCTCTTTTTCCCGCTTGTAACTGATCCAGCGATCAATTAGTTGCTGGCTGAAGACGTCGCCCTTCAACAGGAAGTCGTGATCGGCTTCGAGTGCCTTCAACGACTCGTCCAACGAACCTGGCAATGTCGGGACACCCTTAAGTTCTTCCGGCGAAAGATCGTAAATATCCTTCTCCAGTGGATCGCCCGGATCGATGCGGTTCTGAATGCCATCGATGCCCGCAAGCAGCATTGCCGAAAACGCCAGGTAAGCATTACAAGCCGGATCGGGCGGACGAAACTCAAGCCGTTTGAGTTTGGGATTTGTCGAGAACATGGGAATACGAATCGCCGCCGATCGATTGCGCGCGGAGTAAGCGAGATTAACAGGCGCCTCAAAACCCGGCACCAGGCGTTTGTAGCTGTTCGTCGTGGGCGCCGCAAAAGCAACTACCGCCGCTGCGTGTTTCAGCAGACCACCAATGTAATAGCGCGCCATCTCTGACAATCCGGCGTAACCGTCGCCGGCAAAAAGCGGCTTGTCGTTCTTCCAAATCGACTGGTGACAGTGCATTCCCGAACCGTTGTCGCCAAACAGCGGCTTGGGCATGAAGGTCGCGGCTTTGCCATATTGGTAAGCAGTATTGCGTACTACATATTTGAAGACTTGCAGATTGTCCGCCGTTCCGAGCAGCGTCGAAAAACGAAAATCGATCTCGCATTGTCCGGCGGTCGCGACTTCGTGGTGATGACACTCAACGGTGACGCCACATTTGGCAAGGGTCAGTGAAATCTCCGAACGCAGATCGCTCAGCGTGTCAGTTGGCGGCACCGGCACATAGCCTTCTTTTGCGCGGATGCGATACCCGAGATTTGATCCCTGGAATTCATTCGCATCACGCCCGCTGTTCCAATGTCCCTCGTCGGAGTCGATCGAATAACCCGCCGAGTGTTGTTCGTTATGAAATTTGGCGGAATCGAACACGAAAAACTCGGCCTCTGGTCCAAAGTACGCCGTGTCCCCCAGACCGGTGAATTTCAGGTAATTCTCGGCGCGAACTGCTACCGAACGGGGGTCGAACGCATAGCCTTCCTTGGTGATCGGATCAACCGCGTTGCCTATGAGGCAGAGCGTAGGCTGCTCGGAAAAAGGGTCCATCCAAAAGCGGCCGGCGTCAGGCACCAACAGCATGTCCGATTCATGTATCGCCGCCCAGCCGCGGATCGAGGAAGCATCGAAGCCAAAGCCATCTTCAAACTGGTCTTCACCTAGTTCAGCGATGGGGAAAGTCAGGTGTTGCCACGAGCCCGGCAGGTCAGTAAACCGGACAGAAACAAATTTTGCCCCCTGATCAGAGGCATACTTCAACACAGTCTTTGCATTCATGAGTTCTCCTGATTGAAAAAGGGAGTGTTAGGGGTGCTCTTCGCCCCGGCGTGGAGTTTGGTGCGAAGTGTTCTGGAAGCCGAAAATTACTGCCGCAGAGTGCGAACGTCATTTAATCAGACGCGCGTAAAAAAGTAGGCATTATAGTTTGCTCGCAAAGCATGTCAAGGATTTTGCTGACAGGAATTTTGCGAATCATCGCTTTTCGTCGATAACCCGTTTCGCGACGTTAGTTAACACTCGAAAGAAAGTTCGTCGAAACAAAAAAGTTATAGACCCTCCTGCCGTTTTCTGTTACATTGCGCCACTAAGCGTCCCATCCAAGACAATCTCCGCTACACCGACTCGGGATGTGCACAACTACGTTTAGGCTTCGGAAACCAAGCATCCAAGTCTCGCAAGCAAATCAGGAGACCGCGAATTGACCACGGCAATCGAGCAGACCCTTGAGACATATGGCATTGAGAATTGGGGCGCGGGTTACTTCGACGTAAATCGTAAGGGAAACCTGATCGTCCGGCCCGCCGAAGGCGATTCCCGCTCGGCAGATCTAAAGGAAATTATCGACGATCTCGCCCGGCGTGGCATCGGCGCGCCGGTACTGCTCCGCTTCCCGCAGCTAGTGGCGGCGCAGGTACGCAAACTTCAAAGAGCCTTTAGTAGATCTATCCGGGAATTTGAATACCAGGGCGCGCACATGTGCGTCTATCCGATGAAGGTCAATCAGCAACGTTCGCTGGTTGAAGAGTACTTGCGCGAAGGCTCGCGCTACGATTTTGGTCTCGAAGCCGGCTCTAAAGCTGAACTCTATGCGGCGCTCGCATTGGAACAAACCCCGGACAGTCTGTTGGTGCTCAACGGCTTTAAGGACGAAGAGTTTATTGAACTTGCCTTTGCCGGCGCCGCGTGTGGCAAACGCGTGGTGATTGTGATTGAGAAACTCAACGAGCTCGATCACGTTTTGAATATCGCTGAACGGCACGAACACGCGTTGCCGGTCCTGGGAATGCGCGTCAAGCTCTACTCAAAAGGATCCGGACGCTGGGAGAAATCGGGCGGCGAGGCGGCCAAGTTTGGATTGACTACGACTGAGATGCTGGAGGTTATCAGGCGACTGGAAAACGCCGATCGCCTCAGCATGCTTAAGCTGCTGCATTTCCATATCGGCTCGCAACTAACCGATATCAAGCGCATCAAGAATGCCATGAAAGAGGCGGCGCGAGTCTACGCCAAGATTTATCAAATGAAGGTGCCGATCGAACTTCTGGACGTCGGCGGCGGCATGGCCGTCGACTATGACGGCTCAAAGACTGCTTTTGAATCTTCCGCCAATTACACTGCTCAGGAATTTGCGAATGACGTTATCTACACCATCAAACAGGTGTGCGACGACGAAAATGTTCCGCACCCGACCATCATTCAGGAATCGGGACGTTACCTGGCGGCCTATCACGCCATGCTGATTACCAACGTTCAGGATGAAAT
>DATAOU010000373.1:0-13630 GCA_036265575.1 Pyrinomonadaceae bacterium
GCGGCGGGCCGTCCAGTGGCACCCCAGTCAGTACATCCTCGACGCCAACAATCCACTCACGATTAAGATCAAGCTGCAGATCGTGAGCAACGCGTGAGTTCGCGCCATCAGCGCCGATAAGGTAACGCGCTTTTACGGATAGTGTTGTCGAGCGTTCACCAAGTCGGATAATCAATCCCTGCGGCCCCGCACTGTGGTCCACATAGCTGGTTTCAGGAGCCCACTCCACTTGCGCGTGCAAACACTGTTTGAGGTATTGGTTGTAAAGAGGACCCATGCGCCCAATACGAAATTCCTGATGCTCACTTCTCAACTCCATCGAGCGACGTGACGGAGAATATAGAGTGACGTCACTGATTCCAGGCCCGAGGCAGTCTTCGGGAATAGCAAAATCTTCGAGAGTGCGGCGCACAAAGATGCCGGTTGTGTGTATCGATTGATCGAGCGAACGTTTTCGATCGACCAGCAGGACGCGAAAGCCACGCCTGCCAAGCAACCTCGCGCATTGAAGACCAGCCAGCCCCGCGCCAATGATTACTACGTCATATGATTTCATGATTATGTTGTAGGTCCCCGGTGCCTGATGACTGCATCTATATCTGAAATCGCGTCTTCTTATGCAGCAGACTGTTTTCGTGCCCAATCACGAAGCGAGTTTCGGATTCGCCTTCGTGGACTAATAGAGTGGGACTTTTAATATCTGCCGGCAGATCAAAAACGACTGTTGTTTGATAAGTCTCACCGGGCCGTAGCGGAGTGGAGAATGGCTTGCCAGCCTCATTCAAATCTTGCAGGAGGCGTTCCGCGGCTGCGGAAGGAAAATATTCTTTTCCCTGAGCGTCAACGACGACGAGCGCGCGTGAGTTGGGATAAAGCAAACTATCGCCGCGGGTTGGGCTGATAGTTTTCTCATCAAAGCGCGTTTTAATCTTGATAACGCGGAACAATCCGGTTGCAGTCAGTTGATTAGGTTGGGTACCGAGCGTCTTTGTAGTTTGAGAATCTAAAACCGAGTACGCAAGGTGACAGTCGATCTCACAAAAATGTTTCTCCTCACCTCGGGCCAGCATTGTTTCGGTGCTGGTCCAGGAAAAGAGCAGCAGCAAAGAAAGATAGAGCGCAGCAATTAAAGCGATCGCCAGGGCACTAATCTTTGCTAAGGAAAATCTTTTCGTGAACAGCGAGTAGAGGAGCAGCAGCGCGGCACAGATGATGAGAAATGCCGTTCCCAGAAAGAGAAGCGCGCCAATGGGCGCTGCCAGGTTTACGTTGGTGTACATTTTCGAGCCCTCTGGCGATTGTAGTTATCAGTTCAAAGCGCTTTGCTAGACAAAGCAGGTAAACAAAAAAATTAACTCAGCGGCTGCGCACTTGCTTGATGAGCGTTTCCATGTGGCTGACGTAGTTTTCGAGCGCTCGCTTTCCGTTTGCCGTCAGCTTGTATTCCGTTTTTGGTTGTCGCCCTTCAAATGACTTAGTGCAGGCAATGTAGCCGCCGTCCTCCAGCTTGCGTGCGTGCACGCTAAGGTTGCCGTCCGTGGTGTGCATCAGGTTTTTCAAATCGTTGAAGGTAAGTGATTCGTTGGCAGCCAGCGCGCTGATAATGCCCAGCCGCATGCGTTCGTGAATCAAGCGGTCGAGCGAATGCGCCGGATGGTTTGCCTTGGCTGAATGCGGTTCGGCGGCGGCGGGCGCGCCGCTGGGTTCGCGTTTCTTATGCGTAGAATGTTTTAGTGCTGCGTTTCTAGCCACCGTATCTCCTTGCGATAATCACTCCAAAGACAATATGCAAGCCGCCGAAACCGGCAGCCATAAACCAATCTGCGAACGCCGCTGGGGCAAATAATGCCGCCGCGCCCAGGGCCATAAAGCCCAAACCCATGATCGGAACGACGCTCACTGAAAACATGCCACCGGTAATCACTCCGGTTCCGTAAAGCAACAACCACAGTCCCGGAATCGCGTTCGTCGAACCTGAGCGATAAAGCACGAGACTAAGGATCGCGCCGGCTAGCAGCGGCGGCGACAAACTAAATGCGACTTTACGGCCTGGCCCCGAGAGCAGCGGCGTTTGAGTAGCGCGCGCCTTGCGGTCCATGGACCAGCCGGCAATCAGCAGCGCAACGACGGCGTCGGCTAACCAAATCGTCAGCCAGTTTCTAAAACTTTTCTGCTGAGCGGCGATCAAGGTTGTTGCCACGCCGGTAACACCGATGGCTACCAGACCCCAACCGGAGATCGCCGTGAACGCGGTTGCGCGCTCCATCGTTTCGCGGATGTATTGCAGATTGTCCATCGCGCGCGTGTGCAGCGCCGGCGGCTCTTCTTGTGGTTGGGTAACGAGGTGGATTGAGCCCATGGGCGAAGGATAGCGCGGGCGTAAGAATGGTGTCAAGTACTTTGCGTTGCAAAGGCACCGGTACAAAATCCGTCCTTCATTTAAAATCCAGGAAGGATTTCTTGCGAGCGGCTGTGCCGCCTTCCGTGCGGAAAGGCTCAGCCTTTCCGATTGCCGCGCTGAATTGTTTGAGGCTATGCCTCCGACGGAGGCGGAGCCTCACTAATGAATCCATCTCGCGGAAAGGCATAGCCTTTCCGGACGGAAGGCGGCGAAGCCGCGAGCCCGTGCAATCGAAGGACCTCACTGCTGGTCGGCTCCCCGTGCTTTATTAGATAATCTTGACCATGAGCGTGCATCCCTTACCAGTTCAACCTGAAAACCAGCGCGAGATCGTTTCTTACGATCCGGGTACCGGTGCGGAAATCGGCCGCGCGCGGTTGGCTTCAGCTGAAGAGGTCAAGCTCGCGGTTGAACGGGCGCGAACGGCGCAACCCGCATGGGCCAACTTGTCCTTTCGTGAACGCCGGCGAGTAATCCTGCGCGCCCGCCAGTTGCTGCTCGATGAAGCTGATGAGATCGCGCAATTGATTTCTCGTGAAACGGGAAAGCCTGAGGCAGAGGCGCTGGCAATGGAAATCGTGCCCACACTTGATGCCATGCACTACTTCGCGCGCGCCGCCGAACATCTGCTTGGCCCACAAAAAATTGACATTGGGCAATATGGTTTGATGGGGCGATCGTCGCGTCTCATCTTCAAGCCACTGGGTGTGGTGGGAATCATTTCCCCCTGGAACTTTCCCCTGGCGACTCCGGCACAGGAAATTGTTATGGCGTTGATTGCTGGGAATGCTGTCGTCCTGAAACCGAGTGAGCTTACACCGCTGATAGCACTAAAGATTGCTGAGCTCTTCGCCCGCGCGGGTTTGCCGAAACAATTGTTGGAAGTTGTAACTGGTGATGGTTCCACGGGCGCGGCTCTAATCGATGCGCGGGTGGACAAGATTATGTTTACCGGCAGCGTAGCCACGGGAAAACGCGTAGCTGAAGCAGCGGCGAAATACCTGACGCCGGTAGTGCTGGAACTTGGCGGCAAAGATCCGATGATCGTGCTCGAGGATGCCGACATCAACAACGCTGCGCGCGGCGCCGTTTGGGGCGCCTTTGCCAACTCTGGCCAGGCTTGCGCGTCTGTCGAACGCTGTTATGTGCAGGAGTCGGTCGCGGACAAATTTATTGCCCGAGTCGTCGAGGAAACAAAACGATTGAAACAGGGCCTTGGCTCAGACGCGGGCGTCGATGTTGGTTCGATGTCGAATGAACGCCAGTTGCAGATTGTTTCCGATCATGTGGAGGAAGCGAAAGCCCGCGGCGCTCAGGTGCTGACAGGCGGCAAACGCGCCACAAACCTCCACGGTTTATTTTACGAGCCGACAGTGCTGACCAACGTCGATCATCGCATGACCATAATGCGCGATGAAACGTTTGGCCCGGTGTTGCCCGTGATGACTTTCAAAACCGAAGCGGAAGCAATCGATCTCGCTAACGACAGTCCCTATGGCCTGACGGCGAGCGTATGGACCAAAAACATTTCCCGGGGCCGGCGAATTGCCGCCCTGGTTCACGCCGGCACTGTAATGGTGAACGAAGTGGTCTACACCCACGGCATCGCACAAACGCCCTGGGGCGGCATCAAGGACAGTGGCTACGGCCGAACACACGGCCGCATGGGTCTGCTGGAGTTAGTGAACATTCAACATGTTCACGTGAATCGCCTCCCCTTTCTGCCCGATCTCTGGTGGTTTCGTTACAGTCCTCGCGGGGCGCGCCTCTTCCAGGGTTTAGCCCAGCGTTTCACCACTGGAAGCCCGCTGCAGACCTCATGGTTGTTGCCGCAAATTATTCGGCGCTTATTCGAGCGCCATTAGTGCAACAGAAAAACAAGATTTCGTCCGCAAAATACTGCTATCGCCGGTGGCGGTAAAGGTCTATACTCCTCGCCGCACTTCACAGCACGGAGTTGACTGGTTGGGCAACGAACGGCAGAAATCGGTGGGAGACTGAAACAAAGAAGTGGGATTGTTCTTCAGTTCGATTTAGGCACGTTCGGAAAAATTCACACAACAAGGTTCAGGGTTTCTTCCAAGACAATTTAAGATATTGATGTCGGCACTTTACGAAAAACTGTCCCTGACCTCATCCTGGGTGCTCCTATCGTGGGTATCCTCAATTACAACCGCAGCCAAACTTTGAAGGAGATGTAAATGAAGAGAAAGTTTATTCTCAGCATCGCGGTGCTGAGCGTCCTTGCTTTGCTTGGGTTCACTTACGCTTCGCGAACGGCGCACGCTCAATCTGATCGTGCACAAGGCGGTCCACCGGAAATCATTCCGCATCGCATAAACGAACACGGCGCGGATTCCTTCGCTCTCACCACGGGCGGTACCACGCCAACCTCTCCAATCACCTACCACGGCGGCGCGCTCATTAACACGCCGACCGTCTACATCATTTGGTATGGAAACTGGAACCAAGGCAATGGGTCGGATACCCCTGCTGGCCAGCAAATTGTACGAGATTTCGTCAATGCGATTGGCGGTTCGCCATATTTCAACATTAACTCCAGCTACTCGACTAACGGGTACAACATAACGGGCGGAGTATTCAACGGTGGAGAAACATCGGATGCTTATTCGCGTGGCACCAGACTTAAAGACGCGGACATTCTGACGATCGTTAACGCCAAGATTACTTCCAGCCAACTGCCCTACAATGCCAATGGTGTGTATTTCGTGCTCACCTCATCGGATGTGAACGAGACGAGTGGTTTCTGCCGGCTTTACTGCGGTTGGCATACGGCGGGCACCGCAAATGCTGGCCATGTGCGCTACTCGTATGTCGGTAACGCCAATCGCTGTCTCAATGGCTGCGCAGCGCAAACCACTAGTCCGAACAGCAACGCCGGTGTGGACGGCATGATCTCAGTTATTGCGCATGAACTCGAAGAAGCAGTAACAGATCCAGATCCTCGATCCGGCTGGGCCGACAGCGGCGGTTCGGAAAACGCCGACAAGTGCGCCTGGACTTTCGGTCACGCGCAATACCAGGTGGCCAATGGAGCATGGGCCAACATGACGTTGGGAAGCCGAAACTTCCTCATTCAACGGAACCTGTACCATAACCTGAATGGCCCGAACGGTCTGGGTGATTACTGCATGGTGAATTCCACGCAGAACTAACCCGAACCGGAGTAACGTCAGCAACAGATTGTTTGCAGGTCTGACTGGCGAAGTCTTGTGAAGAATAAATTAGCGCCGGTGAGCATTAAGCTTGCCGGCGCTTTTTTCGGGGCAGGTCAAATTCATCAGCTCGCACCACCGCACCACGAAAGAATCTCGCCAGCTAGCCTTTTGACGAAAGCAGTTCGTCCAGAGTTTGCTTGAAACTATCGTAAGGGTCTGCGCCGAGAATCACCTTGCGCACGTTTACCGTTTTGCCGTTGGGCGACATTACACCAATCAGAAACGCTGGTGTGCCCTCGATGCCCAAACTTTGGGCTTCCTCAATATCTTTCTTTATCGCGTCGTCGAACTTGCCGCTCTGCAAGCATAAATCGAATTTCGCCACGTCCAGGCCGATTGCGTGCGCGTGTGTAAGCCAGTCGTTTGGATTAAGGCTATTTTGGTTCGCAAAGAAACGGTCATGGGCGGGCCAGAACTTTCCTTGCTCAGCCGCACAGTAGGCCGCTTCCGCTGCGCGAAAGGCATTTGGGTGCGCGGGAGTCTGCGGCAAATTGCGGAAAAAGTACTTAACTTTGCCGCTGCGAATGTAGTCCTTATCGAGTTGCGGAAGCGTCTGCGTTACAAAGCCGAGGCAGTAGCTGCATTGGAAGTCGGAGAACTCGACGATAGCCACTCGCGCTCGGTCATTACCTTTGGATTCAGTATTATTTTTGTCAACGTCGATATCGAAAGGAGTTTCTGATTTTGTTGGTGATATCCGCTTGAGAGGTTGATCAATCTTGAGATTCTTGAGTTGTTCCTGTATCTGGCGTTGCCCTTCTTTGAGCTCGTCAATCTCCTTTTGCATGCGGACTTGGTCCTCGCGATTGCTTTGGCCACAGCCGGCTGACAAAGAGACGACTAAACAAAGCATGAGCAGCCACAACCCAGGTCGATGGGTTCCGAAACCGAGCGCATTAAGGCGGTCAGGTACAAAGTGTGAGAGTTGATTCGTCATCGAAGACAGCCTTCCGTTCCTGAGATTGTGTTAGGGACAAAAATTGTAGCGGAGACGACGAGCCGGCACCAGCGACTTCTTTTTCCTGAGTTTAATTCCTGGCTTACTAACCCTGGGCCACCGTCGTTTGCTGCAACAGAAACATAATACTCGTTGTCCAAATCACTACTACCGCCGGCCGCAGAAGGTATATACTGCTTGCGCTACGCTCCAAAAGAAAACGCTTGAGAGAATCATTTCGCTCAGCAACCTAACTCTTACAGAAATGTGCTTTTGCGGTTTTTGCGTCCCGGCCACCTCACTCCCAAGAGGTTTACATTAATCTAGCCTGCGAAAGTAGGAAAGGAAATTGAAGATGCGGACAAGATGGCTCATCGTAATCACAGCAACGCTGTTGCTCGGCGTATTAGTGTTGCTTCCTCGGATAAGTGAGGCAGGCAGATCAAAATGGCTTGGTGGCGAGACTGCCGGCCCGGCAAACCCTGAAGCGAATTTAACTCAGGGACCGGATCAGAGAGCTGACATTTCAGTCGTTGCCTCGTACCACAACGACACCTCTAGACCGCTGCGCGATATAAAGCCGCAACCGTTGGTGCCAAAAGCGGTCCACGAAAACGAGAATCCAAAGATTCCAAACAAGCACAAAGACGCGCCGGATCCGGTGGTCCAGGACAGGTTCAGCGCCTTGACCAGTTTGATGACTGTAAACATGCCCAGTCCTGCGCTCAACTTCAACGGCATTGGATTTCCGGGTGTGGCTTGCAACTGCGCGCCTCCAGATACGGATGGTGAAGTGGGTGCGACACAATACGTGCAAATGGTTAATGAAGGCTTTCAGGTTTTTGATAAGACCACCGGTGCCTCCGTCCTGGGTCCGGTTGGCATTACAACACTTTGGAGTGGTTTTAATGGTCCCTGTGAAACCGCGGGCGATGGCGACCCGGTTGTGCTCTATGATCAGCTTGCCAACCGTTGGGTAATTAGCCAATTTGCCGGCGCCTCGGTGCCGACCGACGAGTGTATCGCGGTCTCAACCACCAGCGATGCGACTGGCAGTTACAATCGCTACGGCTTTCATCTCGGCTCAAACTTTTTCGATTACCCGCACCTCGCCGTTTGGCCCGATGCTTATTACATGAGCATGAATGTGTTCAATTCTTCCGGCACGCTGTTCCTTGGCCCACAACCATTCGCATTGGATCGCGCCAAAATGTTGGCCGGTCAACCGGCGACTTTCGTTACCACAGGAATTACTGGTGGACCAAGCGAGGAAGTTTATCTTCCTGCAGATCTCGACGGATCAATTCTGCCACCGGCCGGTGCGCCGGCGTCGTTCGTGGAGTTTCCTGGCGGCGGCAGCTTCCGAGTTTTTCACTTCCACGTCGACTTTGCTACTCCACTCAACTCGACTTTCACACTCTTCGCCAGTGCGCCGTCGGCTGCTTTCACAGTGCGGAGCGGCGGCATCCCGCAATTGGGAACATCGTCAACGCTGGATCCAATCGGCGACCGTCTTATGTTCCGGTTGGCCACACGTTTCTTCGCCGATGGTCATGAATCGGCGGTAGGCAACTTCACCGTTAATTCCAATAGTGTGGCATCACCACGTTGGTTTGAATTACGAAATGTAACCTCGGGACCGGTGACGGTGTTCCAGCAGGGCACCTATCAACCGGACACAACTAATCGCTGGATGGGAAGTGCGGCAATGGACCAGCAGGGAAATATCGCCCTCGGCTACAGCGCTTCGAGCGGTTCGATTAATCCGCAGATTCGTTACGCCGGTAGGCTATTCGGAGATCCGCTAAATACTTTGCCGCAAGCTGAAGTAACTCTGTTTGCCGGCACCGGCAGCCAAACGGGTACTAACGGTCGTTGGGGCGATTACAGCGACATGACGATCGATCCGGTTGACGACTGTACCTTCTGGTACACCCAGGAGTATTACTCGACGACCACAAGTTTCGCCTGGCGCACGCGCATCGGCGCATTCAAGTTCCCCGGTTGTGGTGGCTCGCCGACGCCAACGCCGACACCAACCCCAACACCGACAGCAACGCCAACGCCAACTCCGACACCGACGCCGACACCGACGCCGACACCGACCCCGACACCGACCCCGGCGCCGAACGCTCCCAGTGGTTTGACGGCGACGCCTGTCTCGGCCGGCCAAATCAACCTGTCGTGGGCTGATAATTCCGGGAACGAGGATGGGTTCCTGATTGAACGTTGCACCGGAAACAACTGCACAAACTTTGCGCAGATCGCATCGGTAGGAGCAAACGTCACGAACTATCAGAATACCGGGCTCGCGAACAACACGTTCTATACCTATCGCGTGCGCGCATATAGCACAGCAGGAGGAAACTCTGGTTACTCAAACACGGCCAGGGCGAAGACTACTAACCGTTAGCGACTGACATAGGCAGATCGCATGGACATTGGCGTCTGCTGACAGATGAGCTGGGCCGCTCGATCCGAATCGAGCGGCCCATTTCTTTGGGAAAGGAACTCTAGTTTGTCGCAGGTTACGACAAGCTAAAGCTTATCGGACGTCAGACTGACCCATCACCTGAAATGGTCCCCGCTTGATCTCATTGGCATGGGCCTTTAGGATTGCCCCTCATTATTCAACAGCAGCTGAGGTCATTCGAGTTTTGTGGAAATCATTCATGCATGGGCGCGAACGCGCTGCTCACGAGCGAGATAATAATCGACTGGTGCGACCGTTTGAGTGGGGATTGGAATTCATCCTGGACCACGTGAACGGTGCTGACCCGCGCTCGGTGCTCAAGCAATACAGCCGGGAGGCGATGGCCAACAGCCAAGACTTTTACTCGCTGCCTGAAATTCTCGACTTCAAACTAAGTGGCGACCAGTTAACCTGGACCAGCGCTATTCACACGCCTGATGCGGAAAATAATTTAGCGCGCGCGCGTTATTTTCCAGTTAAGGAAAAGCGAGCGCGTCAGCCGCGGACCGCAGTCGTGGTCCTGCCGCAATGGAACGCGCAGCCGGAAAGCCATGTGGAGGCTTGCCGTATCTTCAACTTTATTGGCATGTCCGCGTTGCGTTTGACGCTGCCTTATCACGACGAGCGTCGCCCAGCGGATCTTGAACGCGCCGATCATTTGGTTAGTACTAATGTCGGTCGCACGATCCAATCGATGCGCCAGGGTGTGCTCGATACGAGAGCCGCGGTGCGCTGGCTTAAAAATGAAGGCTATGAACGGATTGGGATTCTAGGCACGAGTGTCGGATCGTGCATCGCGTTTCTGGCTTTCGCCCACGAGCCCTATATCAACGCCGGCACGTTTAATCACGTTTCAGGTTATGTGGCCGACGTTGCCTGGCGCGGGTTGTCCACGCTTCATTTGCGCGAAGGATTTGCCAATCATGTCACGCTGGAAGAACTGCGCGACTACTGGGCGCCGATTAGTCCGGTGCCATTCATCGGCCGGCTGCCCGCGATGGGCGAGCGTCCCATGCGCTTCATTGCGGCGCGTTATGACCTGACTTTTCCCATCGACCTGACAAAGCAGACCATCGCCGAAGCGCGGCGTTACAACTTACCGCTCGATGTGGTTTGGCTAGCGTGCGGCCACTACACTATGGCTGACATGCCCTGGAAAGCGATCGATGCCTGGAAGATTGCTACGTTCATGCGCAAGCATTTGAAATAAGGCGACGCAAAAGTGGCTTAGACTTTAGTCTGTGGCCACGCAAATGACACCGACTGAAGTCTATGCCACTGGTGACGCCCACCCGTAAAATGAAGCCCGCCTCCAAGACCCTTAACCATCTTCTCGACCAACTCGATGAATTGCGGTCTCGCTTCGAACCACGCGGTAGCCTCAGGCTGGAACAACTTCTCTCGCGGGTTAGCCGAGCAAGGATAAACGATGCGGAACCCATCATCCGTCTTCATGAGTTGCTGCTCTTCATTTGCGCCTATCCGCAAAGCGCGCGTGCCAGACGCCTGGCAGAATCACTCTTAAAAAGCTTTCCTAAGCGAATTGAAGTTTTGCGCGACGCTGACGTGGATCTGGATTCGCTTGAGCATCCGGAAGTTTCCGGCGTCGCCGGTCTCTCTGTCACTGATACTTTTGGCTTCTTCATCGTTCGCTGGTTGGTGAAACGCCGTCAACGCCAGGTCAGCATCTATTGGGACTGGTTTGAAGATGAAAACCGTCTGGGCCAGACGTGGCCCCGTTTCATGCCATTACTCGAAGATGATGCAGCCGTCGAGGCACACATTCCTTTTCAAGACTGGCTGCGAGCGGCGCGGCCGCGTGGCGAAAAAGATTTGCCGTGGCTGGTTCGCCAGTTTGATTCGTTGGACAGAACTGAAAAAGAGAAGGCGGAACTTTACGATTCACAGCAACTTTACGTGAATTGGAAGCCGGCATATCGGGCGACGAGAACCGGCATGCGCCTTCCGGTTCGCAAGATTTTCTTTCATCGCGAGCCGTTACTTCGGCGCAAGGATGTATCGTTGCGCGCGGAACTCGAGAAACCGTCCCCACCGCTGCAACTGCTATCGCCGAAGCAGGGCGACGCGATCCTCGACATGGCCCGTGAGGCTTCGACGACGAGATATCGTGAGCTCTATGGGTTTACGCATGGCGACCCCAGGAGGGTTTTCAAGACAAACATCGGACGCGGCGTAGATATTTTTGTGGTTGGCTTGCCGGCTGAGTGGCGCTTGCCTTTGCGCGCCTATCACGCAGCGTTGATTTTCAAGAATGGGGTGCCAGTTGGATATTTCGAAGGGCTTTCGCTTTTTGAACGAATGGAAAGCGGCTTCAACCTCTACTACCAATTCCGCGATGGCGAAACTGCCTGGCTTTACGCGCGGGTGCTGAACATCTTTCACCACTTGCTTGGTGTAACTGCGTTCTCTCTCGACCCATACCAGATTGGACATGAGAACGAAGAGGGCATCGAGTCAGGCGCTTTCTGGTTTTATCGCAAGCTGGGATTTCGTCCGACCCAGTCGCCAATCCGAAAACTAGTGGCGCGGGAAGAAGAAAAACTGGCGACGCGATCCGCGTATCGAACTTCAGCGGCAAAGCTGCGCAAATTGGCCGCGGGACCGATGATCTTTGAAATGGACCAGGCGCGCGTTGGTGATTGGGATCAGTTCCAGGTTCGCAATATTGGTTTTGCCGCGCAACGACAGATGGCGACCAAATTCAGAGGGGACGCTGAAAACATTGGCGACGCTTCCGTCAACTCCTTTACTAAGACTCTAGGGATTCGTACCAGGAGTTGGCGTGAGACAGAGCGAACCGCGCTGCGTGATTTCGCGGTGCTCTCGAGCATGATTCAGGATCTTGGCCGCTGGACCGGCGCCGAGAAACAACAGCTCGTTGAAATTATTCAAGCCAAGGCCGGCCGCGATGAAGCGAAATATTTAAAGCTGATGCAGGGGCACCCTCGTCTGCGCACCGAGATGATTCGGTTGGGTTCCTAAGTTCAATTGGAAAGCGGCTTTGCCGTCTGATGTGCGGTGGCGGCTCTGCCCCACCGGCCCCATGACCTTTTTTAACCTGGGGGCTGCGCCCCGAATCGGGGCATAGCCCCCAATAATTATAGATGGCATAACGGAAGGTCAGAGACCTTCCGCACATCCGAGGGCGAAGCCCGGCGCGGCCTCGAAGAATCCTTCGGGACATGCGCGGCCTTAAGCGTTTCTCCGGCACGCTCAGCATTTCTGCAAGCGATGCTCGAGTATCTTATCCTCTGAAAAGTTTTCCAGCTTTTCAAAGTAGGCAGCGTGGCGGTCCAGCGCCTTTTCCGGCACTAGTCCCACAATTTCCGTGCTCGCGATCTCCAGGCCCAGTCGCATTGCTTCGTCGCGCACCGCGTTATAAGCCGTCGTCATTCCGGTGACTTCGTAATTCACCAAATTCATCGACACCTGGACCAGTCCGCGGGTTGAGAGAGTGAAACCCAGCGCCTTAACAAATGGTAATCCACCGTGACGCGCGCGAACTGTGCGGGCTATCTGTTTAGCCACCGCAACATCGTGCGTCTTGAGATTGATGTTAAAGGCAATCAAGAAAGGCCGAGCACCGACTGCTATCGCACCGGCCGTCTCATGGACCAACAGCGGGCCCACATCCGGCGCGCGCCCCGGCTCGACTGCAATCTGTTCGCGTAACAACTCCAACGCTCCCCGTCGCACGTCTTCCAGATTGACGCGGTCAGGTCTTAACGCCGCTCGCTCATAAAAGAACACCGGAATAGATAGCTCTCCAGCGATGCGCTCTCCGGCTTGATGGGCGAAGCGAACGCAATCTTCCATGGTTACGCCGTTAATAGGAATAAAAGGGAGAACGTCCGTGGCGCCGAGGCGCGGATGCTCGCCTTTATGCGCTCGCATGTCGATCAACTGCGCGGCGCGGGCGACGACGGCGACTGCCGCGTCAACAATTTTCTCCGGCGCGGCCACGAAAGTTATTACTGAACGGTTGTGATCCGGGTCGATATGCCTATCGAGCACGCAGGTAGTGGCGACAGTCTCAATCGCGTGTTCCAACTCGGCGACCGTCTCGCTGTTGCGACCCTCGCTGAAGTTTGGTACACACTCCACTAAAGCATTGCCGATTGCCGATTGCCGATTGCGGATTTGCATTGTTCTTCTGTACTTTGAGCTTAAATCTTTGTGCTTGGTTCTTACAATTGGGCCTGTTAAGTTGAACTGGGCGACCGAGGAGTAGCACAAAGTACGAAGCACAAAGTACCAAGCACCCCGTCAAATCGGCAATTGGCATTTGGAAATCCGCAATGACAGACCGTTTCATCGACCAACGAAAGAACGCCTGGCAGCGTTTGGAGGAACTGCTCAAGCTTCTCGATCGCAGTTCGCTGCGCCGTTTGCATCGCGAAGAAGTACGCGAGCTGGGACGCATCTACCGGCGCACGGCGTCAGACCTGGCGATTGCGCGCGCTGAGTCGCGCGACCCGCGCCTCATAAACTATTTGAACAACCTGGTCATACGCGCCCACGGCCGCATCTATCAGGCCGACGCGCAAGCCTCTTCACGC
>DATAOU010000374.1:0-17433 GCA_036265575.1 Pyrinomonadaceae bacterium
GGTGCTGGTTAACGAGCAACGCATCGACAAGCCTTCGGATTCAATCCCAGCCAACGCCGCAATCCGAATCAAAGGTGGCGACGATCCTTCGTCGCGTTATGTAGGCCGCGGCGGTCTGAAACTCGAAGCGGCATTGGCTGCATTTCAAATCGACGCAGCCGGCTTGGACTGTCTTGACGTCGGCTCCTCAACGGGTGGCTTTACCGACTGCCTGTTGCAAGAGGGCGCGCGCAAAGTCGTCTCCATCGACGTGGGGCACAATCAAATCGATTGGCGCCTGCGAACTAATCCGCGAGTCGAGGTAAGAGAAGGCGTCAATGCGCGTTATCTCTCGCCTGTCGATTTTCAAGCTCTGTTCGACCTGATCGTAATGGATGTTTCGTTCATCTCAGCGACGAAAATATTTCCTGCCATCATTCCACTTCTAAAAGCAGACGGTTGTTTGATCGTTCTGATCAAGCCGCAGTTTGAAGTTGGCCGCGGCGAGGTCGGCAAGGGCGGCATTGTTCGCGATCCGGAAAAGCACGCGCGAGTAATCGCAGAAGTAAACCAGGCAGCCAAAGAATTTGGCCTGGTAACTCGAAACGTAATCGAGTCGCCACTGCGCGGCGCCGATGGCAATGTGGAGTTCCTTGCGCTTTATAAGAAGGGTCGCTCAACCAGCGCGGACATGGCTTCTTCCTCGCCTTGAGCTGATCGATATCCGCTGCTTTGCATATTGCTCCTCAACTGCGCTTGCAGTTACCATGGCGACCGTTTTCCTAAACACTTAAAGTTTTGCTTCTAAACGCGATTGGTCGCCACCACGATGACGAACTCAATAAAACGCGTCGGTGTAGTTCTTAAGCCGCATCAGCCCGATGCACTGACAACGATGTGCGAGCTGACTGTCTGGCTGGCTGAGCGCGGACTGACGTTGGTGGGTGGACCTGAAATTGAGCGCGAAGCCATCTCACGACAAACAGGCTGCGCCGTAGGCGAAATCCCACCCGAGAAGCTCGCTGCCAATGTGGATCTGGTGTTGGTGCTGGGGGGCGACGGCACGATGATCGCGACTTCGCGCATGGTTGCGGACACCGAAGTGCCGGTGCTGGGTATTAACTTCGGCGGCCTTGGCTACCTGGCCGAGTTTCGCATTGAAGAGTTATACACGGCTTTAGAGTCGATTCTTTCCGGCAATTACCGCCTGGACAAACGCGTTATGCTCGCGGTGCAACTGCCTGGCGAAACCCATGGGGAGCAGGCGGGTCATCGCGTTCTGAACGATGTGGTTATCAACAAATCGGCGCTGGCCCGCATCATCGAGATCGAAGCGTATCTAAACGACCAATTTGTGAATTCATTTCGCGCCGACGGTCTGATTGTTTCTACGCCCACCGGTTCAACTGCATACAATCTTTCGGCTGGCGGGCCGGTAATATTTCCTTCCATGAATGCGATTGTCATAACCCCGATTTGTCCCTTCACACTTTCCAACCGCCCGATCGTAGTTCCCGATGACGCCACGA
This sequence comes from Pyrinomonadaceae bacterium, assembly GCA_036265575.1. Taxonomy (GTDB): domain Bacteria; phylum Acidobacteriota; class Blastocatellia; order Pyrinomonadales; family Pyrinomonadaceae; genus PSRF01. The sequence continues at coordinate 1,509 of DATAOU010000374.1, forward strand.
TAGAGTTGCGTCTGAAGACCGACAAGGAAGAAGTGGCGTTAACGCTGGATGGGCAAGTCGGATTTCCGCTGAAGGTTGACGATCGCGTTGTGATTCGCAAAAGTAAAACCACCTTCAATCTCGTTCAGCCAATGAACAGAAACTATTTCGACGTGCTGCGTGACAAGTTGCGCTGGGGAAGATGATTAAGTTTCGAGTTCCGAGTTTCTAGTTTCGAGTTAAGACTGCTTAACCCAGTGAGTCGACGAGGAGAACGCTAATCACCACAAAGAGGACGCGAAAGATGAAACTCGGAACTCGCAACGCGAAACTCGAAACTGCCCGGCGTCCCTGGTATAAACCTTCGCTTACCACTCAAATTCTGATTGGCTTGCTGGTGGGCGGGTTGCTGGGTTACATCAGCCCCGACTGGGGTAACCGTGTCTATTTTCTTCGCGACATCTTTCTAAATCTAATCAAATCGATCATCGCGCCGCTAATTTTCGCGACGCTGGTGGTGGGAATTGCCGGTGGCGGCGACTTGAAGAAAGTCGGCCGCATGGGTCTGAAAGCGCTGCTCTATTTTGAGATCGTAACTACGATTGCACTGTTCATTGGGCTGGGAATAGTAAATCTCACCAAGCCGGGATACGGCGTAACGCTGACGGCCGCGCGTGACATCAGTCAATTACAACAAACGCACCCGCAGGGCTTTCGCGAGATGCTGGTACACATTTTTCCTGCCAGCGTGCTGGACGCGATGGTACGTGGCGATGTGCTGCAGATTGTCGCTTTCTCGGCATTATTTGCCGTGGCGGTTTCGGCGATGGGAAAAGTCGCCGCGCCGATACTGCGCGGTTGCGAAGCGCTGGCTCAGGTGATGTTCAAATTTACTGGTTACGTAATGATGTTTGCGCCGATTGGCGTTGGCGCAGCGATGGCCCACACGATCGCGACGAACGGTTTAGGCGTTCTGGTCAATCTGGGCAAGTTGATTGGCTCGCTTTATCTTGCGCTTTTTGTGTTGGCGGTTTTTGTCTTTGGCGCAGTGATGATCATCGCGCGCGTGCCCATTAAACAATTCATCAGAGCAGTGCGTGAACCGGTGACGATTGCCTTTGCGACAACCAGCAGCGAATCGGCTTTGCCAAAGGCGATGGAAGTGATGGAGCGGTTTGGAGTGCCACGGCGCATTGTTGGTTTTGTGATGCCCACCGGCTATAGCTTCAATCTTGATGGCACCACTCTTTACCTGGCGATGGCTTCGGTGTTTGTGGCTCAGGCGGCGGAAGCCACGACCGGCCAGCATCTGAGTTTCGGACGGCAGATCGTGATGATGCTGACGTTGATGATCACTTCCAAAGGCGTCGCCGGAGTACCGCGCGCCGCGCTCGTAATTTTGCTAGCCACGCTTAACAACTTTCTGCCGAACGGTCTAGGCGCAATCGGAGTTGCCGTGATCTTTGGAGTGGATGAGTTAATGGACATGGGGCGCACGGCCGTGAATGTTTTAGGAAACTGTCTGGCTACAGTGGTGGTGGCGCGTTGGGAAGGCGAATTTGACGAAAAGCGGGCGCTTGTTTTCGGCACGCCCGCAGAAGCCCGCCTGGATTTGCGTGAAGGTGAAGTGGCGTTTGCCGAAGCGGTTGCAGAAGGTTGATACAAACTCCTTTTCAGGAAAGCAAAAAATGGTTTTTCCACTTTACGACGACAACAGCGATCGCGCCACGACGCCGATCGTGAATTACATTCTGATCGCGCTCAACATCCTGGTGTTTGTGTTTTTGCAGCAACTGGGCACCAACGATAAATTCACCTATGCGTTTTCCACTGTGCCGCAGGAGATTGTTACCGGACGTGATATACGCACTCCCGATCGCGTGGTTGAGGCTCCGGTCACCGGACAACAGCTTTTAATTCCGGGTCTGCAGCCGACGCCATTCTCAGTTTACCTGACACTGATTATCTCGATGTTCATGCATGGCGGCATCGCGCACATTGCCGGCAACATGTTGTTTCTCTGGATATTTGGCGACAACGTGGAAGATCGTATGGGCCACGTAAGGTACTTAATCTTTTACCTGCTGACTGGAGTGTTGGCGTCGCTGGCCCATGTGTTAACCACCGTTATGTTTGCCGTCGACGATACTAGTTTGCTGGTTCCGAGTTTGGGAGCCTCAGGCGCGATCTCTGGCGTGTTGGGCGCTTACCTTGTGCTGCACCCCCGGCGTCGCGTGACTGTAATCCTGTTTCGTTTTCTCACCGATGTGCCGGCGTACGTGGCGGTTGGAATCTGGTTCGCGTTTCAATTGATCAGCGGCCTGGGCATGTTGGGCGGTGGTTCGCAACAGGGTGGCGTGGCCTACGCGGCCCACATTGGCGGGTTCGTGGCGGGCGTGGCACTGGTCAAAGTATTTACGATTGGCCGGGGGAACACGTCAACCTACGCCGCTTCTTAGCAAGCGACAAGCAGTTCAGAGTACAAGCTTTAGCTTGCGCTTTCCGTAACCAGCAACCTAAAGGTTGTACTCTAAACTGCTTGTCGCTGGCTGGGGAGCCGTCCCTGCGCCCACAATTGCGGCGACTGCTTCCCTCAGTTAAGATCAGCTTTCCCCTTTTCAGGAGCAAGCCATGGCAATCAAGGAAAGCGCGATCGCGCCCGTTAATCAGCAAGGCCTCGATATTCAATCGACTCCTCGAGCCGAGATGGAACTCTATCCGCTCGATACCTTCGCCTACGAGTTCCCGGGAAAAGAAATAAAAATCGATTTCGAGATTACTGAGTTCACCGCCATTTGCCCCTTTTCTGACTTTCCCGATTTCGCCACCATCCGCCTTCAGTATGTTCCCAACGAACGCTGCGTCGAGTTAAAAAGCCTGAAGCTGTACATCAACTCCTTTCGCAACATAAAGATATTTCACGAACACGTCATCAATGTGATTCTCGACGACTTTGTACGGGCGTGTGATCCGCTGGCCGTCGAGATCGAAGGCGACTTTCACGTGCGTGGGAATATCAAGACAGTGGTGCGAGCGAGCTATGAGAAGAAGTAGGCAGTAGGCAGAAGGCAGTAGGCAGAAGGCAGTAGGCAGAAGGCAGAACGCAAGTTGGCTTTCGAATTCCAGACAACTGACAACTGACCACTGACAACTGACTACGGACTACGGACTACGGACTAATATCCACCAAGATCCTTCATGACATCCACAACCATCTCCATCATCGCCGGCGTCATCCTGTTGGCGATTTTCTTTCTCGTAGCCCGACTTGCGATTCGCTGGGCAATACGCTTTACCATAATCGGCATTATCCTCGTGGCGCTTGTTGGTGTGGGCGTGTTCTGGTGGTGGGGAAACCATCTCGCCGGGCCAACACCACCCTCCAACCGTGAACGCCCACCTGCAGCGAGGCGAACTCCTTCTCGTTAATCAATGGGGAAAACCGATACTGATGAGGAGGCCGACGTTTATGTCGAACCACCCGCGCCACTGAAATCAAGTGGCGGCCTCAGCGGTTTGTGGTCTCGCTATCGGCTGTTGCCCCGCAATGTCTTTGCCATCAGTCTGGTCAGCCTGCTCAACGATGCCTCCAGCGAGATCATGTATCCGCTGCTGCCAATCTTTCTGTCTTTAACTCTCGGCGCTTCCCCAGGCATTGTCGGACTAATCGAAGGCGCAGCGGAATCACTCTCAAGTTTACTGAAACTCTTTGCCGGACACTTCAGCGACCGTCGAGGCAAACGAAAAGTCTTCGTTGTTTTCGGCTACGTCCTGTCCAGTCTTACCCGGCCGGTACTCGCCTTTGCCGGTAGTTGGTCACAAGTCTTGCTTCTCCGGCTAGCTGATCGTGTCGGCAAAGGAGTGCGCACCTCGCCCCGCGACGCCATGATTGCGGACGCTGTCCGGGTTGAGGAGCGCGGACTCGCCTTTGGTTTTCATCGCGCAATGGACCACACCGGCGCGGTGATTGGACCAGTGATTGGCTACCTGGTGCTTTATTATTTTGCGTCGAATCAGATGGCGCCGAGTGCCAGCGATTTTACGAAGATCTTTTTGGTGGCATCGATTCCCGCGCTGGCAGCAGTGCTGGTTGCCCTACTCTTCGTGCGAGAGTCTTCTTTCAAGGCCCAACTAGATGAAAAGGGTGAGGCACGGCCGGTCCGGTTTTCGCTGCGAGGTTTTGATGGAAACTTCAAACGGTTTCTTTTGATACTCGCGCTGTTCACCTTGTCAAACTCGTCGGACTTTTTTCTGATACTCCGAGCGCAGACCACCGGTGTGTCGGCTCCTCACACACTCTTGCTTTGGGCTGCGTTCCACATCGTCAAAGTATTGAGCTCCATCTTCGGTGGAGATCTTTCAGATCGATTAGGAAGACGAAGGCTAATAGTCTCCGGTTGGATTCTTTACGCCGCGGTTTATGCCGGCTTCGCTTTCGTTACAGCTGAAGTTTCCGTCTGGATTCTCTTCTTAATCTATGGCATCTACTTTGGCTTGTCCGAAGGGGCCGAGAAGGCACTCGTCGCCGACCTGGTCCCTCCTGAAAAACGCGGCACAGCTTTCGGCCTCTACAATCTTGCGTTCGGCATCACCGTGTTGCCCGCATCGCTGATGATGGGCGCTTTGTGGGATTGGCGTGGGCCAAAGACTGCCTTTCTGGTGAGCGCGGTGCTCGGAGCCAGCGCCGCCCTTCTGCTTTTGCTGCTAGTCAAAACCCGCCCGCATGCGCCGCAACCAGTTTTGAGTTAACATACGTTCCGTGCTTTTGCAGGGAATATCAGGGATTTTAGCCGGGCTGGGCCGAAATTTTTGCAGGCATTGAGATTGTAAGAGTCCTATGTTTTCCTCCATTGAAAACGCCATTGCTGAAATACGCGAGGGTCGCATGGTGATCATCGTGGACGACGAGGACCGCGAGAATGAAGGTGACCTCGTTTGCGCAGCTGAAAAGGCAACACCGGAAATCATCAACTTCATGGCCCGCCATGCGCGTGGCCTGATTTGTTTGCCGCTGACTGAAGAGCGCTGCGATGAACTCCATCTGACGACACAGGTCGCCGACAACACCTCGTATCTGGGCACCGCGTTTACTGTTTCAATCGATGCGCGCAAAGGGGTAACGACCGGCATCTCGGCCGCGGATCGCGCGACAACGATTCAGGCTGCGGTCGATCCGCAAACGCGCCCGCAGGATCTGGCGCGTCCCGGTCATGTGTTTCCGCTGCGCGCCAAGAAGGGCGGTGTGCTCGTCCGTCCCGGACAAACGGAGGCGAGTGTTGACATAGCCCGCATGGCGGGCCTCTATCCGGCCGGAGTCATCTGCGAAATCATGAATGAAGACGGCACCATGGCCCGCTTGCCGGAATTGACTGAGTTCGCCGCGGTTCACAATCTGCAGATGATCACCGTCGCCGACCTGGTGCGCTATCGCATCAGCAAAGAGACGCTCGTCAAACGCGCCGTTGAAACTGATCTACCTACCGTGTATGGCCGGTTTAAAGCAGTCGCCTTCGAGAACGTCATCAACGGCGACGTGCACCTGGCAATGGTGATGGGAAATGTGCGGACAGAGGAACCAGTACTGGTTCGCGTGCACACTGAGAACGTCACCTGCGACATGTTTGGTTCATTGATCGACGACACAGGTTTTCAGTTACATGCAGCGCTGGAAAAAATCGCAGCGGCGGGGCGCGGTGTCGTGCTTTATCTAAGGCAGCGCGAACATAGTCTTGATCTGGTAAATCAACTACGCACCTACGCGGTCATGCAGGAACGCAACGTCGGCAAGCGTGAGGCAAGTCTGGAAACCGGTTATGGGTCCGACCGCGATTACGGCGTGGGCGCGCAGATACTTCATGACCTGGGCCTGCGTCGTATACAATTGCTGACGAACCATCCCCCCAAAGTAGCAGCACTTGAAGGTTTTGAGCTCGAAGTTGTTGGCAACATCCCCCTGGGCCAACCGGCGCATCTGAAAGACTCGTCTGGGGAGCAAAAACCGGAGAACAAAGAGCAACGCATCTGAGTCTACTCGTCATCTGTGAAGGCGGGTATTCGTCTCAGAGAATTATCTTTGCTGCGGACGGCTTTCTTTTAGCTTTTCGGGATTCCCTCTCCCATTATTATCACTTTCAGGCCACAATGGTGCTGGCAGCCTATGAGTGTAGACGATCGCGACAAACAGTCTGAGGGAGATTCGTCTCGATCCCCGAGCGATAAAGAGTCTATTAAGGACGCGCTCCGCTCAGAAACCGACGACCCATTACCACCCACCGCGGAAGTGATTGCTAATCGCGATGCGCAGAGTCCTCATCCGGTTACTCCACAGGGCCGCCGCCGGCGTTTTCTCAATCGACGCAATTTAATAATCGCTACGACAGCCGCGGCGATAGGCGTGGTCGCACTGATCTTGCTTATCTTGATCGTCTACCGCCTTGGCTATGTCGATAGTTATGTTGCCGCACAAATCAAAGACACGTTCGCGAAGTATGGCATCCGAGCTGAGATCAAAACTTTCCATGCCGGCTTTCCGCCCGAAACAGTCGAGATGCTTGGCGTTGAACTTTACGACGCCCAGAGCGGAGAAAAGCTGGGCAAGATTGATAGGCTGTTGGCCACAATACGAATTCAGGATCTGTATGCGTTGAGCCTGCAGCGCAATATCACGCTCAAGGATCTAAAAATTGAGGGACTGGAAGCCTGGGTCACTTTCGACGATCAAGGCCGTTCGAATTTCCGCAACATCCATATTCCACCGCCCGACACCAACCGGCGCATCCTGTTTGCTTATACCGCTGCGAATATTGAAGTCAAAAGCGGCGTTATTCACTACGGAGATGCGCGACATGAGATTTCCGGCGAAGCGCGAAACCTGAAAGCGATCATTCTGCCGAAAGACCCAAACGTCGCCCCTGAAGTCGGGCTGCACCCGATCACTTTCTCGGTTTCGAATTCCACCTTCACGTATGACGGCCGGCCGGTCAACAACATCGACATAGAAGCCCAACTTCGAATGAACGAAACGCGTGCGGAGATCCAGGACCTGGTGCTGCGCTCGTCGGTGGCCGAAGCTCACTTGAGCGGAACCATGGATGACTGGCGCGCGCTGAGCTACCAGATGAACATCACCTCGACAGTCGATCTGACTCAACTGTCTGATGTGCTTCAGTCTGGCGCGGCGCTGCGCGGCACAGGCAGCTTTGCCGGCGTGGTTACCGGACGCGGCGACCAATACAAAGTCGACGGCAGCATTAAATCAGATTCGCTGGCGGCCGACGGTGTGCGCTTGCAGGGTCTAAACGTCACTGCCAATGGCGGTGGCCAGGGCAAGAGTTACAACATCAATGGTCGCGCGGTCGCGGCTCTGCTCAGCGCCGGCGAGTTTCAGCTAAACAACGTGCAGCTGGTTGGCGGCGTGATGGGCACTGGCTCGGATTTTCGGTGGATCGGCGAGTTACGAGCGGCTGCCGAACGCAGTTACGGCACGACGATCACCGGCTTGATTCTGCAGGACGCGCGCGCCGAAATGAACAATGGTGTCCTGACTGCATCTTCGCGGCAGTTCGTTGCCAACAGCCTGACTTCGTCGAGCGCCCGGGCTAATGGTTTAACTGCGTCCGACCTGCGGGTGCGTAGTGACAACAACGGCGCCACCGCCACCGTCGCGAGTGTAAAAGCAGGAACGATCACTGCATCAGGCGCGAAAGTGAACGGCGTGACGGCAAACAACGTGGACATCGTTAGCCGTGGCGGTGTGACCAGTGTTGTCGTTAAGGACGTTCAAGTCGGCAGCACCAGCGCCTCCGGTGCAGAAGTTGGCAGCATTAACATCGCCGGCGTTCGGCTATCCATTCGTGACGGACGAATGGAAGGTTCGACCGCCGACATCAATGCCGGCACCGTAAAACTCGCCGACGGTCGGGTTGAAAACGTGAAACTGGCAAAACCAGTATTCGTCGTTGAACCATCCGGCCGCTATCGAGCCAGCGCCGACTTAAGCATTGGCGGCGGCGTGTTGGGCCAGATGAATATGGGCCAGGCGACTGCGAAGCTGGTAGCGACTGGCAGCGAGATTCAACTTAACAACTTCACTGCCGATATTTTTCAGGGCCAGGCTAATGGCAATGCGCGCATAGCAATTGCGAAAGGCGCGTCATCGCATATCGCAGCAACTTTTTCCGGTATCGAGGTGTCTGGTCCATTTACTGCCTTTGCCGGCGCGGCCGTGCCCCTGGCGGGCAAGGCGACCGGGCAAGTTGATCTGACATTCCCTGGGACCGACTTCAAACAGGCGAGCGGAACATTAACAACCAGATTCACGGGAGAGAGTGTAACCAGTGATAGCGGGCGCGTTCCGCTCTCGGGTGTCGTAGCGCTGCGCGCCAATCGCGGTTTGTTTCTAATTGATCAGGTCGACTTGCAAACAACCGCAACCAAATTGAAGGCGACGGGCCAGTTTGCCTTTAGCGGCGATTCGAATCTCAACGTCAATCTAAATTCATCCGACGCGGCCGAGTTGCAGGCTGTTTTGATTTCATCGGGCTTGTTGCCCGAAGTAGAAGAACAGATGCGCAGTTACGGCATCGATCTCGCCGGCGAGTTGACGTTCAATGGAACCGTAAAAGGGCGCTTAAGCTCACCCGACCTCGATGGTCAGATCGCGCTTGGGTCGTTATTGGTCAACGGCAATGATTTAGGTTCGTTGTCGGCGGCGTTGCGGATGACTGCCGCCGAATTGCGTATTGATAACGGCAGGCTAACTGAACGCGATGGTGGGGGCATGCAGTTCACGCTCAATGCTCCGCGCACGGGCAACAATAACACTACATTTGAAGCCACTCTTGATCGCGTTAACGCGGGCAACTTGATCGCCGCGCTGCCGCTTAGCAAAGCGACTCGAGCGCAGTTTGCCGACACCCAGGCCGACGCGTCCGGCCAAATCAAAATCACCGGGATTCCTAATGCGATGAGTGGCAGCGCTGACTTGCGTTTCGGTCCCGGTCGTCTTGCCGGCGAGCCGTTGGAGGCACTCGTGGCGCGGGCCACGTTCGCCGGTTCCAAAGTAAGTATTGAAAACATCGATGCACGATTGACTGCGGGACACATCGTTGCCAGTGGCAGCTATGACACTACCAGCAAAGCTTTTGATCTACAGGGTCGGGCCGAAGGCGTGCAGTTGGCGCGTGTGCTGGCACTCACAAATCGCCCCGGCATGGAAAATATTAGCGGCACGGCCGATTTTAATGCTCATGTCATTGGCAATCTTTCGCAGTCCGATTTTTCTGCTTACCAAATTACTTTTGACGGGATGGGCAAGGACGTCGTCATTAATGGGCGTTCAGCGGGCACGCTGTCGCTGGTGGGCCGGACCGAAAATAAACAACTTAATGTCACGCTAACGACCGGCCTGTTTGGTCAGCCGCAAACGATCGCTGCCCAAGTAAACCTGGCGAGCGAGAAACTCGCCGCGAACATAGAGACGACACTCAACAATGCGGACCTAACCGGCTTGTTGAAAATGGTCCTGCCGCAGACTGATGTAAAAGTCACCGGCCGCGCGACCGGAACGCTCAAGGCCAGCGGCAACCTGCTCGATGAAGATGGGTACTTTTCGAAAGACGCATTGCGCGGGACGCTGAATCTTTCGGAATTGAGTTTCAATGTCCAGGACGTGCAGCTCAATGCGACCTCGCCGTTGATAGTACAGTTTTCGCCTAGCGAGGTGACCTTCGAAAAAACTCAGTTCACTGGACCAGGGACCAATGTCACTCTTGGCGGAACGCTGGCTGTTGGCACAGGCGGCCGGCAAAGTATGACTGTTGACGGCCAGCTGAACCTGAGAGCTTTGAACGGCCTGTCGCCCGATTTCTTTTCTTCAGGCTCCGCCGATGTTGCAGTGCGCGTAACTGGAAGTTACGAAAACCCGCGGCTCAATGGCACTGCCTCCGTCACCGGGGCTTCTATCTCATTGCTGCTTGGAAACGAACGTTGGACCATCTCTAATTTAAAATCGCTGGTGAGGTTTAGTTCCAACCAGGCGCAGATTGATTCGCTCACCGGAACCATGGGTGGCGGCCGGGTCAGCATCACTGGCGGAGCGCTGCTCGAAGGGCTGACCGTCTCTCGTTTCTTATTCAATATTCATGGAGACGAAGTTACCGTTCCGTTTCCGGAAAACTTCCGCACCACTGCTGACCTGGATCTTGAGATTCGCGGCTCGGCGCGCGAACAACTTGTCGGCGGCGTGGTCAACGTCAGGCGTACTGAGTACACGCAGGACATCGAACTGGCGGACTTAATAAATCTCCGTCGCGAAGAATCGATCGAAGAGGGCGGCGAGCTCGAGCTGACGCGGGCGGCTTTGTTTAGCGACCTGCGTGTCGAAGGTCGCAATGCGTTAGTGGTCCATAACAACCTCGCGGACCTCACCGGTTCAGTCTCATTGCAGGTTAATGGCCCAGTCAAGGACCCGGTAATTTCCGGCAGAATCACTGCCACCAGCGGGACGTTGAATTTCCGCAATGACCGTTACGACATAACTCGCGCATTGGTTGATCTGCCGCCACAGCGTAACGCCGATCCGATCATCAACATTCAAGGGGAATCCGTCATTCGCGGCTATCGTGTGACCGTTGGCCTGAATGGACCGCTTTCCCAACCGCAGGCGGTGGTGGGTTCTGAACCGGCGCTGCCGCAAGCTGATGTGGTGGCCTTGATCACAACCGGCCAGTTGGCCACCGGAGACACCAGCACGTCCATCCTGTCGCAATCCGGTCTGGGAACGGCAACCAGTCTTTTAACCGACGCGCTTATCAACGCCCCCGCCCAACGCGCCACCAGCCGCCTTTTTGGTTTGAGTCGTTTCGAAATCAATCCGGTGATTGGCAGCAGTGGATCGACTCCCGCAGCCCGCCTGACGGTCGGAAAAAGAATCAACAAAGACTTGTCAGTGACCTATTCGACTAATGTTACGTCCGATCCGAATCAGATCCTGGCCGTCGAATATCGGCTCTCAGACCGTCTCTTTTTCATCGCGCAGTACGAGCAGGCGTCTACACGAAAGCTGACTGCGCGCAACAACAACTTTAGTTTTGAGATTAGGTTTAGAAAACGGTTCTAGGGATGGGTCTGCGAAAAAAGTCGATTCAGATTAGCGAGCTAGAGGGTTGCAAGCGGCTCGTCTCCGCCAAGCTTGAGCGGCATTCAAGAAGCGTGGGTAAACGGTTCGTTTTCACAACGCTTTTTCTCATTGCCATCTGTCTTGCCACTTTTGTGAATGCCACTGCGCGCATTCCGGAGGAATACGAAGGCCGCACCATCGCTGCCATCGAGATCACCTTTGAGGGTTCGCCTGCCGACGCCGCAGCCGAAGCGGAATTCCTTTCGATCATCGGACTGATTCCGAATACAGCATTTTCAGCGGTAGCTGTGCGCAATTCGCTGCAAGCGTTATTCGACTCGGAGCGAGTTGCCAGCGCGCGCGTGGAAGTTTACGAGAGTGGCGGAAATAACACTGGCCCGATTCGCCTGCGTTTCGTAATTCAGCGCCAGGTACAGATTGGTGACGTCAGGTTCGAAATCGCAACGCCGACTGGAGTGCCGATTACGCAGGATGAATTGCGAGCGCGGCTAAATCTGAGCCAGCCAGGCACGCGATTTTCGAAACAAATTATTAGTCGCAATGCAGACGAACTGCAGGTCTATCTCCGCGATCGCGGTTATTTCAACGCCACCGTCGAATCAACCGAGCAACTTGATACATCGGGAACGCGCGCGACGGTTACTTACAAAATTACGCCAGGCGAGCAAGCCAAAGTCGCTGCGTTCAATATCGCTGTCACCGGTTTTGATCCGGCTGCGGTCCGGCCCACCTTGACCTTGCAGCCCGGCTCGGCGTTCACGCGTGAGGCACTGGGCCAGGACGTCACGAAGATTCGCCAGGCAATGATCGATCAGGGAAAGCTCGCGCCGCTGCTGGATGATGCGCGCGTCGAACGCGACGCTGAAAAAAATCAAATAACGATTTATCTGACGGGTGCCGTCGGGCCAACGGTAACTGTGCTCGTGCCGGATTATCCGCTGAAGGATAAAGCGGCGCGTGATCTACTGCCGGTCAAACGCGAAGGCAACATCGATCAGTCAGCTATTGTGGAGGGCGCGCGCCGCATTAGAAACAAACTTCAGGAACAGGGTTACTTCTTTGCCGAAGTCACTCCCGTTTGTACCGTGACCCCACCTGTGACCGGACTCGGCGCGAACGGCACCGCCGAAACTTGTGAAGCTCTCAATCCGGAAGCTCTAAGCGGCCACAATGTTGAAATACGCTATGACATCGAGCGTGGACGGCGTTTCAAACTCACTGACATTCGCATCACCGGGACCAACAAACTAACTTACGAAGACGTCGCAGCCGACCTGAGAACGCAGAAAGCCAGCGCGCTGGGCTTGATTCCCTTCTTGGGATACGGTCGCGGGTATACCAGTCTCACGCTTTTGGAACAGGACCGGCGCACCGTGGAAGCCTATATGCGCGACCTGGGTTATCGGCATGTAGCTGTGACCGTGCTTCAGGGCGTCTCAATCAACGGCGATAATCTGATCATTACCTTCCAGGTCGCTGAGGGACCGCTAACGCGCATAGCGAGTGTCGAGGTCCGCGGCAACAAGATCTATACCGACCAGCGGCTATTGGACGAATTGCGAATCGTGACCGGCTCGCCTTATTCGCGCACGCAGGCGCGCGCCGACGGCGATCGACTGCTGGCGTTATATGCGCGCGAGGGCTACGTCAACGCTCAAATGGAATATTCGATTGTTGAGCTTCCGCCAAAAGGTGGCGACGAGCAAGTTCGGCTGGTCTATTCAATTACTAACGAAGGCGACAAGGTTTACGTCAACCGGATCATCGTTAACGGTGTGACTGGTGACGCCAAAACACAACGAACGAAGCGGGACGCCATAGCGCGCGTGATCCCGCTCGTCGAGGGCGACATTTTACGCGCCGATCGCATTGCTGAAAGTGAACGGGAATTGTATCTGACAGATGCTTACCGGCAGGTAATCATTCGCACTGAACCAGCGGGCGAAACTCTTTCCGGCTTCAAACGCCGCGACGTAATCATCGATGTGGAAGAAAAGAAGCCGCGTGTAATGGATTACGGCGGCGGTTTTTCGACGGACACGGGCCCGCTCGGGTTGCTCGAGATCAGCAACGTGAATTTGATGAACAAGCTACGGCAGGGCGCAATGCGCCTAAGGGTTAGCAGCCAGCAACAACGGCTAAGATTTGAATATCTTGATCCGCGTTTCGCGCGCTACGGCCAAAAACAATTTGCGCCGATTGCCATTTCGGTCGAGTATCAGCGCGATTCGACAGTTACCCGATTTTTCCGTTCGGCAATTGATCGCGGCACGATGGGCATCGTGCAAAGGCTGGACGCCAAGGGAAACCCGCTCGATGATTTTCTCCAGAAGGTCAAAGAGCCCACCATCAACCGATTCATCGCAACGATCGAAACGCAACGTGTTTTGAGTCAGAAAACCCGTTCTATTGTTTTTGCTCGTTACAGCTATGAGGACGTGCGCCTGTTTAATCTTGAGAGCCTGGTGATTAAGCCCATTCTGTTACCTGATCGCGTGGTTCGTCTTTCTCGGTTTGGCGCTTCGTTTGTGCGCGACACGCGCGAAAGATGCGAACGCGGTTTGCTGGGAACCGTGCGCAATCCCGATGAGGAGACAGGCGCGCCCGGCGAGATTTGCCGCTACAACCAGTTGGACGCAACCCGCGGCAGTTTTTTCAATGTTGATTACGCGCTGGCACTGAGACAACTGGGTGGGAATCTTTCCTTCGGCCGCCTGCAGGCAAGCTATCGTACCTATTACAAGCTCAATGCATTTCGCGGAACGGTCTTAGCGGCCAACGCAACGCTTGGTCTGGCCAATCTTTTCAATCCCCGCGATCGCGAAGGCGATGGCAAGATAGATGAAATTGATTTAACGCTGCCAATCAGTGAGAGATTCTTTTCCGGCGGCTCGACAACCTTGCGCGGCTTCGGATTTGAGGAAGCGGGGCCACGTCAGGTAATACTTCCCCAAGGTCCATACCTCGATCAAAACAAGAAAGTAGTGTTCCTCAATCCGTTCACCGTTCCGGTCGGCGGCAACGCGCTCGCGATCCTCAATCTGGAAGCGCGCATACCAATTTCAAGGACATTACAAGCGGTTCCTTTTTACGATGGCGGCAATGTCTTCAGACGCGTCGGCGACCTGTTTCATAAACAAGACAACACGCCGCCGCCGGCCGACCTGCTGTCAGCCATTAACGCTGCAAACCTGCGCGCGCACTGGACCAACACTGTAGGACTTGGATTTAGAATTCAAACTCCATTCGGCGGTGCGTTAGCGGTCGATTATGGTTATTTGTTAAACCCGCCGTCATTTCTCATTCCGCAGCGTGGTCCCACCGGCCAGATGGATGACTTTACGGGCACCCCGGCGGTCTATCATTTAAAGCGAACGCAGCTTCATTTCAGGTTTACGCAAACGTTCTAAGCGGGGAAGAGCGAAGAGCAAGGAGCCAAGGGCGAAGAGGAGATGAGTGAAAGCAGCGGCTGGCGACAACAAGGAAAGTTGAGAATTGGAGACATTTGAGATGTTAACGAGAAATCAGTTCACGATTGCGCATAGCCTGAAGCGGCTTGGTCAGATCTGTCTGCGCCTCTCGTTGCTCTTTGCCCTTTGCGCTTTGCCCTCTGCGCGCTGCGCAGCGCAGCAGGTCGTGGACAAGATGGTCGCCACCGTTAACGGAGCGGGCCAGACTCGCTGCCAGGTCTGCCTGATAACCTATTCGGATTTACTTTGGCAGCTCGCCTTGCAGCCGGGGACGCCGCTGGTGAACCCATCATCTGACGAATTGAATCGCACCCTTGCGCTAATAGTCGATCAGCGGTTGATCCTTCAGGAAGCGGAAAAACTTCCTTCGATTGAGCCGACCACCGAAGAAATAACAGCCGCGCGCGATGAGTTGGCAAAAGCGTTTCCTTCGCAGGCTGAGTTTCAATCTCGTTTGCAGAGTGTGGGCTTAACCGCGGAGAAGCTGAACGAGATAATCGAACAACGTGTAAAGATTGAGAAGTATCTGGACTTTCGTTTTCGCAACTTCGTTGTCATCACGCAAAAGGAGATCGCTGACTACTATCGCGACGTCTACGTGCCGCGACTACGCATTCGCGCTCCCGGTCAGATCGTGCCGACGCTGGAACAGGCGAGCGCCGGGATAGAGAAAACCCTCACCGAAGCGAAGATTGAAACTGATACCGACGCATTCCTCGACAACGCCCGTGAGCGTGCTGAGATTGTAATTCTCAGCCCGGTGTAACAGAGCAGTCCAAAGTCCAATGTCCAAAGTCCAAAGTCGAACGCCGGAGACTGCGCTCGTTAACGAAGCGCAACAGACTTTGGACTTTGGACATTGGACTTTGGACTAGTTTTACGCCGGACGGCGCAGGTATGAACGGAGTTGCGGCGGCGTGGCTTTGCGCATCAGCGCTGCTTTTGCTTTCCATTCCAGCGCGCGACTCAACTCAACCAGACAGCGCGGCTCGCCTCATTCCAAAACAGTAGTTGATTCACCATTGCGATGAACGATGCGGTTGGAATAGGTCAAGCCGTGCATCTTTGTCCCTGGGATATCCGGTTTGCTGCCAATCTCGCGCATCAATCACCCGCCACTGTTTCATTGCAAGAAAATCGTAATCTGCTCGTAATTTCAGCTGGTCCAACCTCAAGGATTTCTCAACCGCGTTAACTATCCTGTACGCGTTGCATTAGGGAAAAACGCGTCATCAACAGCTAGTGAAGGAGGAACTCTGATGAAATCGTTTCAACGCGGTGTGCGCACGCACGCCCGGTATTTGCTCATTGCAAGTCTCGCAATTGTTTCACTGCT
>DATAOU010000375.1:0-9813 GCA_036265575.1 Pyrinomonadaceae bacterium
AATTTTTATTCGCACCATACGACTACCTTGAGAGTGAACAGTCCACGTACACCACTCAAGCTAAGTGAATTGACAGGTTGGGAAGGGTGGCTTGCCGCCGCTCGGATCGGGGGGCATTCAGTGCAAGCGGGGGCAAGCCACCCTTCCCGACTTGCAAATTCATCAAACTTGAATAGTCCCCTGCTCAAATGTGATGCGCATCAGAAGCCAAGCCGAAACCTTACTAAAAAGTTTCCTTGAGCAGCGCTCGCAACGCGCCACCGGGATCTTCTGCGCGCATCAACGCCTCGCCGACCAGAAAACCGTCAAACCCAGCCGCATGTAGCCGTCGCAAATCTGCCTTGGCACTTAGGCCACTCTCGCTAATCAGAATCGAATCGGGAGGCGCGGACGCTAAACACGCTGCTGACACGTCGAGCGAGACAGCGAATGTTCGCAGGTCGCGATTGTTAACTCCGATTACTTTGGCACCGCTGCTTACCGCGCGTTTCATTTCGTCGACCGTATGTACCTCGACAAGCGCGTCCATTTTCAACTCTTCTTCAGCGAGCCTGCGCAAAGACAAGAGTTCCCTGTCATCGAGCGCCGCGACAATTATCAACAATGCATCCGCACCAGCGGCAGCTGTCTCAAAAACCTGATATTCATCGACGATGAAATCCTTGCGCAGCACCGGAATCGAGACTGCCGCTTTCGCAAGTTTCAAATCATTGAGCGAGCCACGGAAGTAATCCTCTTCGGTTAAAACTGAGATTGCAGCCGCACCGTTGTGTTCAAATATTTCTGCCATCTCTCCAGGGTCCGCTTGCTGTCGAATGCTTCCTTTGGACGGAGAGGCGCGCTTGAATTCGGCGATAATTGCGTATTGATGTGCCTGTGCCTTAATGGCTGCGCTCAACGCGAATGGCTGGGCGTTCGCACGCCGCGCAAACCCTTTGTCGCGCATCTCAGAAAGAGCCACAGCGAGCTTCGAGCGCTGAATGTGCCGGCGCTTGTGTTCGACAATTTCATCCAGGAAATTCATGATGGCCGTCATCTGTTCGTGGCCTTAATTAGCCCCTCCAACTTTGATTGCGCTGCTCCGCTATCAATACTTGCTTCAGCCAAACGGGTTGCTGCTCTAAAGTCCGAAGCCGCTCCGCCAATAAATAGAGCCGCCGCCGCATTAATCACTACCAGGTCACGGGCGGCATCCCGCCGCTTGCCGGAAAATATCGAACTGATGACGGCGGCTCCGCTTTCTGCATCGTTATCACGAACGCTTTCGAGACTTGCTGATTGCAGACCAAAATCTTCGGGCGCAATTTCAAATCTGCGCACTTCCCCGTTCATTGTCTCGGCCACACTCGTTTTTCCGGTCAGCGTGATCTCGTCGAGTCCATCAGACCCGTGGACCACCCAGGCGCGCTCAGTACCAAGCGCCGCAAGAGTGCGTGCCAGCGGCTCGACTAGCGCCGGATGCCAAACTCCAATGATTTGCCGCGGCGCGCCGGCGGGATTCGTTAGCGGTCCCAACAAATTAAAAGTGGTGTGAACTCCCAACTCGCGGCGCACCCCCGCAACGCGCGCAGTTGCGCCGTGGTAGAGCGGAGCAAACATGAAACAAATTCCGAGTTGGTTGAGCGAGTCTTCGGAAACTTCCGCCGGCGCATCGACCTTGACACCAAGTTTTGTCAGGACATCAGCACTTCCCGAGCGACTGGTCGCCGCGCGGCTGCCATGTTTTGCAACCGGCAGTCCGGCGCCGGCAATTACAAAAGCTGCAGCCGTTGAAACATTGAAAGTCTTGACGGCGCTGGATCCGGTGCCTGCAGTATCGATGAACACTTTGTGACGAGACGTGATCCTGGCTGATCGTTCTCGCATCGCCCCAGCCATTCCGGCGAGCTCTTCAACCGTTTCACCCTTTACCGCCAAAGCCACAAGGGCGGCCGCGATTTGCGCATCAGTCGCTTTGCCGTCGAGCAGCGCGCCGAGTAACTGGCGGGCCTCGACACGTTGCAGGTTTTCGCCGCGCATCAATCGCAGTAACAGCGTTCGCAGGCTCGAGTCGGCTGGCAGCTCATCGCGCCGCGCCGGACTTGGCAGCAACCACGCAGGTCTGTTTGCGCTTGTCGTGGTATCGAAACTCATAGGCTCAGAAAATTTTCGAGCAGGCGCTTCCCAGCCGTCGTCAGAATGGACTCCGGATGAAACTGAACTCCTTCAACCTTTAACTCTCGATGCCGGATTCCCATGATCACGCCGTCGGCAGTGATTGCCGAGACTTCCAGACAGACAGGCAGAGACCCTGGATCGATCACTAGCGAATGGTAGCGGGCTGCCGTGAAAGGGTTGGCGATGCCTTTAAAGATCGTACGACCGTCGTGGGAAACTTCAGACGCCTTGCCATGAACGCAGCGCTGGGCCCGCACGACGCGAGCTCCGAAATGCTGCCCGATGGCTTGGTGGCCCAGGCAAACACCAAGGATGGGAAGAGTCTCCGCAAACGCTTCAATCAGTTGCAGTGTCGCTCCCGCATCGTCAGGCACGCCGGGACCCGGAGAGATGACGATCCTTTCGGGCCTCAGCCTGGTCGCAAGGTCTGTCATCGACACCTGATCATTTCGTCGCACAACAACATCTACCCCAAGCTCGCCCAGATATTGGACCAGGTTGTAAGTAAACGAATCGTAGTTGTCGATAACGAGAATCATTTCTTCTTGCCTCGCCGGGCTTTTCACGTAAAGTCGCAGATGCTCGAGCGCCTAATTCCTTTTAAGTAACCCTGCGATGTTTATCGCGCGGAGCGATTTCATTAGCACCGTGGCTTCAGCCCGGTGATACAAGGAATGCTCCAGTGTCTTTAACCGTTTTAACGGTTTATCCGCGGAGCCTAAAAACCGTTGAAACGGTTGAGCGTTCATGGTCCTTGAACGGGTAACCGGGCTAAAGCCGCGGTGTTAATGAGATCGCTCCGCGCCGGCCCGACATGGGACCTTTTGTGCGCACCGCCTTGCTTGCGAGCCCTCAATAGAACTCACAGTCTCCAACGGAAACTAACAGTTTGCTTTACAATTTCCCTTCCGCGATTTCGATTGCCTGAAACAAAGCGCGCGCTTTGTTTACTGTTTCCTCATATTCCAATTCCGGAATCGAATCGGCCACGATGCCGGCACCCGCCTGCACCGACGCAACGCCGTCATGATCCACTTCCAACATGCGAATCGCGATGCATGAATCAAGATTCCCAGCGTAGTCAGCGTAAAGAACCGCGCCTGAATAGACGCTGCGCGGCGTTGGTTCGAGTTGGCGGATGATTTCCATGGCCCGCACTTTCGGCGCGCCGGTCACTGTGCCTGCAGGAAAACAGGCGGCCAACGCCTCGAAACAATCAAGCCCATCGCGGAGTCGCGCGCTCACGCTGCTCACTAAATGCTGCACATGCGAAAATCTTTCGACGGTCATCAACTCTTCCACTTGTACCGAACCATACTCGGCGACGCGCCCCAGATCGTTGCGACCCAGATCGACGAGCATGATGTGCTCGGCAACTTCTTTTTCATCCCCGCGCATTTCTTCACCCAATCTTTCGTCTTCCAATTGGTTTGCACCACGCGGCCGAGTGCCGGCAATCGGACGGTATTCCAGTCTTCGGCCGCGGCAACGGACCAACATCTCTGGCGAAGCACCAAGAATTGTTTCGCCACCCAGCTCCAGAAAAAACATGTATGGCGACGGATTGGTTGCGCGTAGTGCCCTGTAGACAGCCAGCGGCTCGGCGCAAGTTTTTGTTTGGAATCGTTGCGAGAGAACGACCTGATAACAATCGCCTGCGTAGATGTGGTTCTTGATTGTCCTGACTGCGTCTTCAAAGGATTGGCGTTCGAAGTTGGAAACAAACGAAGCAGCAACGCCCGGTTGTTTCGCCTTGCTCATAGTCACCTTTTTCGCAACGGGCTTCATCAGCGCGGTTTCGTAACGCGCGATCGTCTCGACAGCCTTTTGGTAGAGCGATTGCAGGATTTCTCGATCGCCACCAGCATCCTCGGTGAACACTACCGAAACGATTTGCGTGGTCTTGCTGCCGCGCTCGATTGCGACCACGGTTTTGAAAAACATCCAGACCGCGTCGTTCGCACTCTCAGCCGTGCGCGGAAACGCGGGTTCAAACCATTGCGTTGCCTGAAATCCCAGGTAGCCCACCGCCCCGCCTGCAAGAGGAGGCAGGTTAGCCACTGGGACGAGTGTTTTCGCTCTAAAATATTTCGAGACGTACTCGTGCGCTGACGTCTGCAGAATTTCTCTGACGCCTTCGCTTTCCACGATCGTTTGATCTCCGCGCCCGCGCACTACCATTTCGGGCTCAATGCCGATGAAAGAATGACGCGCGAGACTTTCACCACCTTCAACTGATTCAAAGAGAAATGAATGACGCGAACTTGTCGCCAGGCGCTCGAACGCCTCGACTGGATCCTGAAAATCAATAGCGATGTCGCGCACCACTGGAACGACGTTGCCCAACGATGCGGCGCGCTCGAATTCTTCAAACGATGATGGAGTCACAAGAGCCATAGATTTAACAAACAACTGCCGTTTCCACCGGCGCAATGACGTCGTGAATTGCCCGCACTTCGAGAATAAGTCGCAAATACTCTTCTAGTCTTAAAGATTGAGCACCATCTGAAAGCGCACATTCCGGTTTATTGTGGACCTCGATGAGCAGGCCATCCGCGCCGGCAGCAATTCCGGCTCGCGCCAATGGTCCAACCATGAAGCTCTTCCCAGTTCCGTGTGAGGGATCCACGATGACCGGCAGATGCGATACTGCGCGCACCGCGGGAATTGCGGCGAGATCAAGCGTGTTGCGCGTGTGCTGGGCAAACGTGCGAATGCCGCGCTCACACAAAATCACGTTGTAGTTGCCCTCACCCATGATGTACTCGGCGGCCAGCAACCATTCCTCGAGCGTCGCCGATAAACCACGCTTAAGCAGCACCGGTAGGTGCGAGCGACCGGCACGTCGCAGCAAGGTAAAATTTTGCATGTTGCGCGCGCCGATTTGAATGACGTCGCCATATTTCTCGATTAGGTCGACGCCCGCGTCGTCAACGGCCTCGGTTACGATTCTCAAACCAAACTGTTCGCGAACTTCGGCAAGAATCTGCAAAGCGTCTTCGCCTAAGCCTTGAAAGGCGTAAGGTGAAGTCCGAGGTTTGAAGGCTCCGCCGCGAAAGAATTTCGCGCCGCTGCGCTTTACGGTTTCGGCAATCGCGAAAGTTTGTTCGCGGCTTTCAACGGCACACGGACCAGCGATTATGGCGAGATTGCCGTCGCCGATCATAGCGTCGCCCGAGCGCACAATCGTTTTCTCGGCTTTCAAATCGAGACTAATCAGTTTGTATGGCTTGGTAACTCGAATCACTTCAGCCACGCCGGGTAAATTTTCAAAATGGTTCGCATCAATCGCGCCCTGGTTGCCGGTCAGTCCAATGGCCGTGCGTATTGCGCCGGGCAGAGCGTGTGGCCGCAAACCTATGTCAGTAGCAACGCGAATGACTGTCGCCACTTCGTCTGCAGTTGCATTTGTTTTCATTACGATGAGCATGATGGCCTTTGGTTAATCCGTTTGAATTCCAGGCATAAAAAAAACCCGCCGCCAGAACTGGCAGCGGGTTTTTGGAATAGCCGATGTGGCTTTTTAGAGCCTACATCTCACGCCAAACAACACAGCCGCCAGGACGGACGCTCCACCAGTACCAGGCGGCGTTGATTGTGCGGCTGTTGTAGTTGGTCTTTTTCATTTTCAGAGTCGAAGCTATTAGGACTCTTCCTTATACGCTTTGCCCGAAATCCTTGTCAATGGTCTGCAGAGAACTGATTTATTGATCGCTGGTTCTGTCTGGACTCAGTTTCCCGTGGGAAAGCCCCGCTTCTTCATTAGCGCTTTCACGCGCGCGTCGCGTCCACGAAACGAGCGATACCCTTCTGCCGGATCGATGGTGTTGCCGACTGAGAAAATATACTTGTACAGACGCGCCGCCACCTTTCGATCATAGGGACCGCCGCCTTCGACAAATGCCTGATACGCGTCGGCGGTCAACACGTCCGCCCACAGATAGCTGTAATAGCCTGCGGAATAAGCGTCGCTCGAAAAGATGTGCATAAAATGCGGCAGCCGGTGACGCATAACGATTTCATGCGGCATACCAAGCTCCGCCAGCGTTTCTTTTTCAAATGCATCGGGATCGATCTTTTTGTCGCCAGCCATATGCAGTTTCATATCAACCAATGCGCTGGCGAGATACTCGACCGTAATGAAACCCTGGTTGAAGGTTGACGAACGTTTGATACGTTCGACCAGTTCCGCTGGAATTGGTTTGCCGGTTTGGTAGTGGACCGCAAACTTGTTCAGGACTTCAGGAGTCGACAGCCAGTGCTCCATCAGTTGAGAGGGAAACTCAACGTAATCGCGCGCCACTGCCGTACCGGACAAAGTTGGATAGGTTACATTTGAATTAAGACCATGCAGCGCGTGGCCAAACTCGTGAAACATCGTGGCAGCGTCGTCCCAGGAAATTAACACAGGCTCACCGGGCTTTCCCTTCACGAAGTTGGCGTTGTTCGAGACGATGGTCGTGACTTCGCCGTTAAGTTTTTCCTGACTGCGATACGCATTCATCCAGGCGCCCGAGCGTTTGCCGGCGCGCGCGTACGGATCAAAATACCAAAGCCCGATATGCTTCTTGGTGGTCTTGTCGGTCACTTCCCAAACGCGAATATCCGGATGTGCAACCGGCACGTTGGTGACCGGCGTGAAGTTGAAATTGAATAATTCACCCGCCACCCAGAAGATGCCTTCACGCAATTTCTCGAGTTGCAGATAGGGCTTCACTTCATTTTGATCCAGGTCGTACTTAGCCTTGCGAACTTTCTCAGCGTAATAGCGATAGTCCCATGGCTCAATCTTGATGCCGGCGCCTTCCTTGTCGGCAACGGCTTGCATATCGGCCACTTCTTCATGAACGCGCGCAACCGCGGGCTTCCAGACAGCTTGCATTAATTCCATCGCGCGCTCGGGCGTTTTCGCCATCGAGTTTTCCACGCGCCAGTGCGCATGGGTTGCATAGCCGAGCAACTTTGCACGTTCGGCCCGCAGCGCGAGTATTTGACTGATGATCGCGTTGTTGTCGTGTTCGTCGCCGTTGTCGCCACGATTCACAAACATGCGCCAGGCTTTCTCACGCAGGTCGCGCCGGTCTGAGTAAGTAAGGAATGGATCGATAGACGAACGTGTGTTCTGTATCAACCAGCCCGTTTGCTTCCTGGTCGCCGCAGCGGCGGCGGCAGCATCACGAACGGATTGCGGCAGGCCCGATAATTCCGCTTCGTCCTTTAGCAGGATGCTCTGACCGTCCTCTTCTGCTAATACGTTTTGACTGAAGTGCGTGAAGAGTCCGGCCAGTTCCTGATTGATCTGCGAGAGTCGCGCTTTCGCTTCCGTGCCCAACTTCGCGCCTGAGCGGACAAAGTTTGTGTAATAGAGCCAGGTAAGACGTTGCTGCTCAGCGGTCAGTTTCTTTTTGTCAGGCGAATTGTAAACAGCCTCAATGCGTTTAAAGAGCGCGCTGTTCTGAGTGATCTGATCGTTAAAGGCAGCGAGCTTTGGCGCCATCTCGCGCTGCACCACCTGAAATTCCGGCGACGCCATCGTCCCGCCCCAAACACCATAAATGGTTCCCACCCGATCGAGCGTGCTGCCGGACCGCTCCAACTCGGCAATGGTGTTTTCGAAAGTAGGAGTAGCAGTGTTGTTGGCGATCTTTTGAACTTCGGCCAGGTTCTCACTCATGGCCGCTTCCAGCGCCGGCTTGAAATACGTGATCTGCACGCGATCGAATGGTGGCACGCCGCCATAAGGTCCGACCCATTTTGCAAGCAGCGGATTAGCGCTCGCCGCGGTGGGCGATTGAGCTTCAACCGATTCGAGTCTCAGTACGTCCATGTTTTTCAAATTCAAGCTGCCAAAAACGAACAACGCAGCAAACAGCGTCAGAACCAGCAGCATGCGGCTGCGGGCGGTCAGGTCGCGCATAAACACCAACTTTCTTTGTTTAAGAATTTCACCGCCAAAAACCGGCGGAGGGAGACAACGGAGGGCTAAGTATAGGAGAAGAGGCGTGAAATCGGAAACTGGGAATCGTGAATCGTGAATCGTGAATCGGTGACTGGAAATCGTAAAATGAAATTGCGGCGCGCGGTCGACTAATACAGGTACTGCTCGGCGGCTCTGCCGCCTTCCGTGCGGAAAGGCTTTGCCTTCCGGATTCGTCCTATCTTCATTTGAGCTCCGCTAATCGGGAAGGCGTAGCCTCACTAAACGCTGCAAGTGTCGGGAAAGGCAAAGCCTTTCCGCACGGAAGGCGGCGGAGCCGCTGAGCCCAGTACCGGATTAGTTGCCCCCCACTCACGTTCATTTCCCGATTCACGATTCACGATTCACGCGCTCTGTCTGCTGGGCAAGCCGTAATAGAAATCGCCCTGCATTTCCCAGCGTCGCAAGTTGAACTGGCGTCGAGCACCGCAATCCAAACAACTGCGGTACGTTTGACCTCGATCGGTGAACGGTCTGCTCATTTCCTTGTGCCAACAACCAAACACGCGAGTAAACCAGCCGCCACTCGCGACGCCACGGGCGGGGTTTGCTTGACTACCTGAAACCTGACTTGTCGGGGACTGCTTAAACATTCTAGTGAACCTCTAAAAATTGAACCAAAATTGTCTTCACTGGTAACGCGCAAGCCAGAAGACAAAAGGGCCATTTCCGATAAAGATTTTAATTTTGTAATGCAGACTAAGTACGATTCCGTTTAAACGGTCGGGCTTGGCAGTACAAGAACCCACCCGCCATCGCGAGGTGGTACGCACTGACCTCCCTCAGAAGGTTAACCAGTACCGGTAGCTGCGGTGGCGACTCAGCTTTAAGTTGCACGGCAACCAACCATCGCAAACTAACAGTTTGCTTTACCCATATTTCCGCGGCGCGCCCCCCTTCACCTCACCCAAATTATTCCGGTTCGGCTTTCTGTCTTATAATTAAACGCCTTATCAGATTGTTCTGCTGGAATGGAGTTGTCGGATTGACCGGAAGCCCCGCAGATAACGTCACGCAGTTGCTGATCGAAGTTTCAAAAGGCGATCGTAACGCGGTTGATCTTTTGTTACCTGTAATCTACGATGAATTGCGCAAGCTTGCAGCAAATTACCTACGTCGCGAGCGTCCCGATCACACTTTGCAGCCCACGGCCCTCGTGCATGAGGCTTATCTTCGCTTAGTTGATCAGACGCGGGTTAACTGGCAAAACCGCGCGCACTTTTTCGGTGTTGCCGCCCAGATCATGCGACGCCTGTTGGTTGATCACGCACGCAAGCACAACGCTGAAAAACGCGGTCAGGATTTCCAAAAGCTCTCCCTGGACGAAAATATAGATCGAGCAGTCGAGCGTAGCAGTGAATTGCTGGCGCTTGATGACGCATTAACAGCGCTCGCCGAATTCGACGAGCAAAAGGCGCGCCTGGTGGAATTGCGATACTTTGGCGGACTTTCGATCGAAGAGACTGCCGACGTTATGGGCGTTACGCCCACCACAATCAAGCGCCATTGGCGGCTGGCTAAAGCTTATCTGTACGGTGAAATGCAGAAATGAATAGTTAGGACTTTGGTCTTGGCAGTCACTCAAGGAGTTCAGAGTACAAGCTTTAGCTTGAGTGGATACGATGCAGCAACCTAAAGGTTGTACTCTGAACTTCTTGAGCAACTGCAAAAGACACAAA
>DATAOU010000376.1:0-11416 GCA_036265575.1 Pyrinomonadaceae bacterium
GATGACTAGGACAGGCATTCGTGCCTGTCCCTTTTTTCGGCAACGGTCTATGTAAGTAAGGTTGAAAGCGAAAGGCGAAGTTTTCATTAATCATTTGACATCGATCATTTGTCATTACGGATCCCACATTCATCCTTTCCGGTCCTAACTTGTTCTACGCACCACAGCGCAAGAGTAGTTTAATAAAAGTCCGGCGGTCCCAAATGACAAATGATTGATGTCAAATGATGAATGATTAATCTGCTTTTCGGATTCTTTCAACTTGAGAGTTACTTGGTTATCCCAGGCAGCTTGATAAACGGGCTCATCGCCGTAATCACCATCTCTTCGATCACCTCAATGCGGCAGGAGAGGGCCGGCTTTCCCTCCTTATTCGGTGAATCTTTCGTGTAATACCAAACCTGGCAGTTGGTGCACTCGCCGTTCCAGCAAAAATCTCCGTAGGAAATTGTCTCCAGCGAAAGATATTGAAAGCAACGCAGCAGTCGGTTCTTTTCCGGCACTTGAACGCGCTGGCCCAGTACTTCAATGGTAACCAGTCTTTCGTAGGGATCGAGCAGATCGCTTTCGACAGGCGTAGTCAGTGAAGTTTCGCAAGTCTGCTCGGTCATTGGACGCAGTATAGCGATTCTTCTTGCGAAATAACACAGCGATCTTTTTTGGGACGAGCTCAAGAAGTTCAGAGTACAACCTTCAGGTTGCCTGTACCCGCAATAGCTCAAGCTAAAGCCTGTACGCTGAACTGCATTTGTGTGGCCCCAGACTTGAGCCTTCGGTGATTGCCAAGCACAGACTCAATTCTATGCCACTTATGCTTGTCCATTTCGCATCTCAACAGTCGCCTTGGTAAACTACTGGTCTCGGAGGAAATTAACTTGGCAATTGTTATCTATACGAAGCCCGGCTGCCCTTATTGCGAGCAGGCGCGGGTTTATTACAACGAAAATTCTATTCCTTTTACCGACTATGACGCGCAAAACGATCGCGCTCGCCGCAAAGAAATGCTGACATATTCGGGCGGCGATCCGACTGTTCCTTGCATCGTTGAAGACGGCAAATATAAAGGGTCTGGCTGGGGCGACCCGCCACGTGGTTGAACCGTTCACGACTGACGCCGTGCGCCTCAGACAACAACCAAAACTTCTTCGCAACGATTTCCTGCTGGATCACAGTGGGGCTGGTTATGACTCGATGCCTGGCCTTAGAGAGTAAACAATGATGAGACTACGCAGACCGTTCGCCATTCAATTCCTGGTACTGTTGTTAACGATTTTTCCGCTTAGCAATTTCAGCTTTGCGCAATCAAATGGAGAGGCTTCCGCGCCGCAGCCGCCGATGACAGAAAAGAAAACAAAGACGACGACGATTCATGGTGACACTCTGAACGACGATTATTTTTGGCTGCGCGAGAAAACCAATCCGATTGTTATTGCTCACCTGGAAGCCGAAAACACTTACGCCGCAGAAATGATGAGGCCGACGACGGCGCTGCAGGAAAAGCTCTACAACGAAATGGTCGGGCACATCAAAGAGACCGATGACACGGTGCCTTACCGTCAAGGTGATTACTTCTACTACTCGCACACCGAGAAGGGTAAACAGTATCCGATCAATTACCGCAAGAAGGGCAGCCTCAGCGCGAAGGAAGAGTTGGTATTCGACCAAAACGAGCTGGCCAAAGGGCTAAAGTTTTTCAGCATTGGCTCATTTGCTCCCAGCGACGACGGCAACCTGCTCGCCTACACAACTGACACGACCGGCTATCGCCAGTACAAACTTCAAATAAAAGATATGCGCACGGGCCAGTTGTTGCCCGAATCATTCGAACGAGTTGGGAGTGTGGCCTGGGCCACCGATAACAAGACGATCTTTTTTACTACCGAAGATGCAGTGACCAAACGCTCAGACAAGTTTTTCCGTCATGTACTGGGCAGCGACAAAACTGATTTGATTTTTGAAGAGAAGGACGAGCTTTTTGATATCGGCGCCGGGCGCACTCGCGACAAAGCAATTATCTTCGTTGGCTCGGAGAGCAAGACCTCAACCGAATATCGCTATCTGCCGGCAAACGCACCCGAGGCGGAACTAAAAATCGTTAGCCCGCGCGAGCCCGATCATGAATACGACATCGATCATCGCGGCAATCTCTTTTACATCCGCACTAACAAAGGCGCGAAAAACTTTCGCGTCGTGACTGCGCCCGATACCAATCCGGGTCAACCCAATTGGAAAGAGTTCATCGCGCACCGGCCTGCAGTAAAGATCGAGGGCGTCGATCCCTTCGCCGACCATCTGGTTCTCTCCGAGTGGGAAAGTGGTTTGCAGCGTTTGGAAGTTCTCGATTTCAAAACTAACAAGATGCATCGCATCGAGTTTCCCGAGCCTGTCTACGCAGCACAATTGGCTCAGAACCGAGAATTCAATACACATTTTGTTCGGTACAACTACCAGTCGCTCGTTACGCCGGCTTCGGTGTTTGACTACGACATGAACACGCACCAGGCCGCACTGTTGAAAGAGACCGAGGTACCCGGCGGCTTCAATAAACAGAATTACAAATCGGAGCGTCTGTTTGCGACCGCTTCAGATGGCACGCGCATTCCGCTTTCAATGGTCTACCGCAAGGGCACAAAGATCGATGGCTCGGCGCCATTGCTTTTGTACGGATACGGATCGTATGGCATTTCGATCGCACCGACGTTTAGTTCCAACCGTTTGAGTTTGCTTGACCGCGGCGTGATCTACGTCATCGCGCACATTCGTGGCGGTGGTGAGATGGGTGAAGAGTGGCGCGACGCCGGCCGCATGATGAAGAAGATGAACACCTTCACCGACTTTATCGCCGCCGGAGACTATCTGGTCAAAAACAAATATACGTCCAGCGATCGGTTGGTCATCCAGGGAGGCAGTGCCGGCGGTTTGCTGGTTGGCGCCGTTACCAACATGCGCCCCGATCTATTCAAAGCAGTGGTGGCCCAGGTGCCCTTTGTCGACGTGCTAAACACGATGCTCGACGCCAGCTTGCCGCTGACTACCAGCGAGTACATCGAATGGGGCAATCCCAACGAGAAGCCGGCATTTGATTACATGAAGCAGTATTCGCCGTACGACAATGTGGGCGCCAAGGCTTATCCCGCGATGCTCGTTAAAGTTTCACTTAACGACAGCCAGGTACCTTATTGGGAAGGCGCCAAGTTGGTCGCGAAAATCCGCGCGATGAGAACGAACAACAACCCGCTCCTTTTGAAAGCGAACATGGGCGCGGGACACGGTGGGTCATCGGGCCGTTATGATTACCTGAGGGAAATAGCGTTTGATTACGCTTTCATGCTCTGGCAGATGGGACTGGCGAGCTAGCAATTCGCCTGACGGGGATCCGCTGGCTTGACAGCGTATTGGCGAGTTTCTATAGTCGCTTTCGAAGGCAAACCAAATGAATAAATCCTGCTTCTGTTTCTGTTGCTGCGAATGTTGCGCCTGTTGTTGGGGACGCGACCGGCAGAGCATTTGCGGGTGTGAAGCACAGTTGACTTCATAAACAACCCAGCAAGAGTTTTTAAGGGCCGGCCGCGAATCGAACTGAAATTCGCGGCCGGTTAACTTTTGGTGGAGATAATTTTTCGGATCAAGGTTCAGAATTATGAGCGCCGGCATTTCAGAACAACCGCAACTCTCAGCCAAAACTTCAATCGAAACGAGTATTGGTGGCACACCGCTAATTCAGCTTCGGCGCCTTACCGCGGCATTGCCCGACGGCGTTTCAGTGTTTGCAAAGGCGGAACACCTAAACCCCGGTGGTTCCGTAAAGGATCGCCCGGCCCTGCGAATGATTCTCAGCGGCGAGAGTTCTGGGTTGTTGCAACCTGGCATGACCATTCTCGATGCGACCAGCGGCAACACCGGCATCGCCTACGCGATGATCGGCGCCGCTCGCGGCTATCCGGTGACCTTGTGCCTCCCGAAAAATGCCAGCCGCCAGCGCAAACAAATACTGCGGAGCTTTGGCGTGGAGATCATCGAAACAGATCCGTTGCAGTCGACGGACGGCGCGCAATTAGTGGCGCGCGAAATGTTTCGAGAGGAGCCGGAGAAATACTTTTATCCTGATCAATACAACAACGAAGCGAACTGGCTCGCGCATTATGAAACGACGGCGCCCGAGATTTGGGAACAGACTGAAGGCCGCGTCACACACTTTGTCGCCGGCCTGGGAACGACCGGAACGTTTGTTGGGGTAGTGCGCCGCTTGAAGTCATTTAACCCGCGCCTTCAAGCAATCGCGATGCAGCCTGATTCACCGTTGCATGGACTCGAAGGCTTAAAACACTTGCGGACGGCCAGGGTGCC
Source organism: Pyrinomonadaceae bacterium (assembly GCA_036265575.1). Taxonomy (GTDB): domain Bacteria; phylum Acidobacteriota; class Blastocatellia; order Pyrinomonadales; family Pyrinomonadaceae; genus PSRF01. The sequence goes on from DATAOU010000376.1 coordinate 4,348, forward strand.
CGGGATTTACGATCCCACACTCGCAGACGAGCAGGTTGAAGTTGCAACGGATGATGCGCTGTTAATGACCCGGCGGCTGGCGCGAGAAGAAGGTTTATTTGTTGGTCCGAGCTCAGGTGCAAATGTGTTTGCAGCGCTCCGATTGGCGCGCACGTTAAGTGGAGACGCGTTGGTAGTCACCATTCTTTGCGATGGTGGCGAGAAGTATGTTGAGTGAAATCGATGCTGCATCTAACTACTGAACAACATGCCGAGATTACCGCTCATGGCGAACGCGATTACCCGCACGAGTGTTGCGGCCTGTTGCTCGGTCGTTTTGAAGACGACGACAAGAAAGTTTGCGCTGAACTCTTTCCCATCTCAAATGCTCGCGAAGAGGCAGCCAAGCGCAACCGTTTCTTGATTCGCCCCGAAGAATTGTTGCGCGGCGAACAATACGCGGCGGCAAAGCAGCTGGAAGTAGTTGGCTTTTATCATTCGCATCCGGACCATCCGGCCGTGCCCTCAGCTTATGATCTTGAACACGCCTGGCCGGTCTATTCGTATATTGTCGTTGCTGTCAAATCTGGACGCGCGGAAGACTTGCGTTCCTGGGAGATGCAAGCAGACCGCACGCGTTTTTCAGAGGAAGAGATCCTGAAAGGAAATTGAAATGTTAGTCACGATCGCCATACCCACCGCCTTGCGCAACTTTGCCGCAGGCCAGTCACGCATCGAAGTTCAGGCCACAACCGCCGGCGAAGCGCTTGATCAGCTGAGTTCGCACCACGCCGAGCTGCGCCGCCATCTATTTGACGACCAAAACAAGCTGCGCAGTTTTGTGAATGTCTACCTCAACGATGAAGACATCCGTCATCAATCCGGCGCGGAAACGCCATTGAAAGACGGCGACACGTTGATGATTGTTCCTTCAATTGCCGGTGGTTCAACGGCCGAGGTTGATGTGAAAGAGTTGCCCGCGCTTTCCAGTGAAGAGATTGCGCGTTACAGCCGTCACTTGATTATGCCGGAGGTTGGGCTCGAAGGGCAGCGGCGGTTGAAAGCGGCGAGCGTGCTGGCAATCGGCACAGGCGGATTAGGTGCGCCGCTCGGAATGTACCTGGCTGCGGCGGGTGTGGGCCGTCTGGGCTTGGTTGATTTCGATGTGGTTGATTCTTCCAACCTGCAACGCCAGATTGTTCATGGCACGAAGGATGTTGGCCGGCGAAAAGTTGACTCGGCGCGCGAACGCCTCGCGGACATCAATCCGCACATCGAAATTGAAACGCATGACACGCGGCTGACGAGTGAGAATGCGCTGACTCTCTTTAAGAACTACGACATCATCGTTGATGGCACCGATAACTTTCCTACTCGCTATCTGGTTAACGATGCCTGCGTGTTGACCGGCAAACCCAACGTCTACGGATCGATCTTTCGCTTTGAAGGACAGGCAAGTGTGTTTTGGGCGGAACGCGGCGCTTGCTATCGCTGTCTTTATCCTGAGCCACCGCCGCCCGGGCTGGTTCCTTCATGTGCTGAGGGAGGCGTGCTGGGTGTTTTACCGGGAATCATCGGCTCGATTCAGGCAAACGAAACGATCAAACTCATTCTTGGCGCCGAAGACACGCTCGTTAATCGCTTGTTGCTGTTTGATGCGTGGCACATGAAGTTTCGCGAGTTTAAGTTACGTAAAGATCCCAATTGCCCGGTGTGCGGCGAGAATCCAACCATCAAGGAATTGATTGACTATGAGCAATTCTGCGGTCTGGCTCCGTCACAGCAAGTTGCCGCGCCGCAACTTGACGAGATTACTGCCACCGAACTCAAGCAACGCCTGGAACGCGGCGACGATCTGCAGATCATCGACGTGCGTGAACCGGGTGAATATGAAATTGCGCGCCTTCCGAATACAAAATTGATCCCGCTCGCGCAGGTGAGTAATCGCCTGAACGAGATCGATGCTTCGCGCGAAACAGTTGTGCATTGCAAGGGCGGCGTGCGCAGCGCCAAAGCAATTGCGGCGCTGCAGCAGGCAGGCTTTGAAGGAAAGTTGTTAAATCTTAAGGGCGGCATTACGGCCTGGTCCGACGAAGTCGATCCGAGCGTGGCGAAGTATTAGCGACTCAATTTAACGTCCGATAAGCTTTAGCTTGTCGTAACGCTGCTATAAATCAGATCATGCTGCCATCCAATCCGAGGAGGACACCAATCAAGTTCCGGTAAATTGCAGGTAGGGAAGGGCGGCTTGCCCCCGCTAAGATCGAGTGGCATTCAATGCAAGCGGGGGCAAGCCACCCTTCCCAACCTGCAATTTGAGTTAACTTGATTGGTTTCACTTAGTCGCCTATCTAACTTCCGCTCTTTGCGGTTGCCGACCGACCACTATCGGGAGTTAAATAAGAAACTCAAAAACAGCATGGTCGGCACAACCTTAGGGAACTACAAGATTCTTGAAAAACTCGGCGCGGGCGGGCAGGGGACGGTCTATAAAGCGATCGACTCGAAACTCGGCCGCGCTGTTGTGATCAAAGTGCTGCCGCAGGAGCTCACCGCGAAGGTAGCAAACCTGAAACGATTTGAACGCGAAGCGCGGCTGGCCTCAGCGCTGGACCATCCAAACATCTGCACCATTTTTGATCTGAATGAAATCGGCGGCGTGCATTTCATCGCCATGCAATACGTCGAAGGCCGCAACGTTCGCCAGTTGGTTAACGGCAAGCCGTTGAAACTCGAGAGCGCGCTTTCGATTGCAATTCAAACTGCCGATGCCCTCGCCGCTGCGCACGCGCAGGGCATTATTCATCGCGATGTCAAAGCCGGCAATGTGATGGTTACCAGCAAGGGCCAGGTTAAGGTGCTTGATTTCGGGTTGGCAAAACTACTCGACGATGAAGCAGCGCGTACCTCGGGAATTCATCACACCGAGTTAACTGAAGTTGGCGTGCCCTACGGTACGGCGACCTACGCAGCGCCGGAACAGGCCAAGGGCGACCGCGTAGATTCACGCGCGGACATTTTTTCGATGGGCGTACTGCTTTACGAAATGTTGACCGGCAGCTGGCCCTTTCGCGGTAAGACGGCGGTAGATGTTCGTCACGCCGTGGTCCATGACGAGCCTATCCCGCTAGCCCAGGCGCGGCCCGATCCGGTGCCGCCACGCTTGCAGCAAATTCTGGATCGAGCGCTGAAGAAGAGTCCGCGCGATCGCTATCAACAGATCTCGCAGTTCCGTGACGATCTGCGAGCAGTCGTGCGCGACATTGCCCTGACCGGGGGCACCGTCATCGATGAAAGCAATTTGCCAGTCGCGCCACGCCATCTGAATAACGAATCACCGATGTCCCGCGCGATGCGCTGGCTCAGGAAGAATGTTACCGGCAGCGATACGTCTTCCGAGTCCGGCGGCCGGCGCGCGACCGTATCGCAGCCGCGAGACGCACATGAAACTCCCACCACCTTTGGCGATCGCGAACGAACCAGCGTTGCGATTATGCCGTTCAAGAACTTAGGCAACGATCCGGAAACTGCATTCTATGAGTTCTCGCTCGCGGATGCTGTAATCACGGAACTCGCGCGCGTTCGTTCACTGGTGGTGCGGCCGTCATCCGTGATTGCGAAATACCAGGGCCAGCAATTTGATCCAGGTGACGTTGGGCGCGAGCTGAGCGTAGACGCGATTCTTACCGCCAGCTTCCTGCGCGCGGCCGCTCATCTGCGCGTGACCGTTCAGCTGCTGGACGTGCGAACGAGCGAAATCCTGTGGAGCGACCGTATTGATGCAGACGCGAGCGACATCATTGCGGTGCAGGACTCGATCGTCCAGCACATCGTCGATGGCTTACGAATCGAGTTGAGTCCGGACGAGCGAGTTGAGCTGGCTAGAGGCTCGACTACCGACGCGGCCGCTTCAGAAGAATATCTCCGTGGCCGCCATTGCATGGGCCAGTTCATCTATCACACCATCAGCCGCGCTGACCTCGATTCGGCCCTCAACCATTTCGAACGCGCCATCGAGCTTGATCCTAACTTTGCGTTGGCCCATTCGGCTTTAGGAAGTTGCTATGTCACGCGAGTGTTGAAGGGGCTGGGCGAAGCCAACGATCATGACAAGGCACAAGCTGCTTTCAATAAAGCGCTGGCGCTCGATCCAAAATTACTCGAAGCGCGCATGCAAATGATTATTATCTATCTGAGCCGCGGTGAAAAACCGAAGGCGCGGACGGAAGTGGAGCTCTTGCGCGAAGAATATCCCAATGACGTCGGGGTCCACTTCGCTCGCGGGGTGGTGGCTCGCCTGGACAGTGACTATGAACGCGCCTTACGCAGTTTTGATCGCATGGTCAGGCTCAATCCCGGCGAAGTCGTGGTCACGAGTTACAATCGCGCGCGCATCTTCATGTACCAGCGTCGCTTTGATGAAGCACTGGCGGAACTCGAGCGCGGCGCTGAGACCGAGCCCGACCATCCGATGATTCAAACTTTCCGCGCTCGCCTGCTTTACTATCGCGGTCAAATCGATGAAGCCACGCGCATCATCGAAGAAGTACTCGAGCGCAATCCGCGGATGGATGGTATTCGCCCGATGCTGGCTATCTGTTTGAGCGCGCAGGGCAAGCACGAGCTGGCGAATCAACAACTAACTGAGCGAGTGAAGATTGCCGCCGCCTCCGATCACGACATTTCTTACTGGCTCGCGTCGGCGTATTTATTGCAGGGCCGCCAGGTACTGGCCCTCGAATGGTTAGAGAAAGCAATTAAACTTGGCAACGAAAACTATCGTTGGTTCGAGTCTGATCCAAACTGGTCCGATCTTCACGCTGACCCGCGTTTTCAGGCATTAATGCAAGGGGTTAAAGCGTCGCTGCAAAAGCACGAGGCAAATACTGCATGAAAACCTTCGTCGTTGGCGACGTTCACGGCCGTTGCGCCCAACTTCATAACCTGCTCGACATGTTGCCTCGTGACGAAGCCACTGACACACTCGTCTTCCTGGGCGACTTGATTGATCGCGGACCGGACGCGCCCGGTTGCGTAGACCTGGCGCTTAAACTGCAGCGCGAAAATCCCGAACGTGTTCACTGTCTACGCGGCAATCACGAACAGATGCTACTGGACTTTATCGAAGGCAGCGCCAATTTGTGGATAACGCCCGTGACGGGAGGCGAACGAACCTTTGAGCAGTATGTCGGTAAGATACTGACGATAACCACTGAGCATGATTTGGATGATGCGAGGCGCACGGTCGAGAGCAGCGTGCCGGCAGAGCATCTGGATTTTTTTCAGGCGCTGCCTTATTTCCACGAAGACGATTTCGCCATTTACGTTCATGCCGGATTACAACGCGGCAAGCATCCGAAGGATACCGAGCCGCAAGCTTTGCTGTGGATGCGCGATCTCGATTTTTATAAGAACTACCGGGGCAAGCCCTGCATCTTTGGCCACACTCCTACGCCGTTGTTGCCGTTGCGCGGACGATTGGGCCGCCATGGCATTTACATTTCCCATAGCGCGATTGGCATTGACACTGGCTACAATTTGCAATCGCCGCTGACTTGCCTGTCACTTCCTGACTTCACTTTGTACCAGACGTTCGCTGATGGCCGGGAGGAAACACACCAAATCACTTCCTTCATTCCTGAAAGCTTGAGAGCCATGCAGAAGAAGGCTGGCTTCAACGGCGGTGGTTGATGGCGAAGGGGCTACGGTCGACGATTATGCTGGTGCTGGGAACCAGACTTTCTGCCGCGCAGCGAATAGCGTTACTCCAACCTTGCGGGAGTTCCTAAACACTGACTCGTGAAAAAACACATTCTCATTTACGGTCTGGTCGGCGGATTGCTCATCGTCTTACTCAGGCTCGTTGAGTATCGCTTTCTAGTATTGGAACATTCCATCGAGATTTACGGCGGCTTGATTGCGCTGCTGTTTGCCGCAGTAGGGATCTGGTTGGGACTGAAACTCACCAAGCCAAAAGAAGTGGTCGTCTTTAAGGAAGTGACTGTCTCCGCCGCAGCCCCATTTGCGCTGAACGAAGGAAGCCTGCGCGAGCTGACTATTACCCCGCGCGAACTTGAAATACTCGAGTTGATTGCGAGCGGCATGAGCAATCGCGAGATTGCTGAAAGACTTTTTGTCAGCGAGAACACGGTAAAGACGCATTCCAGCAGGCTGTTCGATAAGCTCGGCGCGAAACGAAGGACCCAGGCGGTGCAGCTGGGTAAGGAGCTTGGGCTAATCCCCTGACCAACTCGGGCGCAAGGAGTTTTACGACTCACCTGAAAGTATTATTTTTCGCGCCCGGCTGCAAAATCACCCGAAAGTATGACGACCTGGTTGCGCCGGATCGGTTAGCTTCACGGTCGTTCGATTCAATTTGTCTGGTAGGAGTCTCAATCGCATGAAGAAAACTGTTTTGACTTTCGGGCTCATAGCCGGGGCCATCCTGTCGCTGCTGATGCTCGCTACGCTGCCGTTCATGGACAGGATCGGTTTCGATAAGGGTTACGTCATCGGCTACACCGGGATGGTGCTTGCGTTCCTGCTGGTCTTCTTTGGCATTCACTCGTATCGCGAAAACATTGGCGGGGGCGCCATCAGTTTCGGTCGTGCCTTCAGCGTGGGCATCCTTATTACACTCGTCGGTTGTGTTTGTTATGTAGTGACATGGGAAATCGTTTACTTCAAGTTGGCGCCCGGCTTTGCCGAGAAAATGACAAATTATGCAGTGGAGAAATTGCGGTCTTCCGGCGCCAGCCAACAGGCCATTCAGGCAAAGCTTGAGGAGATGAAGAACTTAAAAGGGATGATGGACAATCCGCTTATCAACGCTGCCCTCGCATTTATCGAGCCGCTGCCGGTTGGACTGATTATGACTCTGATTTCAGCTGCGATACTGAGGAAAAAGACCCGCTCCGGTGAAGCGGGCGCCTAAGGTCTTCATCGCCGCCCAAAAGCTTTCTCCGACAAACTTAGCACAGCGAACGTCGCTCCGTTAGGAACGAAACGTTTATAGCCGTGTCATCGCCGAATGCATTGCTCGGATCAATCTGCGCCGCCCGCGTATTTCTTCTCGCCGGCAGTGATGCGC
>DATAOU010000377.1:0-21810 GCA_036265575.1 Pyrinomonadaceae bacterium
ATGATTCTGCCGAAGGTGGGAATATCGCGCACGGCCGAAACAATGCCGTTGGTGACGCTGCCTTCAAGTCCAAATGGATTGCCAATAACCACCACGCTCTCGCCTTCCTGCGGCGAAGTGCGCTCGAGCGAGAGCGGTCGCGCCTGACCGGGCGGCGCATCGACCCGCAACACCGCAATATCACCTTCGGCATCCACTGCGATCACACCTTTAACAGGATATACGTTGCCGTTGTAGGAATGAACTTCAGCGCGGTATGCGTTTTCGATTACGTGGCGGTTTGTGACTATGCGATCGACATCGATAAAGAAGCCGCTGCCACGGGAAAGCTGGACGCCGCGCGAGTCGAACGTTTCAATTGCCACGGCTGAAGGTTTAATACGCCGAACGAGATCGGGAAGAAGATCCTGCGCCGAAGCCGGCAACACAAAGGCCACGACCATCACGAGCAATAATAGGAGCGAAAAAAATTTCATTAGGTGCGTACTAGCTCAAAAACGATCTCGAGGAGTCCACGCGACACCAGCGGCTTTGCCGCCTTCCGTGGAAAGGCTCTGCCTTTCCGATAGCCTGCCTTGCTTCTCAGGCTGCGCCTGCGGAGGCAAAGCCTCAAACATTTTTGGAGATAACGGAAAGGCAGAGCCTTTCCGCACGGAAGGCGGCAGAGCCGCTAGCCTGCGACAATTCTTTTTTCAAGAGTCACAAACCCGCCAGCGCCAGGTTCTGCACACGCAAAACGACCTCGCCAAGTTTTACATCTTCGCTGGTTTTGGTTGCGCGCGTGAATAGTTCTACCAGCCCATCGCTGACTTTTTTGCCAATCGTAAGGCGATACGGAATCCCGATCAGGTCAGCATCTTTAAACTTCACGCCAGCGCGTTCGTCACGATCATCAAGCAGAGCATCGAGCCCGGCGCGCATCAGGTCTTTATAGAGTTTCTCGCCGGTCTCGCGCAGTTTTTCGTCCTTCATATTGGTGACTGTGACAACTACGTCGAACGGCGCAATCGCCTTGGGCCAGATAATGCCGTCGGCATCATGATTCTGTTCGATGGCAGCGGTGATGATGCGCTCTACGCCGATGCCGTAGCTACCCATTACAATCGGTACGGGCTTGCCCTGTTCCGTCAAGATGGTAGCGCCCATCGACTCGGAGTATTTCGTTCCCAGTTTGAAAATGTGGCCAATCTCCATCGCCTTGTAAACATCCAGCACGCCAGTTTCGCAACGCGGGCATGATTCACCGGAATTAACTGAGCGCAGGTCGGCCCACTCGTCGATTTGAATGTCTCGCTCGATGTCGACGCCGCGCAGGTGATGATCGTCTTTATTTGCGCCAGTCGTCATGTCGCGACGACCTTTTAGCGCGAAATCAGCGATCACCCGAACTTCAGCGCCGTTTTGGGATTGCGCGATCTTCTTCTTTGCTCCCACTCCGCCGAGGCTGCCGGCGCTCGCACCCAGTAGATCGACAATCTCATTTGGTTGCGCGGCACGAATGAAACTAGCGCCGAGAGTGTCCGCAAGTTTTACGTCGTGCAACTGATGGTCACCACGCAACAACAACAAGGCCCACTTGGCAGCACCACCGCCTGAAGCCTGATCGCCGTAATAATAAACGAGCGTCTTGATTTGGTTCTTCGCCGCCGCACCGCCAGGGAAGTTAATCAAATCCTCAATGGTTCGCACTCCCGGTGTCGGGAATTCTTCCGGTGCTTCCGGCCCAACCAAATCCTTAATGGGCGCCAGGCGCGAGGTGGCTTTTTCAAGATTCGCTGCGTAACCGCAATTTGAGCAGCTCGCTATTAAGTCTTCCCCCGCATCAGTTCTAGCTACGAACTCGTTTGATTCGGAACCACCCATCGAACCGGAAGACGCCTCGACAATCGAATACTGGATGCCGCAGCGCGAAAAGATCCGCTTGTAAGCTTCACGCTGATCTGCAAAAGATTTGTCCAGGCCGGCTTTGTCGACATCAAACGTATACGCATCCTTCATGATGAACGTGCGCAGGCGCATGAAACCTGACTTTGGCCGCGCCTCGTCGCGAAATTTCACCTGAATCTGATACCAAACCTGCGGCAGTTGTTTATAGGAACGAAGTTCGTTGCGCGCAATCGTGGTGAAAATTTCTTCGTGCGTCATACCAAGACACATGTCGCCGTCTTTGCGATCTTTCAAACGAAACATCTCAGCGCCGATGGCGTCCCAGCGTCCCGATTCTTTCCACACTTCAGCGGGGTGTAGCGCCGGGAGGTAAAACTCCTGACCGCCGATGCGATTCATTTCTTCGCGCAGGATTTGCATGATCTTAAGCGCGATCCGTTGGGCCATCGGCATGTAAGAGTAAATGCCGGCGCCCAGTTGACGAATCAGCCCGGCGCGCAGCAAAAGTTTATGCGAAACGACTTCGGCATCCGCCGGGTCTTCGCGAAGAGTGGGAATGAAATATTGTGACCAGCGCATTCGGTTTTAGTGAAACTTTCCTGAGATGAATTTTAGCTATTCATTCTCGCTTAGCAAAAAGCTTAACGCAATGTAGGACAGGCATTCCTGCCTCTCCGACAAGGTTCCGTTTGTCGCTGCGTGCCGACAAGCTGAAGCTTATCGAACATTACGTTGCGAGTGCTCCTTGCCTGCTGTACCATCGACGCCTGCTGTAAGTCTTAGTTTCCGGAGATTTAATAATGAAAATTGCGCTTGCTAGCGACCATGCTGGTTTTGCCGAGAAGGAACGCCTGAAGCCTTTGCTAACTGATTTGGGCTTGCAGTTTGAAGACCTCGGCACGCTTTCGGAAGCTTCGGTTGATTATCCCGATTACGCGCGCAAGGTCGCAGACGAAGTAGCGCAGGGCCGGGTGGACCAGGGACTGCTGGTTTGCGGTTCCGGAACGGGGATGGCGATCACTGCGAACAAAGTGCCGGGTGTGCGCGCCGCCGTTGCCTGGTCCGAAGAGACAGCGCGACTAGCGCGCCAGCACAATGACGCAAATGTTTTAGCCATTGGCGCGCGGACCACGCCGGCGGAACAGATTCCGGGAATTGTGCGAGCCTGGTTTAGCGCGAATTTTGAAGGCGGCCGCCATGCTGAGCGGGTGGCGAAGATTGAAGGCGAGAGGCAGTAGGCAGAATCAAGAAGCCAAATTCCAGATTCCAAATTCCAGATTCCGGAAATTAAAGTCCCAAGACGAAAAACCAAGACCAAAGACCAAAGTTCCAAGTTCAAAGGACCAGATTCAATGACCGATTTAAGAAACGCACCTTTGTCCGAAGTTGACCCGTTAATTTCTGAGGCCATCGACAACGAAGTCGCGCGCCAGGCAAATGGCCTTGAACTGATCGCTTCGGAAAACTTCGTCAGTGAAGCCGTGCTTGAAGCGGCCGGCTCTGTTTTCACAAACAAGTACGCCGAAGGCTATCCGAAGAAGCGCTACTACGGTGGCTGCGAATGGACCGACGTAGTCGAGCAGGCGGCCATCGATCGCGCTAAGCAATTATTCGGCGCCGAACACGCCAACGTGCAGCCACACAGCGGCGCACAGGCAAACATGTCGGTTTACCTGGCTGCGATTCAATATGGCGATCAAATTCTCGGAATGAATTTGTCGCACGGTGGTCATCTCACTCACGGCCACCCGATGAATTTTTCCGGCATCAGTTACAAGGTCGCTGATTACGGCGTTTCAAAAGAAACTGAGCAGATCGACTACGACGAGCTGCAACGCATTGCCGAAGAGCACAAGCCAAAGCTGCTCGTCTGCGGCGCGTCGGCGTATCCGCGCATCATCGATTTCAAGCGCATCGGCGAAATCGCCAGGAGTGTAGGCGCGCGCATGTTCGCCGACATCGCCCACATCGCCGGGCCAGTCGTGGCGGATCTTCATCCGTCGCCAGTTCCGCACGCGGACTACGTAACCACCACCACGCACAAAACGTTGCGTGGCCCACGCGGTGGTTTAATCCTTTGTAAAGAAGAGCACGCGAAAGAGATCGATCGAAAGTTGTTTCCCGGCGTGCAGGGTGGGCCACTGGTACACATCATCGCGGCCAAGGCAGTCGCGTTTGGCGAAGCGCTACGCGATGACTTCAAGGAATACCAGCGCCAGATTCTGACGAATGCAAAAGCGCTTGCCGTTGAACTACAGTCACATGGTCTGCGTTTGGTTTCCGGCGGCACCGACAATCATCTTATGCTGGTTGATGTTTGGATGGATGGGAAGGGAATCACCGGCAAAGATGCGGAAAAGGCATTGGAAGCCGCGAACATTACCGTTAACAAGAACACGATTCCATTCGATCAGAACAAGCCGTTCGTAGCGTCCGGCCTGCGCATCGGCACACCTGCGGTGACCACGCGCGGAATGAAGGAACCGGAGATGCAGGAGATAGGCCGGCTGATCGCCGAAGTCATTCACGCGCCCGAATCGGAAGAGGTGCGCAAAAAAGTACGACAAGGCGTCGATGAATTGAGTGCGCGCTTCCCGCTTTATGCAAAGCGCCTGGCGAAGGGTAAGTCCCGGGTGATTAGCGCTGACTGAGAGTTCCGGCTGTGAAATCGGCCGCCTCTCCGTTGAAAAAGCGGCCCGCGCATGGCAGACACCTGTCCTTCAAACAGCGGCTTCTTTGCTTCGTTTGCGAAACCGGTTAGCGAAAAAGAGTGCAATTACCAGCAAACCGAGAATGCTGACTCCACCGGCAATATGAGTTGTGGTTGGCTCCACAAACTTGACGTTTACAATCGTCGCCGCTGGAGGAACGCTGACTAGTAGGGCACCATCATTCGCCGGGCTGGTGGTTAGCTGCTTTCCTTCTGCGGTCGCTTTCCAATAAGGATAATAGAACGTTCTAAGACGTACTTCGGTTGAATCTCCGGCACCGATTTTGAATTCTCGCTGAGTCGCTGACCAACTTGTTACCTGAATATCACGACCTGCGGCTTCGACCGGTTGCGCCATCGTGCGGGGTTTGCCCGAAACCCAAACGGGAAGCAGTCCTTCATTACTCTCCGACCCCTCAAGGGAAGTGACCATTTGATCGAAAGCGGCGTGGTTGCGAAATATTGCCGGTCTGATTATTTGCAGGATTGTAAAACTCAGAGCGATTGCTGTGATTCCGATCAGCGTTAAAGACACCGGACGCAAACGAGTGGGCCACATTCGAACCAGCTCAGGAAGGCTGATCGTAACAAGTAGCGCGAGGCAAGCTGATGTGATCGTCAAAATACGCCAGGGGAATTGAGTCTCCTGTAGTGCCGGTACCGCGTCCCAGATTGGCTTGCTCAGAGACGTCGCCATGAGAAAAGTAACAAGAGCAAGCACGGCCGGAGCCAGGGCTTGGCGCCTACGCTTTACCAGCAGAACTACGGCCGGCGCCGCCAGCAGCACCGTAACAGTTGTAATTATTGGTATCCAATAGTCGCCCATTTCGTTCGGCGAAGGATGAAAAATAAAGTTGTTCTTATAATCGAACCATCTAGCCAGTCCAGCTCCGCTCGGACGCTTCCATTTCAGCTCAATTAACATTGGGATCAGGTAAAAGGAACTAAAGGCCAGACCGCTTAGAGCGCCCGCAGTAAGTTGATAAAGCGAGCGCCAGCTAAATGATTGCGCGAGTCTGACGAGCACGTAGACACTGATCGCAAGTGAACCGAGCACTCCTAACGGCAGATTAGAGAGAACAACTATTCCGTAACTGAGGCCAAGTCCGCCCACATCGCGCCAACGACCATTGGCTATGATTCGCTCAGTGAAAGCAAAAACAAACGGCAGTACACTGGCGCAGGTATATTGAGCATATAAGCCTGCCTGGTACATCTCGTTGGCATGATAGGGCGCAAGCATGTAGAACAGTGCTGCCAGAACTGCATAACGCTTAGCCGTCAATGTGCTTGCCCATAGATACATCCCAGCGCCGCCTATCACGGTTAGCAGTGAGAGAGTCAAGAGAGTGGCAGCGTACCAATCTCCTGTTATCAAGCGAAAGACAGACAATATGTAGTAGAGCGCCGGAGGGTAGAATCTTATGCTCGGGTCGCCATAACCGGCGTTAGTTGAGGAAAGCCAGGACGGATAGAAATCGCCACTCTTAATTGACTCAAAGAAGCCCAGCGCCATTCGATAGTGTTGCGGCACATCGACTCCATAAGGAACGCCGTACAGGTACAAGGCAAAAGAACCTAATAAACCGATGAAAACGACCTGAAGCCAATACTGTTTATATAGCGAATGAGACATGCCGACTTTCTTAACGAAGCGGTTGATAAAATCCGGGGCTGTTCTGATTCTATCTTTTGAATTAAGCTCAGTTGTGTCGAGGGTAAGAATTCTTATCTGTCACTACCGTTCTACTATAGCGGAGGTTCACTCGTCGTCGTAATAAACGCGTGAGCAAATATTTCAGGGCAGTTATCAAGAAAAGATGAATGAAATCTTCGGACCTGACGGTCTAATCGCCAACGCGCATCCTGAATATGAACATCGTCCCGGCCAGATTGATATGGCGCGGGCGGTGATGCGCGCGTTTGAAGAGCGCCGGCATCTGATCGTTGAGGCGGGGACTGGAACGGGCAAGACGCTCGCCTACCTTGTGCCTGCAGTTGCGGCTGCGTTGGGCGGAAGGGGTCGAGTGATTATTTCCACCGGCACGAAAAATCTTCAGGAACAGTTGATGGAGAAGGACATTCCGTTTCTTCAGCGCGTGCTGCCAAAAAGTTTCGATGCGGCATACATGAAGGGAAGAAACAACTATGTCTGCCTGCATCGCCTGGGACGTGCGGAAGGTTCGCCGGTGTTGGATGGGCTTGATGAAGTTGACTACTTTGACGAAGTAACGCATTGGTCCAAGTCTTCGGAAACAGGCGACCGGGCGGAGTTATCGAACCTGCCCGAATCGCTTTCATTCTGGCGTCACATTGATGCGCGTACGGAAACTTGCCTGGGCCAGAAATGCGTGGACTTCAATCCCTGCTTCATCACGCGTATGCGCGAGCGCGCGCAGAACGCTGACATCGTAGTCGTCAATCATCACCTGTTTTTTGCGGATCTTGCCTTGCGAAACAGCATGTACGGCAGCGTGCTGCCCGATTATTCCGCCGTAATCCTTGATGAAGCACACCTGATCGAAGACGTCGCCTCGGAATACTTTGGGTCGCAGGTTTCGACTTATCAAATCGACGATCTCATTCGCGATGTCGGAAATGTGCCGTATGAAGATGCAGAGGCCGATCGCGAGATAACGAAGACCTCATCGCGCGTAATGCGTTTCGCCGACAATTTCTGGATGGGTTTTCGCGATGGCCGCGGCGCCGAGGGACGTTATCCGATTGTTCCCGGAACATTCGCGCGGCGCGATCAAGATGGCGAGCTGCAGTCGACACCACTAGGCGATTTGTATGTTTCGCTTGATGGGGCACTGGCGCGGTTGGAAACGACGTTGGATGCGTTGAAAGAGAAGCCTGCGGAAGTTGAGAACCTCGTCCGGCGCATTCGCCAAACACGATTTGATTTGCAGTTTATCGTTACGGGAGGCGATAAGAAATTTGTTTACTGGCTCGAGCGTCGCGGCCGCGGGATTTTCCTGCGCGCTTCGCCTATCGATGTTTCGGCAATCCTCGAAGACAAATTGTTCGACAAGATCGATACGGTCGTCTTGACGTCGGCAACACTTTCCAGCGCCGGAAACTTTTCTTTTATTCGCGAGAGATTGGGACTGGATACTGCGGACGATTTGATTGCAGAGTCGTCATTCGATTATCAAAGCCAGGCGCTTCTGTATTTGCCGCACAAGATGCCGGACCCGCGTTCGCCTGAATGGGCCGGAGCGGCCGCCGAAGAAGTCATCAAGATCGTCAACGCCACCAACGGCCGCGCGTTTGTGTTGTCAACCAGTCTGGCAGGAATGCAGTCCCTTTACGATCTGGCGATGCCGGAGCTCGATTTTCCCTGCTTCTTGCAGGGCAGCGCGTCGAAAGGACGTTTGCTGGAGAGATTTCGTCAGACTCCAAATGCGGTGCTGTTTGCCACGTCCAGTTTCTGGCAGGGCGTTGACGTGCGTGGCGAGCAATTGTCATGCGTGATCATCGACAAGCTGCCATTCGCAGTGCCAACCGATCCCATTGTCGCTGCCCGCCAGCGCTACATTGAAGATGAAGGTGGCTCGAGCTTTTTCGAATACAGCGTGCCGCAGGCGATTATTAGTTTGAAGCAGGGACTGGGCCGGTTGATACGCAGCACTACGGATCGCGGCGTGCTGGCCGTTCTCGACCCGCGGCTGAAGACAAAGAGTTATGGCCGGTTGTTTTTGAAGAGCTTGCCGCAGTGTCGTGTAACCAGCAACCTCGCCGACATTGCCGGTGTATTTGAGGATAAGTCCCAAATCGCAAGTCCAATGACGAATGTCGCTGGTCTTTGATTTGGACTTTGGACATTGGACGTTGGACGTTAGACTTGCGTCATGCCGGGAATATTTGAAGTAATGATCGAACGCAACTTTTCGAGCGCGCATCAACTGCGTGGCTATAAGGGGAAGTGTGAAAACCTGCACGGCCACAACTACAGGATTGAGATCTACGCGCGCGGTCGCGAACTGGACAACATTGGCTTGCTGGTTGATTTTGTGGAACTAAAAGCCGCAGCTGACGAAGTGGTCCAATACCTCGACCACCGGAACATCAACGAGCTGGATCCTTTTGTCGAGCTTCAACCTTCGGCAGAGAACCTTGCCAAGTACGTTTTAGAGCGAGTGGCTTCGAAGGTCGGTGACGAGCGAGTGCAGATTTATAAAGTCAGGTGTTTTGAAACGCCGACGAGCGTCGCGACATACGAGATCAGTGAGCGGTGAAGTGCGGCTTTGCCGCCTTCCTTGCGGTAAGGCTCTGCCTTATCGACCCTCTCCCTGCAAAGCTTTCCCCGCTGCATCGAGGCTTAGCCTCGATGCAGCGGGGAATCTCTTCTTCTCGACGCTACGGAAAGGCCAAGCCTTTCCGCACGGAAGGCGGCAAAGCCGCTAAGGCGCGAACTACCTTCTCTTTGTTAAGCTTCATCGGCCATCGCCGGAATGGTTTGCACAAACACTGGCTTTGGTTCCTCTTCCAAATAACCGGGAATCTTGCGCAATTCCGTTTGCTCAACCCTCAAAGCAGGAGTTCGCATGTACGGCTTCTCGCAGAACCTGAAGAAAAACCAGGCGAAAGTAATCGTTGCAGGCACGACGATGACTAACGCATTTACCATCGGCGGCAGCTCGCGGATGGTAAACGACCATGATTCCATGATCACAAGTTCGTGCGTCAGGTATAGAGAATAGGAAAAGACTCCCAAGGCCGCCGCCGCGCCGACGCTCTTCGCAAGCAGTCTGCCAATTGCACCTGGCTCGCGCAGTTGCTTTAGCCACCCTTGCTCAGCGCTGACCACACGATTGACCACTACAAAAAACCCAAATCCCCACAGCGGATGAATCAGCAGCCAGCCGAGCGTATGTGGCAAAGTGTCTTTCTGCGTGACGGGCAGCAACTCTGAAATTGCCGAAGCGAGAACAATCGCAGCGCCACCTAGCCAAAGGTTGCGGCACCAACGCGGTAGTTTTACCAAACCAAAGGCTGCTTCCACCGCAATCGCGCCTAAAGCCCAGGTGAACCAATGAACCGCGGCCGCTTCGGGAACCGGAACGCCGATCCCTTTCCAAACCCAAATCGCGTGGCTAAAGAAATACCAACCCACGCGAGTTGCCGCACAAAGCGCCAGAGTGATTCCCCAGCCCCAACGCTTACGCAGAAACAGCAATAGAAAGTAAGCCAGGTAAAGTTGCTCTTCGATTGCCAGCGTCCAGAAGACGCCGTTGATGCTGTAGCACGTATGCGGATCGAGATTGTGAAGCATCAAGAGATGCATCACCACGTCATAAACAAAGAAATGCGTGACGTTGATGCCGGTCGATAGTGCGGCCATCAACATGAACAACGCAAACGCCATCAGATAAGGCGGATAGAGCCGGCGAATGCGCCGTTTCCAGAATGAACCAAACTCAATAGGCCTTTCCTGATCGGACGCCTTTGACTTGGCCCATTGCAGATGGATGCAGAAGCCCGAGATGACGAAGAATAGGAAGACGCCGATGTAGCCAAATGAACTTAGGAATTGGATCGACCTGGCTGGCCAATGGAAAAGGTTTTGCGGAACCGAGTTTGGCGTCTGCGACACCGCGTGATAAAGCACGACGCCGAGCGCGGCGATTCCACGCAGGGCGTCGATGCTCTGAAGGCGGCCTGTTGCCGGCGGGGGATTAATCAGTTTCATCTGCGACGTCGAAACAAAAAATCTATCGGTTTCGCAAAGCGGGAGGTCCTTCAGTTTCAAGAGCCTTAGGCTGAAACTAACGCGGCGACGTCAATATTGTACTTTCTAATTTTGCTGTACAAGCGTGGGCGATAGATGCCCAACAGGTTAGCCGCCGCCTGTTTATTACCACCAGTGCGCTGTAGTGTCTTCTCAATAACGAGGCGTTCGATGTCTTCGAGCGTCATGTTTGGCGGCACATCCCAGCCGGTGCCCACCGGTGAGCCTTCCGGCAGTGAGCCGTTATCGAAAGGCAAGTCGACGGGTTCAATGCGATTTCCTTTCGCCAGCAGCACCGCGCGTTCAATCACGTTCTGTAATTCACGCACATTGCCGGGCCAGCTATGCGAGAAAAGTCTTTGATAGGCCGCCTGCGAAACTCCGCCGATTGACCTGTCATATTTCTGTGCATACATCTGCAGAAAATGTTCGGTCAGCAATTGAATGTCATCGCTGCGTTCGCGCAGCGGCGGAACGTGAATCGTGATTGTCGATATTCGATAGAACAGATCGTCGCGCAACAGTCCGTCGCGAATAGCGTCAGCGGGCGGACGATTGGTGGATGAGATGAGCCGAAAGTCGACGGCATAAGTTTTTTCCGAGCCAATCTTGCGATAACTGCGCTCCTGCAGCACGCGCAGGAGTTTTGGCTGCAGTTCAACCGGCATTTCTGCAATTTCATCCAGCATCAGCGAGCCGCCTGCTGCGTGCTGCACCAAACCTTCCTTGTCGGCGTGGGCGCCGGTAAATGCGCCTTTTGTATGGCCAAATAACTCGGATTCGATCAGCTCCTTGGGCAGTGCGGCGCAGTTCACTTTGATGAAAGGTTTACGCGCGCGCAACGAATTGTAATGAATTGCGTTGGCGATTAATTCTTTCCCGGTGCCCGATTCGCCGACGATTAATACATTCGCGTCGGACTTGGCTACTGATTCGATGGTTTCGTAAATAGTTTGCATCGACTTTGCGCCGCCGATGATGTTGAAATATTCTGAACGCGTCGAAAGCTGTCGCCGCATGTTTGCGTTTTCGGCCAACAACTCGCGTTGCTTCAAAGCGTTTTCAACGCGCAGGTGAAGTTCTTCAAAGTCGAAAGGCTTGTCAACAAAATCAAAAGCGCCGGCCTTGGTTGCCTCGACCGCCTTGGCGACGGAGCCATGGCCGGTGACCACGATCACCTCTGTCGTTGGTCGCGCATCCTTTATGTGGCGCATTACTTCCAGACCATCGATGTCCGGCAGTTGCAGATCGCAGATCGCCAGGTGGTGGCCGCCCTGGTCAAATAATTCGATCGCTTCGGCTCCGGTGCTCGCTGTATCGACCGAGTAACCTTCTTCAACCAAATTCTGTTTCAACGAGTCCGTCATCGTCGGCTCGTCATCAACTATTAATATTCGCACGTCTCTCTTATCCACGAAACATCCTCCCCTGAACTGAAACCCTGTTGGTTCGCTAACTAAAATTTACTTAATGAGCGGCAGTCGCACGCGCAAAAATCCATTACTACGTTCTACTGAACCACCGTGTGCCTCGATTACCTTACCGGCAAGCGACATGCGAATTTCGTCCGTTCCGGCGAACGAACGAAAAGGATCGTGATCCACTGAATCCAACACCTGCCAATCGATTACGCCGGCGCGACCCTCACTCGCGTCTTCCGTGGTCACGTGCACTTTCAACGGACCCTCCTTCTTTCGTGCCCTAAAGAACTTCACTGCGCTCCTCGAAATTGCCTCCAGGGACTCGGCCAGCAGTGACGCATCGACTTCTGCGAAGAGTGGCGTTGCCTCGGTTTCGATAATGATTGCTTCTCCCTTGAATGCCGGAGCTGAAGTATCCGCGTTCACGTTCGCCACCACTCCGCGCAGCATCTGTTCGATATCAATAGCGCTTTGCTTGCTGAGTTTCAGGGGCCGGCCAAAATCCGAAAGCAGCGAAAGGTCCACCGCAGTTCGGTCGATGCCAGCGATCAGTTTCCCTAACGTTTCTAACTCGTCGGCAGGGCGCTGGCCCTTCTCCAGCCGCTTGCGCAGGAACGTGGCATAGAGTTTGAGACCATTTAATTGATTCTTGAGATCGTGAACGATTTGAACCGAAGCCCGTCCGAGTGCCTGCAGGGAGCGATTGTCCTCTGATTCTGACAATAATGGCTTCATTTAGATCGGTCGACTTCGCCGGATTCCTTCTGATCTCTTGGGGGAGTGGTACTGCGGCCGCGATGTGTACCAATTGAACTCGAACACACTGCGCTCGAAATGTTGTATTTCAGTGCGTGATCTTAACAAAAAAGGCCGGCGTATTCTAGTGATACAGCACCGGCTTACAGGTAGGTTAGAGAAACTGTGAATCTGACCACTGCATTTACAAACGAAAAAGGGTACACGCCCGTGGATGACAGGGACGATGGCGCAACGGTTTTATTGGTCGAAGACACTGAGGATAACCGCCAGATGATGGGGCGACTACTCGAGATGAGCGGTTTCAGGGTCGTCGAAGCTACGAATGGCCGGGAAGCAGTCGAAGCTGCTAAGCGTGAACACCCCCGCATAATTCTTATGGATTTGAGCCTACCATTTATTGATGGGCTGGCGGCAACGCGGCAGATTCGAGGCCTCCCTGGATTGCAAAACGTGCCAATAGTCGCTGTTTCGGCTCACGACACGGCTGACTTTCACCATGAAGCACTCGCGGCGGGCTGCGATGCTTATCTCACCAAGCCTATAGATTTTTCCGAGCTCGAAGAAGTAATGCGGCGCATGATCGCCCAGGCCGGCTGAGCCGCAGAAATTTTCGACCTCTGCATGTCCTGGAAACTATTTCAAGTTCTCTTTGTCTAAGGTTCCGAAGGTCTGTGCTGGCATTGCAAAATTGGACAACCTGCAACTAGAATCCATTACCCTTCATGGCCACACCTGAGAGACAGATTCCGGGATCAGACGACGACTCTCGGCGAAAGTTGATCATTATCGTTGCGGTGATCGCTGCGGTGGTGATCGCTATTGTTTTTTACTTCCTGATGCGCGCCAGTGGCGGCGGCTCAACGGAGCCAACACTAGCCAATGCAATCCGGCCCGGTTCGCCACAGTTCACTGAATTTCAAGCTAAAATAGTTGTCGACGACGTTGAAGCAGATGAGGCGAAGAGAGCACTGGGTGATATTGTGATGAGCTTGCACGGTACGGTTCGTAACTTCAGCGGCAGAACCATAAACGGTTTGGAAATAAAGGCCGCGGTGATCGATCATCAGGGACAACCGGTTAAACAACGAACCGTGGTAGTCATACCGTCGAGGCAACCTGAGTTGGAACCGAACAAGACGATGCCGGTGCAGATAATGTTGGAGGGGATGACGGACGCGGATGATCGAGCAAACATTCGCATGGAAGTGACCGCGTTCACATTCAAGTAGCTCAAAAGAGGTCTCCGGGCCACCAGCGCAGCGATTTCTAATCTACAAAGAGTTCTTCTAAGGACTGCCGCACAGGCTGCACAGTCAGAAGTTTCCCGCCCGCTTTCCGCAAGGCTGCCAGCACGGTATCAACTTCGCTCTCTTCCCTAAGTTCGACCCGCATGCCGCCTGGAATTGAAGTAACCTGAAAATCATTTCCGGGGGGCAAGTGGTTTTTCAAGGTCGCTTCATCCACTCCGCTGACGATCACCTCGACACGGTTTTGTCCTGCGACTTGTTGCCGTAGTTCGTTAAGGTAACCCACATTTGCAAGACGACCTTTTTTGAGGATTGCGACGCGCTCGCAAAGCACCTCAATGTCGGAAAGAATGTGTGAGCACATGAAAACCGTCTTGCCTTCGGTTCGCAGTTCGGCGATTAGATCACGAACCTCGCGCCGGCCAATGGGATCCAAACCACTCATCGGCTCGTCGAGAAAAACTATTTCCGGGTTGTTTACCAACGCCTGGGCCAGACCCACCCGCTGCAACATGCCTTTCGAGAATTTTCGCAGCTGCGTGTTCCACTTGCTTTCGTCAAGTCGTACTCGCGAAAGCAGCATTTTGGCTCGTGAGGTTCGCTCCGACTTTGAAAGACCAAATATCTCGCCGCAGAACGTCAAGAACTCCAACGCGCTAAGGTAGTCGTAAAAGTAAGGATTCTCCGGCAAATAGCCTATGCGGCCGTGCATAGAAACATCGCTAATGTCGTGGCCGAGAATTTTCGCGCTGCCGCCGGTAGGAAAGATCAGTCTCATTAACAACTTTAGCGTGGTGGTTTTGCCGGCGCCGTTTGCTCCTAGGAAGCCAAATATTTGCCCCGCATCAACAGTAAGAGAAAGTCCATCCAGCGCGCGCACTCTTCGTTTGCGCACGAACCCGACTTCATAGTCTTTAGAAAGGTTATCGATTTCGACGACGGCGTTCATCCTGCTAAGTTCCCTTAAGCTTGATTTCAAATGCGGATTTTAGTTTTGCGGTCGCAATCTCACCCGGTAGATTGTAAAAATTCCGACCTGTTCGCCTGCGTCACGTTCATACCACTTGTCAAGATTGCTAAGATTCGGCCGCCCCTCCCCGCTTGGAACTACCACGAAGTTCAACGTCGGATTGATCGCTTGTTCCCTCGTGAAGTGCTCGGAAAAATATGCATAGCGTCGCAGCTCTTCGCGCATCTCCTCAACTGTGATTCGTTTTGCGTTGGGTGCCAGTCCCTCAATAATGCGCTCAACCCCGAAGAGCGGCGCCAGCACAATAAAGCGTTCTTCGGCCATCCCCGCAGCAACTTCTTTCGGGCTCAGACCGGAGTAGTACATGTAATGGTAAAACCGTTCCTTGCTCTCAGCGAGACTCACGCCGCTCGCCGGCGTATGCAGCGCCCACAAAACGGCTAATGGACTATCCGACGGAATGCTCCCCGCAACGTCCAGGGCTGAGGCATAAACAAGCGGAAAAGGAGCCTGCCCCGCAAGCGCAGTTTGCAGGCTGCCATCCTCCCTGGTCATTGACGTAAGGCGACGCGCAACGGGCATGACCTCGTCGCGCAGCCTGGCTTTTGCCGAGTCGCGAGAAGTGATATCGGAAACCTCGACCGTTGCCCAGCTCAGGGCAACGAGAGTTGTTAATACCAGCACGCGCGTTGGGATGGGTCGGTGTGGGGAGAGAGCACGCCACAGAATGAAAAACAGGAGCACAACTGAAATCAGCGCGGCATAGTTTGCTATGAAGACCTTGTAATGAATTGGCTGCAGTGATCTCCCCGTCAATACCTGCTGATTGAAAACAAGAAAGGGCATCAAAGCGAAGGACGCGGTGAAGAGTAACAGGGGGCTACTAAGATCAACGAGCTTGCGCCAAGAGGCATAGCCGACAATACCAAGGACAACGAATCCGATTAACTCTGGAGAATAGAAAAGCTCTGGTTTATGAGTGAACATTAACAGTTGAGTTTCGTCCATGCTCCTGTTTCGGTGCGAGAGCATAATGAAAAATGGTATGACCGTGGTGACCGCAAACGCTCCTACAATGCTACCTGTGACGGCGATCCGTCTAAACTCATTGCGCCGGAACAGAACCCACAAAAGTGACACCCCTGCAAACCACGCCCCAGCTGCTGTCCAAATATAGAAATATGAGAATACCAGGACAGAAAACAGCCCGCCCGCAGACAATGAATACAACAGCCGCGCTCTGGCGTTTTCCTGTGTAAATGCCCTCCAGATTAGAACGCAAAACACGAAGAACAACGGAAAGACCACCGACGGCTGGTAGCGTCTCAAAAATGAAAACATGTCGTGGACCCGTTGTCCCGACAACAGCAATCGTGCAACCCCTTGACCCGCAGCGAGTGCGCCAAAAGAGAGTGTGAACAAGACGCCCACGGCGGCAAGCCTGCTATCGTCCATCAAGTTTCTTAACAGCCAGAAGAGCGCCATTGAAGAAGTGATTGCACCAATCACAATCAGCCATATGAACATCGTCGAGGTTGAAAGGCCGAGCGCCCTTGCGGGTAACGCGATTGCGTAAGCTGGTAAGAATTGAATTGAAAAGAGGGATTCGTAGGTTGGCTTGCCAGGCACGTCGTCACGCCCATTAAACGGATCGTTTCTGCGCGGGCGGCCTGTAATCAGAGCGTTGATGTAGGCCGAATAAGCGACTTCATCTCCCTGCGTCAAAACGTATGAACCCTGCCAATCGGCGCCTCGAGCGAGCCACAGATTAATCTGGGGGTAAAGTGCGATGATCGACATCGCTAGCGCCGCGAAGACTCCCCATTTCCATTCAGTTATTGGTTCAGTGTTCATTTTTATTCAATCACGCCAATCGTCTAGAGTTGAAAGCGACTACTGAGATCTTTGAAGTTCGTCGAGCTTTCGCTGCATATCGCGCGTGGCCTGCGCGTCAGGTTGATAACTAAGGGCGCGCTTAATCTCGCGCACTGCGTCGGCTTTTCTTCCAACTGCTGCCAAGCTCAAGCCAAGTTGGTAGCGTGCCTCTATATCGTCGGGCTTAAAGGCAAGCACCGACTCAAATTCGCGAATCGCTTCATCGTTTCCGCCCATCGCCGCAAGCGTGCGACCCAAATTGAAATGGGCCGAAACTGATTGCGGGTCGCGGCCGAGGACGAGTGCAAACTCACCTTTCGCGGCGGTGTAAGCACCCTGCTGGTAGAGAAACGCGCCCAGGTTGTTATGCGCCTCAATCGTTGTTGGATCCAACATGAGTGCTTGTTTGGAGCTTGCGATAGCGTCCTTGAGATTGCCTTGGCCCGCTTGCGCCAGCGCTAGATTGTTGTAGATGGTTGCTTCGGTTGGATTCAAGACTTTGGCTTGTTCCAATTCACGAAGGGCGAGATCGTTCTCCTTCGAATTGAGATATGCCAGACCGAGATTGTAGTGAGTGGACCAGGAATCGGGCGCGAAGAAGAGGGCGCGCTGCCAAAGAGTCACTGAGTCATGCCAGACTCGGTTTTGCAGTATGGTGCTAACACCGAACGCGAGAATTATTACCCCGGCAATCGCCAAAGTTATCTTTTGATTCCCGCGTGTAAGACGGACGATTAGTAAGACAACCAGACTGCAGAAGCCGATCGACGGCAAATATAAATAGCGATCCTGAATTATGTATTCATAATGGAAGACTTTTAGATTCAGGACCGGTAGGAGCGGCACGATCGTCAGTGCCAAAGCTAAACACACAGCGCCATCTAGCTTTTTCCGGTAAATCCATAAGATCGCGGCAATCAAAAGTAAGACTGCAGCAGGTAAAAGAAACCGTCGATCGGCGGCACTCATGATGAAGGAGGTGCCGTAGATTAGACTTAGGCGAAACGGTGCGATCAGGTGGCGCAGGTAGTTGACGAATACGTACGGCACAGTTAGCCAAATCGCCTCGTCCGGAACGCGCGCCATAAAGGGGTGTTTCCAGGTCAGCCGGCCCAGGACGGAGAAGCGAAGTACTAGGTATGCTGCCGCGACAGCTCCGTAAGGAACAAGTAGCCACGCTGTCTCGCGCAACCGTGCGGCAAATTTTTTCCCGCGACGCTCTCGCGTTAGTTCCCAAACAATGAAGACAAGTGGCAGGGCGAGCGGCGTCTCCTTGCACAAGGCTGCCAACCCATAGGCTACGACCGAAGCGATCAGCCACTTGTTGCCGCCTTCCTCTCGATAACGCACATACCAGATAAGACTTGGTACGTAGAACAGCGCAGCGAGT
The DNA here is from genome assembly GCA_036265575.1 of Pyrinomonadaceae bacterium. Lineage (GTDB taxonomy): Bacteria > Acidobacteriota > Blastocatellia > Pyrinomonadales > Pyrinomonadaceae > PSRF01. The sequence goes on from DATAOU010000377.1 coordinate 17,994, forward strand.
GGATCGGGAATTCCACTAATCCAGGAGACAGATTCGACGTGCGCCGGATGAAGACCAAAAAGCAGCGCGGTGAGCGACGCGATTAGGATATCACCCGACAACCGCCGCAGCAGGTAGTAAACGAAAACGGTCGCTGTCGTATGGACCAGCAGGTTCATTAAGTGCCAGCCGGGCTCCCATAAGCCAAACAGTTGATAATTAACTGTTAAGTAAATTGTGAAGAGGGGACGATAGTAGGGAGGCGGTATATCTTTAGTGAGAGTTCCGCGCTGAAAGCTCCAGACATCGCTAGTGAAGGCGCGAAAAATATTGCGCCAGGAATGTAGCGAAGAATTACCAACGATCTGTTTGGTGTCGTCGAACACAAACGCGCCACTCAGGGAGTTGGCATAGACGAGCACAGTGGCGGCTATAGTCAGAAATAATGCGCGGCTCTCGGTGAAGATAGAGTTCGAATCGGGAGACTGAGAACCGTTTCGGCGAGGTTTCGGAACCTTTTTGTTACTGGTGTTTTGAGCTTTTTTCATTTAACGGGCTATTTAATCCAGCTCCTGTTTGCAAAGTAAGTTAGCGGTAAGGAACGGGAGAGGTTGAATCCAAGTCCACATCACACCCATCTTTGCTTAGTACATAGGGAGTGCCACCAGGATCCAACGGTGCTCCCGTACTGAGCTCAAGCTTAAAGCGAGACTGAAGGACTGCGCTGATTTCTTTCCATGACGCAGGACAGCGACCGATTCGCTTCGTATAATCACTAATCACTCGACGAATTAAATCGCGCTGCTCGAATGAGTCGACCTGAAGTAAGCGCCGCTGTAGCATGTCTTTCACTTGATCGTCTTTCGATTCGTCGTAGAGATGTTGATACATCTGACGCGCAGCGTTTAGCGATCCGCCCTCGGCCAGCATGCGCGCGCCCATCTCAGCCATCCAGTGAGGCGCTCCTGGTATTTTTCCTCCGGCCGCATAGACTTGCGAGGACTTCTCATAATTGTGCTGCTGCCAGTAAACGTAGCCAAGATGTTGATAGAGTCGCCACGCTGAAGGATTGGCGGCGATTCCCTTGTTAATGATGCGGATGGCATCCTCGACATTAACTGCCGGCAGAACGACTGCGGCGTACTCGTAAGGTTCCAGGAATTGGGGATCCAAAGTCGTGGCGGTATCGAGAAGCGGAGCAAGCAGTTTCAGATTTAACGGCGACATGTCATCTAACCGAATCCGCTGCTGCGCGTTTAAGAATTTGCCACCGACATATTGAAGTGCACGCATCCAATACCAATCAGCGGCCAATCCGTTAAACCCTAGACTAACTCGTCTGACTGTCGTGCTGTTCAGGTAAAGTTGTTCTTCCTGTACAGCCACATCTATTGAGGGCTTATGAGAGTCGATCCAACGGGACAAGCCCACTACGACCGCAAGGCCGATAAAGATTATCGTCACCGAGACATAATTTTCGGTTGAGGACGTTTTCATCATTTGAAATTGCGCCGGCGAAAAATCAATGTCGCGGCCGCCAGGATCACCGAGATATAGATCAAAGCATAAGCAACGGCAGCGAGAGCTAATCCTACTTGAGGAACTTGACCATGCGCGGCCGGCGTGATGAAGCTAAGATTCGCGAGGTTGGGCAGCAGGTAATAAATTGATCGAAAGAGCCAGCGCGGAGCGGGACTGCCCATTGAATTTGCCAGGCCTTTAAGGTCGGCACTGAAGTGGCCGATGATAAAAACAAAAAATGTGAGCAGGGCGGACAAAGCCGGTGACGAGAAACAGGAAAAGAGCAAAGCGATTCCAGTAAGAATCATCAGCTCGACGTAGATTAAGAGAATCGCTGGCCAAATACTTAGCGCCAGCGGGTCCAAGCCACGACTTACATAGACCAGCGCAAGGGATACTCCGGCTCCCATCACCAGCACGTTCACTAATAATGTTAGACAGAGTCCCAGATACTTTCCGATTAGAAACTCGCCACGCCCTACCGGCTTCGCAAATATTGCGTAAACAGTTCGCCTTTCAATCTCCTTGTAAACCAGGCCCACACCAACGAAGATTGCAATGAAGACTCCAAATAGGAGCATCGCGCTCAAACCAAGGTCAACAATTATCTTGCGTTCTTGTCCGCCAGAGAGTTCGCCAATGAAAACTGCTGCTCCGGTGAGCAGCAGCACAAACAACACGAGGTTGTAGAGCACGCGATCGCGCACCGCTTCCCGAAAAGTATTGCGCGCGATGCTGACGATTCGTTTCCAACCTCCAGTCCCTGCACTGCCGACAGCCATCGGGGTTTGAGAAATGACTTTCGCCATATTTGGTTTCAGCAAATAGTTACGAGATCTGAGAATCCTTGAACAGCGCGCACAAAAATAACACAGTGGAACCCAAGCGACGTGGATTTGTTTTAGAGGTTTAGTCGCGCAGCGGTTCAGCGATGAGGGCAGGAACTCGTGGCGCGAAAACAAAAAAGAGGGCGAGAGCGTTACGCTCTACGCCCTCTGTGAAGAAGGGGGGGAACTAATCTGAACTATTAGTTTCCTATAGCGGTGCCGTTGTTGCTGGTCATCGCCGTCGTGCTCGCCGCTCCATACGTAATCATCCCGGTGGCGTCAGAGGCGAAATTCCGAGTACCCGTAGCTGCTAAACCGCTGGCTACTGCTGTCGCGGCCGTTGCCAGGTACTGTGCCTTGGGAGTCGTGGCATCCGGTGTGGCAGCAAAAGCATAACCGCTCTTCGGATTTGAGGTAGAGCTGGTCGACAAGGCCGAGTCGACGAGACCGGCACTGTTGAGGCCGGCAAGGTTGCCGTAAGATCCGGCGCCAGTGGTGGCCTGGTAGGTAGCTTCAGCACTGGTGATAGTGCGGACAGATGCGACGGCCGAACCTTCGTTGGCAGCGCGCTTGGAGGCGAGCAGGTTGGGGATAGCGATGGCGGCGATAATACCGATAATCGCGACGACGATGAGCAACTCAATTAGTGAGAAGCCTTCTTGGCGTTTGTTCGTATTCATTTTCGTATTCGAGCTCCTTAGAGAATTTGGTTAGGGTTTTCTCGCGCCAACGGCCCTCGTCATCACGATGTAGTGCCGCGCAGAGCGCGAATGTCGATCAGTCAATTATCAACCCGCGTGCCATTGCCGGGCGCTTAGAAGAAAGCTGATTTACTAGCGTTTTGTCGAAAAGAAGAAAAAGACAGATAGACGATGGGCAGAGGTGACAAACAATGGTAGTAAGCGGATGCCGATATCTGGCAACGTGGAACATATGAGAGAACGTGTGCACGCAAAAAAAAGGGGCGAGAGCGTTATGCTCTGCGCCCCTGGAGAGGAACCGATTTGAATTAATTAGTTTCCGATGGGGGTGCCGTTGTTGCTGGTCATCGCCGTCGTGCTCGCGGTGCCATACGTGATAACACCAGTCGCGTCAGAAGCGAAGTTACGCGTACCCGTCGCGGCTAAACCACTGGCTACTGCCGTGGCGGCAGTTGCCAAGTATTGGGCGTTAGGCGAGGTCGCATCCGGTGTCGCAGCAAAAGCATAACCGCTCTTCGGATTTGAGGTAGAGCTGGTCGACAAGGCCGAGTCGACGAGACCGGCACTGTTGAGGCCTGAAAGGCTGCCGTAGGTTCCGGCGCCAGTGGTGGCCTGGTAGGTAGCTTCAGCACTGGTGATAGTGCGGACAGACGCGACGGCCGAACCTTCGTTGGCAGCGCGCTTGGAGGCGAGCAGGTTGGGGATAGCGATGGCGGCGATAATACCGATAATCGCGACGACGATGAGCAACTCAATTAGTGAGAAGCCTTCTTGGCGTTTGTTCGTATT
>DATAOU010000378.1:0-11814 GCA_036265575.1 Pyrinomonadaceae bacterium
AGAGTCAGAAGTCAGAAGTCAGAAGTCAGAAGTGAAAAGTCAAAATTTAGAAGTCAGAAGTTAAAAGTCAGGAGTCACATTTGGGAAGTCATGGGTCAAAGTTCGTCCTTTGTACCGTTTCTGAGTAGCCGCCCGCATCTGACCTCTGACCTCTGACCTCTGACCTCTGACCTCTGACCTTTGATTACGGATGCGTCATTTCTTCCGGCTTGACGTACTTGTCAAAATCCTCGCCGCTCAAAAATCCCAGCTCCACTGCTGACTCGCGCAGACTGATCTTTTTCTTGTGCGCGTTCTTAGCAACCTGCGCCGCCTTGTCATAGCCAATGTGCGGATTCAGCGCGGTCACCAGCATCAGCGAGTTTTTCAAGTAATCGTCGATTTGTTCCCGGTTCAGTTCTATGCCCTTAATGCAATACTCCACAAAGCCATGACATGCGTCGTGCAGCAGGCGGACCGAGTGCAGAAAATTGTGAATCATCACCGGCTTGTACACATTCAACTCAAAATTTCCCTGTGAGCCGGCAATAGTGATGGCGGTATCGTTGCCGAAAACCTGTACGGCCACCATCGTCATGGCTTCGCTTTGAGTCGGATTAACTTTCCCGGGCATGATCGACGAGCCCGGCTCATTCTCCGGTAAGATGAGTTCACCGAAACCACAGCGGGGACCTGACGCCAGCCAGCGAATGTCGTTGGCGATTTTCGTCAGCGAAGCAGCCAGTGTTTTGAGCGCGCCACTGGCAAACAGAATTTCATCGTGCGCCGATAGCGCAGCAAATTTGTTCGGATGTGACTTGAATGGCAGGCCCGTCAATTCTGCGATTTTCTTAGCAGCGCGTTCACCGAATTCAGGATGCGAATTCAAACCGGTGCCGACGGCAGTGCCTCCAATCGCCAAATCCAGTAAGCCTGGCAAAGCCAATTGCAATCGCTCGAGATCTCTTTCAAGCAGATTGGCCCAGCCCGACATTTCCTGACCCACGGTTAATGGCGTGGCGTCTTGCAGGTGCGTCCGGCCAATTTTTACGACGTCCTTAAACTCTGCCGCCTTAGCCTCAATCGCGTCGCGTACGTTTTGAATCTGGGGAATCAGCCCGGTCAACTGCTCTGCCGCGGCAATGTACATGGCGGTGGGAAAGGTATCGTTCGACGATTGCGACATGTTTACATCGTCGTTCGGGTGAATCGGTTTCTTACTTCCGAGAACGCCGCCGGCAATCTCAATCGCGCGGTTTGAGATCACTTCGTTGGCATTCATGTTTGTCTGCGTGCCACTGCCGGTTTGCCAGACGCGCAACGGGAAATGATCGTCAAGCTTGCCCGCGATCACTTCATCCGCTGCCTGCTCGATAAGTTTGAGTTTGTCGGTTGGAAGTTTTCCCAGGTCGTGATTGACGATCGCAGCGGCCTTTTTAAGGAGGCCGAGTGCGCGAATCATTTCGCGCGGCATGCGATCGTCGCCGATGGCGAAATGGATCAAGCTGCGCTGGGTTTGCGCGCCCCAATACTTGTCAGCGGGCACGTCAATCGGGCCCATGGAATCGGTTTCGCTGCGTGTTCCGGTTTGCTTTGTGGGTTGATTTTGAGACATAGGGGGCTGAACTTTAGACCAATCTTACACATATTGTACACCGCCGATATGACCTATCAACAACCTGACTTAAAGCTTGTCAACCTTCATTTGCTTGGGATAGAGTTTCGCCATTAATCCGTTACCTTCTGAATTTAGAATCCTTGACCCAGGGTATGCCGTCTCCCGTCACCAATAGGCCTGTGGCCCAAAAGCCTGAGCAACGAGCGTTAATCCTCGTTGTGGAGCGGAATCCTATTGTGCAGCGACTTGAGCGCTTTTTCCTCGAGCAGGCAGGTTTTATCGTCGAGTTCACCGAGGATGGCGTGGCCGCTCTGACCCGCGCGCAGGAGTTGAAGCCCAGAATTGTGGTGACGGAAATCCTGGTGCCAAAGCTGGACGGCCTCAGTCTTTGCCGCACGCTTAAGTCGAACTCAGAAACGAAAGACATCCTGGTGATGATTTTCAGTCACTTGCAGGCCGACGATCGTGCGGCTGAAGCCGGCGCGGATGCGTTCCTCTTAAAGCCTCTTGATGAAGAGTTGTTGATTACTACTTTAGAAAGATTACTAGCTGTGCAAATGCAGTCGGCCGGAGAAGTAAATTAAATGGCGGATAGAATACTGACTGGTTGTGAAGGCCTCGATGAAGTGCTAGGCGGCGGTATACCACCCAACACGATCAGCGTAATCATGGGGGCGCCCGGCACCGGCAAGACGATTCTTGCCGAGCAGTTGGCGTTTGCCAATGCGACGCCTGAACACCCGGCGCTGTATCTCACGACCCTTTCAGAGCCGCTGGAAAAAATTATTGCTCACGGTCAAACGCAGGAGTTTTTTGACAGTAATAAGGTTGGGGTTTCGATGCATTACGAAGATCTCGGCCTGATGTTACGAGAGTCAGGCGTGGATCAATTGCCGGAGATGGTTACGAATTTGTTGATGGAGCGGCGGCCTGGTTTTATTTTTATTGATTCGTTCAAGGCACTCACCGAATTAATGCTTACGCCGCAACAGCGTCGCACTGTCATCTATGATCTGGCGAGTGTCCTGTCAGCATACCAATGCACTAGTTTTCTGATAGGTGAATACGCGCAGGAAACAATGACCGAGCTGCCGGAGTTTGCAATAGCGGACGTAGTCCTGCAATTGATGAAGTATTCGACCAACGTCAGTGAGCAGCGTTTTCTGAGAGTGGAAAAATTGCGTGGCTCAGGTTCGATACCGGGCATGCACGCCTTTGCAATTGGCCGCGAAGGCGTCAAAGTTTATCCGCGCCTGCTGACGCCAACGATCAGTCCAAACTATTCGGCGAAGGTTGAACGCGTCAACACCGGCATTGCAAATTTGGATGGCATGATCTCGGAAGGCTTTTGGCGCGGTAGCACTACGCTCATAGCCGGCCCAACCGGCTCGGGAAAAACAATTATTGGCCTGCACTTTATCACGCACGGAGCGCTTAAGGGCGAGCAAGGCCTGTATGTTGGATTTCAGGAGAATCCTACGCAGCTCAGCCGCGTCATGAAGAACCTGGGGTGGCACCCCGAAAAACTATTGAATGGGGGCGGGTTCGATCTGCTGTACAAATCACCAGTCGAGTTGCAGGGGGACACAGTCACCAGTGAGATCTTCCGGCGCGTACGTGATGGAAAAGTGAAACGCGTGGTCATTGACGCTCTTGGAGATTTGGAACGCAGCAGCGTCGACCGGCAGCGATTTGCGGATTTTATCTACGCACTGACGCAGTGGTTCGCCGCGGAAAACGTAACCTGCCTGATGATGTACGAACTCACTAACCTGTTTGAGGTGCACGGCATTAGCGATCAGGAAATCTCGAATATGGCCGACAATGTAATCCTGTTGCGCTTCACTCCGGGACCTGAGATGCAGCGCACCTTGAGAATTATCAAAACACGAGGCAGCGCCCACGATAACCGTGAACACGAACTGCAGATCACCAACAAAGGCGTGGTGGTCAAGAAGGCGTAGAAGTTTTATGGCCGAGCCAGGGTTTGTAAAAAAAGATCCGTCCCGCCGGTTGGCCGAAATTAACCGCGCCATCACTACCTCACTAAACTTCGACGAAGTACTGGACCTGATTGTTCAAAACGCTGCTCAGCTCGTTGCTGCCAAGGTAAGCGTCTTGTTACTCGTTGACCAGCAGGGCCAACTACGCATCCGCGCGGCTCAGGGCATCGATCAGGATCTAATCAAAAACTTTAGCGGCCGCATGGAAGAGGATGTTGTAAGACAACTCCGGAACGCGCTGTTGTTAGGGGCCGGCGAAGAATTGGTTTCTGTGCCGGTCATTGCCAAGCGGGCACTCAACGGGCTGCTGGTGATTGCCCGCGCGCAACCGCTGGACAGCGAAGAACAGTGGCAGTTGTCGGCGTTGGCCGACCAGGCAGCGATAGCGTTGCGCAATGCCCGCCTCTACGAAATGGAATTGGCGGAAGCCACCCGCGTGCGCGATGAAACGGTTGAGGCGTTGCGCGAGTCGAGAGAGAAGATCGTTACGATCCTTGAGAGCATCACCGATCTCTATTACTCGCTGGATAAGGAATGGCGTTTCACCGATATCAACCGGCAAACGCTGGAGCGGTTTGGCAAGAGTCGCGAAGAACTACTTGGCAAAGTGATCTGGGAAGTATTTCCCGCCGCCGTCGAATCCGCGCTCTACCCAGAGTTTCATGAAGCGGTGAAAGAATCGAAGCCACATCATTTCGAACTACAGTCGAAAATTGTTCCGGGCCGCTGGTTTGAAGCACATGTCTATCCGACTGAGGAAGGCGTGTCGGCGTATCTGCGCGACATTAGCGAGCGCAAACAGGCGGAGGAAGAAATCCGTTTTCAGGCGCATCTACTGGATGCGGTCGAGCAAGCCGTCATCGCCACAGATCTGGAAGGCACAGTCATTTATTGGAATTCGTTTGCCGAGAGGCTTTTCGGTTGGTCCGCCGAGGAGGCCCTTAATGCAAACATAATAGACCTAACGCCTGCCGCCGCTCTGCGGGATCAGGCGGCAGAGATTTTTTCAAGTTTGAGGAAGGGACAGAGTTGGTCGGGAGAGTTTGTCGTAAAGCGACGTGATGGCACTGAATTTCCCGCGTTGGTTACTGACTCGCCCATCTTCGATGATGACGGACAGCTAATCGGCATGGTGGGCGTGTCCGTTGACAACACCAGTCGCCGCCATACTGAAGAAGAGCGCGAGAAATTGCTGGCGCGTGAGCAACAGGCGCGCGCTGAAGCGGAAGACGCGAATCGCTTGAAAGACGAATTCCTGGCGACGTTGTCACACGAACTGCGCAACCCGCTAAACGTGGTAATTGGCTATGCGGAAATTCTGCGTCGCAGCGACGAAAGCCAATCGCACGCGTTTGTAGTTAAAGCCGCTGACACGATCCGGCGCAATGCGCTGGCTCAATCTCAACTCGTTTCCGATCTGTTGGATCTATCGCGCTTGCAGATGGGCAAAGTTGCACTGAACCAACAACCGGTATCGCTGTCAACCATCATTACTGACGCTATTGAAACAGTGAGGGCTGAAGCGACTGGCAAGCGCATCACCCTAAAAATTGCGATGGATCCCGAGATTCTGGTCATCGAAGGTGATCCGGTCCGCCTGGGCCAGGTCGCGTGGAATTTGCTGAACAATGCCGTCAAGTTCACGCCGGTAGACGGCGAAGTCAAGATTGAATTAACCAGAGACTGCGACGATGCGAAATTGGTGATTGAAGACAATGGACAGGGAATATCGGCTGAGTTTCTGCCGCACGTGTTCGAAATTTTTCGACAAGCGGACGCCAGTAGCGCGCGCCGTCAGGGCGGCATGGGCATCGGATTGGCGTTGGTAAAACAACTGGCTGAATTGCACGGTGGTCGCGTTAGTGCCGAATCGACAGGTGTCGGCGCCGGCGCGCGCTTCTCAGTTTGGATTCCATTGTATAAAGCCGGCATCGCCGGGCTCGAGCCGGAAAAAACCGGGTCCACTGGAGCGCTGGCTAATAAATTTATTTTGGTAGTGGACGACTCAGCGGAAACGACTGAGATGCTGGGCAAGCTGTTGCAACTTGAGGGCGCCTTTGTGGAATCAGCCCGCAGCGGCGCCGAAGCTCTCGAGATTGCTCAACGCAAGAGTTTTGATCTGGTAGTTTCGGATATTTCGATGCCGGAGATGGACGGCTATTTACTGCTGCGAAAGCTGCGCGAGCTACCCTCGATGGCGAATGTGCCTGCGGTGGCACTGACCGGATATGGACGTGGCGCCGATGTTGACCGCGCGCTGGAAGAAGGCTTTGCTGAACACCTGACTAAACCTCTCGACCTGGATCAACTGCTGGTGATTGTGCGCCGGCTGACTGACGCCAACGAGTCCCGGACTTAACGCTAGACAACTTCGCCGCCGGAATCTTTCCACGCTTTCCAACCACCTGCCATTGAGAAGACATTTGTGTAACCCATCGTCTGCAGCACGTCTGCAGCAAGGGCAGAACGAAAACCGCCGCCGCAATAAAGAATCATTTCGGTTGCTTTGTCCGGAACGGTGGCCTCAATGTCGCGTTCGATGATGCCTTTGCCGAGATGTTCGGCGCCGGCAGCATGACCAGCTTGCCATTCGTTGTCCTCGCGAACATCGATCAGCTTGGCATCAGGGTTGGCCTTCATCCGCTGCTTTGTTTCGTCAACTGTAACTTCGCGGATGCGACTCTTGGCATCGTTAACAACGTTAAGAAATCCTTCAGAGTGTTTCATTGTTTGTCCTCGATTAACTATCCACAGATTACGCCGATTACGCAGATTAAGAACGGAAGGGTTTCAAACGCATTGGCAATTTGTCTTACCCAATCTGTGTAATCGGCGTAATCTGCGGATAATCATTAGTGATGCAGTTTGAATCAAAGGCCTCGTAGTGGCAATCACTGCATCCATCCGCTACCGCGGACGGTACTGACCTCACGACACCTAGTGGCCTCAAATCAAACTGCATCAGTACTAGTAAATCAGCCAATTGGAGGAAAGACGAGCAAATGATTATAATGCCTGCCTCTAATAGAAAGCATGGAAATCGCTGATAAGTGAACGGTCACAAGTGACAGGTTAATCCTGACATTTGGAAATTGTTACTTGTCACGTGTTCACGGGAGGCTCTGATTTCATTGGCAAACGAACAGTTTGACGTCACCATCATCGGCAGTGGACCAGGCGGCTACGTTGCCGCAATTCGCGCCGGACAGTTAGGACTCAAAGTCGCAATCATTGAAAAAGACACGCGTCTTGGCGGCACCTGCACGTTGCGTGGTTGCATTCCGACCAAGCAGATGCTGATGTCAGCGCACATATATGAGCAGATGCAGCACGCAGCGGATTTCGGGGTGCAGGCAACAGGTATTCAACTCGCTTTTGCAGATGTGCAGAAGCGCAAAGACAAAGTTGTGCTCAAGAATACCAAGGGCATTGAATACCTGATGAAGAAAAACAAAGTGACGGTATTCAAAGGGACCGGCAAACTCGCACTACCCGGCAAGGTCGAAGTAACCGGCGCCGACGGTCAAAAGCAAACTCTCCAAACCAAGAACATCATTATCGCCACCGGTTCGGTCGTTCGCCCAATCCCCGGTTTTGAAACTGATGGCAAACATGTCGTCAACAGCGATCACATTCTGGAGTTGAAAGAGGTCCCCAAGTCGCTGATCGTGATGGGCGCGGGCGCGGTGGGCGTGGAGTTTGCTTCAGTTTATTCGCGTTTTGGCGCGGAGACCACGATCGTTGAGTTGTTGCCAAGAATAGTGCCACTCGAAGATGAAGAAGTTTCCAAGGACCTTGAACGGGCGTTTCGCAAACGCGGTATCAAGTCACAGGTCGACACGAAACTCGAGAAGCTGGAGAAGACAGAAACCGGCGTGCGCGTAAGCGGCAAGACTTCAAAGGGCGAGGCCGTCAGTTTGGAAGCTGAGATGTTGCTGGTTGCCGTCGGTCGTATGCCTTATACCGAAGGATTGGGACTCGAAGGCAGCAAGATCAAAGTCGAGCGGGGATTTATTCAGGTCGATGAGTATCAACAGACAGGCGAGAAAGGAGTGTACGCGATTGGTGACGTGGTGCCGACGCCGTTGCTCGCGCACCTCGCTTCGAAAGAAGGCATCGTCGCCGTCGAACATATGGCGGGCGATAAAGGCGTGCGGCCCATCAACCTCCGCCTGGTTCCCAACTGCACCTATTGTGATCCGGAAGTTGCGTCTGTTGGTCTGACTGAAGCGAAAGCGAAGGAACAGGGGTACGACGTCAAGGTTGGCAAGTTTCCGTTTTCGGCTTCAGGCAAAGCGCGCATCATGGGCGAGGAAGAGGGCTTCGTCAAAATCGTTGCTGATAAGAAGTATGACGAGATTCTCGGCGTACACATTATTGGACCACACGCGACGGAATTGATTGCTGAGGCGTGTGTCGCCATGCAGTTGGAATCCACTGCTGAAGAATTAGGCCGGACCATGCACGCGCACCCGACAGTTTCCGAAGCAGTCATGGAAGCCGCCGAGGGCGTGCACGATTTAGCAGTTCATATTTAGTAGGACAGACATTCCTGTCGGTCGGTTGCGCCAATGGATACACCAAACAAAACAGCGCCGCGTCCTGCCGGGGACAAAAATCCCCGCCGGCGTCATCGTCCACGACCAGCGCCTTTTCAAATGCGCGTCAGTACAAAATATGCGCCGCGCCGCCCGGTCGATGGCAAGCCGCTGAGCTGCACAAGCGAAACTTCACTCAAGCCGGAGCAGCTGCTCGAACTTTATCGCTATTTGAAGCTGACGCGTCTAGTTGAAGAGCGGTTGGTCAACCTTTACAGGCAGACAAAGGTTGTGGGCGGCGTGTTTCGTTCATTGGGCCAGGAAGCAACCGCGGTAGGCAGCGCTTATGCGCTGGGGCCACAGGATTTCGTGACGCCGCTGATTCGCGACCTGGGCGCGGTATTAGTTAAAGGAATTCGGCCGCGCGAGATATTTGCGCAATACATGGCCAAAGCCTGGGGACCATCCGGCGGTCGCGATTTGAACATTCACTTCGGCAACATGGCTAAAGGTTTCATTGGTCCAATCTCGCACCTCGGCGACATGATTCCAGTGATGACTGGCGTGTTGCTCGCCGCGCGCATGCAAAAGAAGCGCACGGTCGCGATTGCCTACATCGGAGACGGCGGCATGAGTACGGGCGCTTTCCACGAAGGTCTGAATTTTGCCGCCGTACAGAAGTTGCCGCTACTGGTGATAGCCGAATACAACCATTACGCGTATTCGACGCCGACGAATTTGCAAACGGCGGTTCGCGATCTGGCGGAGAAGGCCGCGAGCTACAACATTCCAGCGCACATTGTCGACGGCAACGATGTGGTTGCGTGTTACGAAGTGACGAAACGAGCGGCGGACTTTGCGAGACGCGGCGGCGGCGCGGTCTTGATCGAAGCCAAGACCTACCGGCGCAAGGGCCACGCCGAACACGACGACCAGCGTTACGTTCCGTCAGGCGAAATTGAATGGTGGGAAAAGAACAACGATCCAATTGATCGCTTTGAACGGTTTCTCACGGAACGGGGTTTGGCGAAAGAAGGGCAGTTGGATGAAATTACCGCCAGCGTGCTAAGCGAAATTGAAGAAGATTGCGCCTGGGCCGAGTCTTCGCCCATGCCGGATCCCGAGCAGGCGGCGTACGGAGTTTTCGACAACAATATTGTGCCGCCGGCGCTGCGACCTGATTTCTTAAAAAGTTGAATCTATCGCGGATGAATGCGGATTGGCGCGAATCCGCATAAACGAAAAACCTGGGAAGGAAGTGGGCAATGGGTGACAGCGAACAAATTAGTTCGGATAACGTCGTAGACGATCAAGGCACAACTGAATCCGAAGGCCGCGCTCTGTTGAAGCACTTGCGCGACGCGGGCTTTGAAGGCAGCGATGAAAAACTAGCGGTCGCGCTGGGAAGGCCGCTGGACGAGGTGCAGGGTTGGATGAGTGCGGCAGAGCCGGTTGATGATGACGTTGTCATGAAAGCGCGCGGGATTGCGAAAGAGCGCAACATCGAGGTCGAATGATTTCTCTTAGGTCTTTGGTCTAAGGTCTTTGGTTTTTGTAAAAGCAATGCGAAGACCTTGAACCAAATCATCCAAGAGCAAAGACGAAAGACTAAAGCCCAAAGCCCAAAGCCCAATCAGTAAATGGCAACCGCTACCAAGAAAGAACATAAATCATCACGCCCCGAGCGCGGCGGCCAAGCGACGCTTCTCGACGCCATTCGCCAGGGCATTTGGGAAGAGATGGAACGCGATCCGACCGTGTTCGTCATCGGCGAAGACGTCGGGCTGTACGGCGGCGCTTTCAAAGTCACCGACGGTTTGATCGATCAGTTTGGCCAGGAACGCGTCGTAGATACGCCAATTTCTGAAGCAGCGATCGTGGGGGCGGCTTGTGGCGCAGGCCTGATGGGCATGAAGGCAGTCGCCGAGTTTCAATTTATCGATTTCATTTCTGCTGGTTTTGATTTGCTGACGAACTACGCTGCAAAGTGCCGTTATCGCTGGGGCGCGAATATCCCGGCGGTTTTTCGTGGTCCATGCGGTTCAGGCGTGCGTTCGGGACCATTTCATTCGTTGAATGCAGAATCGTTCTTTCTCAACACCGCCGGATTGAAAATCGTTGAACCCTCGACGGCTTACGACGCCAAGGGTTTGATCAAAGCCGCGATTCGCGATCCCGATCCGGTCTTGTATTTTGAACACAAGAAGCTTTACCGGTTGCCGCGTCTACGCGAAGAGTTACCGGCGGACGATTACATTGTCGAAATCGGCAAGGCGCGCACGGCGCGTGAAGGCCGCGACCTTTCTATCATTACGTTTGGGGCGATGGTGCTGACAGCGCTGGATGCCGCCGAGGAACTCGAGAAGGAAGGACTGGATGTAGAGGTGATCGACCTGCGCACGCTCGCGCCACTCGACAAACCGGCCATTCTGGCTAGCGTCAAGAAGACTAACCGCGTAATCGTGTTGCATGAGGCTTCGCGCACCGGCGGCATTGGCGGCGAGATTGCCGCGACGATCGCTGAAGAGGCGTTTGAATGGCTTGATGCGCCAGTGCTGCGAGTTGCATCAATCGACACCCCTGTTCCGTATTCGCCGCCGCTCGAGGATTACTATTTGCCGCAAACGAAAGATGTGTTGGAAGCAGCACGCAAGTTGGCGGCGTACTGAGTTCGGACGTGAAATCTGAGATTTGAGATCTCAGATCTCAGATCTCAGATCTCAGATCTCAGATCGCGGATCGCAAGAAGGAGAATGCAATGCCCAAGTACCTAATTGAACGCGAAATTCCCGGCGCGGGAAATCTATCAAAAGGAGATTTGCAGAACATCTCGCAAACGTCATGTGGCGTGCTGCAACAGATGGGACCGCAGATTCAGTGGCTGCAAAGCTACGTGACCGGCGACAAAGTGTATTGCGTGTACATCGCGCCCGATGAAGAAATGATTCGCGAGCATGCCAGGCAGGGCGGCTTTCCAGCAAATCGCATTTCAGAAATAAAGTCAGTCATAGATCCCACTACCGCAGAAGAGAAACAAAAAGTAACGGCGGGTTAAGCTGCCTTGGGATTGGGTTTCAAAGTTCACGGCAAACGGCGCAGCGCCGCAGTCCAAAAATCGGAGTAGTTATGAGCACAGAAGTTGTAATGCCGCAGATGGGCGAGTCCATCGCGGAAGGAACGATCACAAAATGGTTGAAGCAAGTAGGCGAGCGCGTCGAACGCGATGAACCGCTTTTTGAAATTTCTACCGACAAAGTTGATGCAGAGATTCCGTCGCCGGCCGCCGGTACTTTGACTGAGATTCGTTTCAAAGAAGGCGACACGGTCGAAATTAATACGACGGTTGCGGTGCTCGATGGGGGCGCGACCTCCGGCGCTGCCCCGGCAGCAACCTCAAGCGAGACTGCTGCGAAGGAAGCGGCTCCGGAGCAGAAACAAAGCGAAGCCGCAGCGGCGGAAGCGCAGACTGCTGAAACTGTAACACCCGCTCCTCACACGTCGACGGCGGCTAAAACGGAACCCGCGCCACCGAAATCAGAACCCGTTCCCGCAGCGGCGGCGCCAACGAGTACGCAACAAAAACCAGTGACTCCGAAGAAAGAGGCTGCTCCGCAACCTGCTCCTGCCAGTGGCAACGGCGGCGGCGCCACTGCGACTGCGGAAGAATTGCGCCGCA
>DATAOU010000379.1:0-2643 GCA_036265575.1 Pyrinomonadaceae bacterium
CGGATTCATCGCCAGCGGGGCAATATCCGCTTCGTGATGATGCGGCAACACTGTCTTTATAAAATCAAACCCAGTAGCGACCAGCATCGTCGGCATCGATAAGAAAAACGAAAATTCCAGTGCCGCTGGACGCGACAGGCCTGCGACTTGCCCGGCAGCGATCGTGGACATCGAACGGGAAGTACCTGGAAAAATGGCAGAAAGAATTTGCGCCGCGCCAATCCATATCGCCTGCGGCAGCGTCATTTCTTCCATGTGCATCGTGCGTGGCCGTGTGAAGACCGCGTCAACGATCCACATCACAATTCCACCGATGAGAAGCGCGAAGGCCATTACCCAGAGATTTTCCAGGTTTTTGCCGATTTGTTTCGTAAGTGCCCAGGCTGGAACTGCGGTTACAACAAACGCTATTAAGGTAAGACTTAGCGGATGTGTCAAAATGGTGCGATCACCGCGCTCGCCTCTTGGGAACGTGCGAACAAACTCCAGGATGCGGTGCCAAAAATAAACCGGCAACGCCAGAATGGCGCCGAGCTGGATAACGATCGTGTACATTTTCCAAAAGCCGTTGTGAAGATCGATGTGCAGCAACGCTTCGCAGATACGCAAATGCGCAGTTGAACTTACCGGAAGAAATTCAGTCAACCCTTCGACGATTCCGAGAAAGACTGACAGCAGATATTCGTGCATGAGTTGAATCGTTGAATAGCTAATAGGTTAAAACGTTAAAAGGATGCTCCCTCCGTGGGAACTCTGTAGGTTTGTAACTTCTCAACTTTTTAACTCTTTTAACCTTTCAACGGCGTGAGCTCGCGCTCACAGTGCCTCCGTTCCGCGTTCGCCCGTCCGAATACGGACCGCTTCTTCGACCTCGGTCACGAAGATTTTCCCATCGCCGATCTTGCCCGTTTTAGCCGCTCCCAAAATTGCTTCAACAGCCCGCTGTGCGCGGTCGTCGGGAACAACCATTTCGAACTTTATTTTCGGAAGGAAATCAACTGTGTACTCCGTGCCGCGATAAATTTCGCTGTGACCCTTCTGTCGACCAAATCCTTTTACCTCGCTAAGAGACATTCCTTCTACACCTGCCGCCATCAGGGCTTCCTTCACCGGCTCTGCCTTAAAAGGCTTGATAACTGCCTCGATCTTTTTCACCGCGCCAAAACTAGAACTGGCGTACCAAATGGCAAGCAATCCGATTCAAATGATGGAATCTGAGTATGTTCACTCGACTACACCCCAAAGTGAATCAAATGGTGGATCGCTTCGGCATTGCAATTCTTGATACGATCTTCGCGTTTCGCGGGAAATATCTGTTCTCGCATGACAAAAAACGACGCGTCATCAAACTCGAGCATTTGCAAGCCTTCCTATAAACGGACTAATTCCTTTAAGGAGAGATTACGACGTTGACCACCGCGCCCGCACAGTCACCCTCCATTCTTTGCACCTTGCCTGCTCGTCATCCTTTGGTCTCCTATTTCCTCATCGCCTTCGGTTTCTCCTGGCTCATGTTCCTGCCGGGTCCGCTCATGTACTACGGCATTATCAGTCTGAGCGACGACCTAGTCCGCTTATTGGCAATTGCCGGCCTGCTCGGACCAATCTTATCGGGATTCATTATGACTGCGCTTACCGAAGGGCGGCCCGGCATAGCCCGCCTGCTCCGCCGAATGGTGTGCTGGCGCGTTGGGATTCGATTGGTACGTGTTCGCTCTCGTTGGGCTCCCAGTAACCATGGTGCTTGCCACTTTCATCCGGCCCGGTGCTTCGGAGTCGCTCGACATTTCCGCCGAGCGATTCTTTTTGGACTATCTGCGTGCATTCATCTCTATGGTTCTCATAGGAGGACCGCTCTTCGAGGAACCAGGCTGGACCGGCTTCGCGCAGCCTCGCTTGCAGCGATTATGTGGTCCTTTGATCGGAGGCCTAATCCTCGGCAGTCTGTGGGCTCTGTGGCATTTGCCTGGATTCTTAATCCCCTCCCAGGACGTGACGGATATACCTCCGAGAGGTACAGTCCTCGACTTCGTCGTGTTCGCCGTGGCCCTAATGGGTCTGCGCCTAATCATCATTTGGGTCGTCAATAACACGAGGAACAGCGTCTTTATGGCAATATTGGTACATGCTTCCTGGAACACTTTTTATTCCGCCGCTCTGATTCGATTGTTCCACTCTCCGATCGTGCTCGGAAGCTACTTAAATCTCGCAATAGCTGCGTGCGCATTAGCACTGGTGCTCATTGCGGCTACGCGACGACGAATGGGCTACCGCAAGACCGACACGGTGTTTGACCAGGCAGCCGCGGTGCCGTGAAAGCGGAAGGCAGATCGCGTTTGCATGGCTTGGGCTCAGAGCTGATAACTTCCGCCGATGAAATTTGTTTTTTTCGTTCTCACAATCAGCGCAACCTCGATGTTCGTGCTCGCAGAGGAAAAAACCACACCGCCACCCCGGGTCTATCCCGTAGCTTTGCCGAATTACGATGAGGAGACTGCTACCCGGTTGCAGATTTTTTTGGACAACAGCGATTTCGGGCCTGGGAAAATTGACGGAAGGATGGGCGAATTCTTCCGCAAAGCGCTGATCTCATACAAGCATGCGCACGCCATGCCAAAGACTGGCGCGGTCGATCAATGGATG
>DATAOU010000380.1:0-16236 GCA_036265575.1 Pyrinomonadaceae bacterium
CAGATCAGTGATCGTTTGGACGAACGCTGCGGTTGTCTCAGGTTTGAACACTCCTTGGCAGAGCTCGTCGAAGATCGCGTCGTCGATCATTGCCCGCGCCCGTTCGCCCGGTATCAGACGATGGAACCCTCGACGATGGAGCGCATCGGGATAGACGTTGCCCATCATGGTCCATTTCGTACCCAGCAGAGCCGCGGTCTTCCAGCCCCGGTCCGCCATTTCTCGCGAGACGACATCGGCGATGTGCATTCCCGGGATGGGAAGAGTGTTCGCCATTTCCTCGAGAACAATATGCGCGGTATTGTCGGGACAGATGAAGAAGTCAGCTCCCGCTGCCGCAACTTGCTCTACGCCCCGGCGAAGGTGCTGCCCCACCAATTCGTGATCGTCCGACTGCCAGCCCGGCATGCTGAGGGCCATGGGGATCGCGCTCAGCACAATCTCGGGATGCATATGCGGTCCCAGCAACTTCTGTCCTTCGCGGCAGGCGGTGATGAAACAGAGCGACGCACCCTCGGCGCTGTGCGCAACAATTCCTATCGTCTTCATACGCAGTTCCACCCGGTGATTATGCAGCTGGCTGATGGCGGTTGAAGATTAGATTAATCCAGGCGCGCTCACGCTTCAATTGTTTTTCCCAGAGTGGCCAGTTGCAGTTTGCGGGAACTGCGTTAAGGCTTGGGAGCCGGCTTGTACTTCGCCACTACTGCATCACGCCAGATACTCAGGACTTTTTTTCGCGCTTCGCCAACATCACTATTGGTTGCAACCACGATGCCCACACCCTCAGTCGGGAAGATCATAAAATTGGCTTTCCAACCCAGGTTCGAACCCGAGTGTGAAATGATCGGATTGTCAGTGAGTTTCGGCAGGAGCTCATAACCCAGTCCATATCTGGGCGTGACGGCATCACCCAGAAACATAGATTGCAGCGTGGCTGGCTTGAGTACCTTATTGTCAGTTGCGCATTGCGCAAGCACAAATTTTGCATAGTCATCTACCGTGGCATATAGCCCGGCAGCCCCTTCAGCGCTGAACACGCGGAATGCGAGCGCCTGACCTTCTTTGTTGTAAGGCGTTGCTGTGCTGCTAAGCGTTTTCTGATCAGGCGCGAAGGTTGCCGTAGTCATCCCCAGGGGCTTAAAGATCTTTTTGCGAACATACGCGGGGAAACTCGTACCAGTCACATCCTCGACCAGCAATTGCAAGAGAGCGTAACCGCCACCGGAGTAACTGAATTTGGTTCCCGGCTTTTCGGTGATGGTAAGGGCTGTTTTGCTCGGACCCGCACCATTCAACTCGTCGACTAGCGACGGCAAACTGGTGCCAAAATCCACGCCACTAACCGAGGGGATCGAGAGCCCCGCGGAGTGATGCAACACACGCCGCACTGTCACTTCGTTCGGGTCGAATTCTGTCGACTTGAGTTTCCATGATTTCAGATATTTATTTACCGGCGCGTCCAGATCAATCTTACCGTCCTCGACCAGCGTCATGATCGCCCAGGCGGTGATAGGCTTGGACATTGAGCCGAACTGAAACAGCGTGCTGCGATCGACAGGCTTATTACGCGCCGTGTCTGCCAAACCAAAGTCCCGGCGCCAGGTCACGGCACAGTTCTCAATCAACACCACGGCCAATCCAGCTTCATGAGCCCGCGATAGCAATTCGGGAGCTGCACTCTCAATCTGTTTAGAGGCAGATTCGGTCACCGTTTGGGCAGCGCAAACTACAGCCACGCCCAAGATTAAGAAGAGTACGCTTAAGATTTTCACTAATACCTCCGAGAAACAAGAAAGATAGGAACAGGATCGCGAGTGCTGGAATCGGGTGATTGTCTGATTGGGCTCCGAGCACGGTGTCAGGGTGGAAATCGGTCCAATTTGGTTAACGAAGGCGAGAAGGGTTTATTAACAACCCGGTGGCAAGATTAGTGGGAACAGTTTCCGTCGTGAGCTTTCTACACTAGGGTTTCGCCGACTGTTTTTGTTTGTCCGCGCTTTTTCTAATGCTTTCGCTGAGTTCGATGATCCTGTCAAGATCAAGGCTGGCTTTTCTGCCTTGTTCAAGGTCGAGCGCACCTGGCTTTTCGAAAAGAGGATTAGTGACGAAATTGTAGATGTGCTGGCGAAGTGTGATCAGTGTTGCCTGGAGCTGCTCGTTTTCGTCGGCGCCGCTATCCCTGGTCCCAACCTTCTCCTGCTGCGCTTTGGGAAGCGCCAAATTAGTTCTTAATCGCGCAGCACATTTCTTTATCGTCGCAATGGCCCGCAAAAGAGAGTCGTGGTTGTGACTGAGACCCTCTTTCTCAGCCATGAAGAGGACGATCTGATTGTGATTTTCCTGTAGTCCCGCAAAGTCATGTTTGATTTGCTCCGCGACCTCCTGGCTATGCTTACGGTCCGCGGCCCTCGCCGGACCTTCCTTCGGCTCGCGGCCTGAACTTTCAATCTCATATTCTGTTGCCTGGCGGTTCGAGAGATCCTCGCGACGTTCTACCGACGTTGGCGGCGTGCCCCGCGAGGCAACTTGTGCAGGAGTCTTGTCTGCCACCATTAACGTGACGAGCGAAACCGCAGCCACAATGGAGAGCGCGTCAATTTTTATTAAGATGTGTTTCATTCACTTGGTGAAACCATAGGCAGTGATGGCTTTGCACAATATGCCGGAATTTAGGGTCGACCCACAACAAGCGAGGGTTCCGGCATGACGACTCGGTAGCACCTCACAAATGAGCTCTTAGATAACCGAGCCGAACAACCTGACCTCCGCGGATCCAGGAGTGAGCTGCAACATTTCCTCAAACCGCAATCCTAACTTTTCAAGCAGCCTGGCCGAGCTGTCATTGTCAGGTGATGTAATCGCAACGATGCGGTTAAGTCCCAGCTCTTTTCCGTGGGCCATGACCGCCGAGGCTGCTTCATACGCGTAACCCTTGCCCCAATACGCCGGCAAGAAGGCGAATCCAATATCTACATCCGGCAAGGAATCTCTCTTAATCAGCCCACACATTCCAATCGGCAAACCTTCGTTTCTTAATTCGACCAGATATAGACCGAAGCCCAGCCGCGAATACATCTCAAGCGGCCCCTGCAAAATGTAAGAGCGCGCATCTTCTAAACTTCTGACACCCTTGTCGCCGATGAACTGCAGCCACGACGGCTCATTCAATAGGCGCAGAATAAATTCGGCGTCCTCAAGGGACAGCCGACGAAGTATCAAGCGATCTGTTTCAAGGACCTTCAAGACATTACTTCCTCACCAACTGCCGGCCGCGAAACGAAATGGTCTCACCGGGTTTCATCTCGTAAAAAGGGATGCGCAGTTTCTTAAGTTCGGCAGCAAAGACATCAGAATTTTGAGTGATTCCCGGAAAGGTTCCGTAATGTTGCGGAACCGCCAGTTTGGCGCGCACAGATTGCGCCGCTCTGGCAGCCATGCGCGGCTCCATTCCAAAGTGACCACCGATATTGAGCAAAGCGAGGTCGACCTGGTACTCCTCGCCAATGGTTTCCATGTCCCTGAAATATGCTGTGTCGCCTGAGTGATAAATCGTTGGTCCATTCTTCACAATCAGTACAAACCCTGCGGGATTCCCGCCGTAAGCTCGCTCCGCTTCGGTCGGGCCGGCTGCTGGATTAAAGACACTGCTTGAATGCACCGCCGGCGTCATGGCAACCGTAACCTCGCCATCTGCGATCTGGATTTCGCCGCCAATCCCCATGATTGCATCCGTTTCGGCTTGCTTCGCGGGAAACCCGGCGAGCTTGACTAAATTGCCGGCTAACTCTGGATTACAAATTAGTATGGCGCCTGTCTGCTTTGCGATTTCAACCGCATCGCCGACGTGATCGCGGTGCCCATGCGTCAGCAGGATGTAGTCAACCTTGGGAACGGCAGCCAACGCATTCTTACCCTCTTTGGCTTCCGGGTTTGAAGGGTTCGTTAACCACGGGTCAATCAAGATTACTTTGCCCTTGGGTGTAGTAATGGAAAAAGCGGCGTGGCCAAACCATTTGATTTTGGTCTCCTGCCCCGAGACTGGCCAAACCGATCCAGCGGTGACCATGAATAGCAGGGCTAAAAAGCCGAGTAGCTTCATACAAATCTCCTTAACACGTAGGCTTATACCTTTTTGTTTTCATCTTAGGACAACTGCATACAGTAACGACTCACACCTTTTCGGCATGGACCGCCGGACTGCCGCTTTTCGCGAGCACCGCGTCGACGTCCTGGACGAACTGAGGGATGAAACCGATATGTTTGGCGTTGGTCCACCAGGCTCCGCCACGCGACGTGGTTAGTACCTCGGACAGCAGCGGTCCGGCCGTGGCTTCGAAAGTGCCTTTGGGAAAGACACCGCGTTGCGTTCGGTCCCAAATGTGAAAAGACGCCCAGGCGTATTCCTGCAGCATCTGTTCCAACCTAAGCTGGTCGGCGGCATCCAGTGCGCGCTCTCCGCGAAGACCGCCGGTCATCAGTTCAGCAATGTCGCGGTGTCCAGCGATCGCCATGCGTATCACCGTCCATTGGGCCATCGTGGAATTGTGTTCGTTGCGCTGTAGCGCCCCGGTGTTTTGTTTGATCTGTAGAGCCACAAAGATCAAAGACGCAATCACCCCAACCGAGGCAATGATTTGTGCAAGATAGGAAATTTGTTCGAACGACATAGGTTTGAACTCACAGAGTGTTGAGAAACCGCTTAACTCTATGTACTCGCTACCAGCAGTTCCTCTGAATTGTTTGGCGGACGAAGACCATCTGTTCTGCCCGCGAAGTATCGTTCGGCAAGCATAGCGGCCGATACGTGCTTGACTTCTCTAAAGCCTGCAGCGCGCGCCAGTGTCAGCATCTCCGTGGGCGTGAAGAAGCTGATGAAGGGAGTGCCGTTTGCTCGCGCACCCGCAATCGCACGCTCCATTCCCGGACGGACCTCGGGATCTGTCATCTCGATCGGAACGAGGAAAGACATCGCCAGCGTTGAGCCCGGCGCGAGGGCCGCGACTTGGCGCAACGTCGCCTCGATCGCGTCTCTCGTCAAATACATACTGACCCCGGTTGACGCGACGACCGCCGGCTTTTGGGAATCAAAGCCGGACGCAGCTAACTGCTCCCACCACGCGTCGCCTGCTTCGAAGTCGACTGGCACGAACCGCAGAAACGACGGGATGCCCAGTCCGAGATCGACGAGGCGTCGACGCTTCCACGCCTGTGGACCAGGTGGATCGATCTCGAACACAAGTAACCTGGTGGCAAGGTCAGGACGGCGCTGGGCGAAAGTGTCCAGCCCCGCTCCGAGAATGACGTATTGCTCGACGCCACGCGCAGCCTGTTCCGCGACGAGATCTTCGATGAAGCGGGCGCGGGCCACAATGGAGGCACGGAAAGGCCGCGTGAACGAACTCATGTCCGGACGGCTGCGCCAATCTTCTTCCGGAGCTGCCAGCTTTAGGCCGACTGTGTCTTCGAACACATGCGGCGGTGCATCGACTTCAAAGTGCAGCGCACGCCACAAGGCCACGCGCACGGCCGTATCGTCTGGCTTTGCCACTGGCTCGTCATCCATGAGATCGGCCATAGGTCTTGGCGAGATGCTCATCGCCCAACTCGTAATAATGGAGCGTTGCTGCTTTTGTCGCTTCCAGTCTTTCGACGATTTGCATCTGTTCGGAACCAATCGTAATTGCACTCAACCGGGATTTCACCGCGGGGCACCAGGTCAACTCTCATTCCAACGCTGAGCGTTCACACCCATCACCAGCAGCCAAAACATCAGCGACAATTCACCGAGCGCCGCCGGGACCTGATTGAAAGGGGACAAAGAGTGCGCAAGCGGCGGCCATAGAAAGGTGAGCCAGCACAGGCCCGCAACCGCCTCAAGGATGCCGATAATACGCGGTATGAATCTCGACCTGACAATGAGATAGCCAATCAGCACACACCAGAATCCAAAAAACACCAGGTAGATTTCGAAAGCCCGCGCGTATAACTGGAAGCCTAACAGCGCCAGCCCGTTTAATTGTTCGACATTGAATGCGCTTAAAGACCGCTGGCCTTCCAGGACGACCAAAGGAGCGAGTTGAAAGACGCTGCTAAAGGCCTGCAAAGCAATTGCCACCAAACTAACGAACGCCGCAAATAACGAGAGGCTTTTGTTTACGGGCCTGAACAACTCATAAAAGAGAAATGTCCACGCAATATGGCAGGCAACGCCAATGAACGCAGCCAGGATAGCCACCCGAAACAAAAGCCCGTGCGCCAGAACGTGGGCGGCTGTCGTCGCGGCGTCGCCTGAAACCACCAGCATTCTGGGAACAATTACCTGTCCGAATCCTGAGGTCACGGCCTCAAGCAACGCAAAGAGGCCGGCCATCCGAGCCAATAACACTGGCGATAATTTCTTATTGCCTTTCATCATTACTTTGCGGTATCCGTCCGCTCGAATGAATTTTAGCGCTGCGCCTTAGAACACGGCTGTCGATGCGAACGCCATGTTCCCGTTGACCCGATAGCTTATTTCTTGATTCAAAGAAGCATCCAAGATCTCTTTCAATTCAAGCTTACTGCGTGGACGCACGAACTCTCCTGTGGCGTATAAAGCGTTGAGGTAATAGTCTCCGATAAATCGGTTGTTTGAGACAAGGCTTGTCAAATACAAATCCCCGTCAGCAGCGAGCAAGTTCTTAAGGCTTGGAATCAAAGCCGCCGCCGCTTCAAAGTGGTGCAGCGCGTTCATACAAAGAATTGTGCGGAAGGTGGCAGGGCGAAACGGCAAATCACTCAAGTCTGCCTGCAAGAGAAAGATGTGTTCGGGTACAGAGCCTGCTAAGTTATGCAATCGCTTTCGCGCAAGTCTCAACATATTCAACGATTGGTCAAAGGCGATGACTTTCCGTTTACACGCAAGATAAACCGGAGCGGTAAAAAGCATCGAGCCGCAAGCAGCATCCAAAAGTCTTCCGCTGTGACAGGAGTCGACGGCTTGGCGAGCAAAGAGAGCATAATCAGAGGGATCACTTCCCCACATTACCGAGTTGTACAAACGTGTGCTGACGAGCAAATCATAAACGGTTGCTCTGCGGTCATAATGGTATTTACTCGAGGCCTCAGGCAGCACTGAGTAAATGCTGTCTTCAACCAGCCGGACGGCGCGATTCTCCGCAAGCACCGCTTCCAGGTCGTCTCGAGACTCTTTATGCAAAGCTGAATTCTTTCAGAGCAAGAAAAATGGGCGCACACTAAAGTCTGATTGTTCGCGCTCCGCTTAACTGAGTTGTTAGTTGCGGCTGGATTTATTTGCTTAAGATTATGGTTACGAAGTTATCGCCGTTGTTAGTAACAACTATATCCGCTTTGCCGTCCCCATTCAGATCACGAATGGCCAGACCTTTTGGCTTTCCGGCGACTGCAATCCTGTAGCTTGATGCTACGGCTCCTCGTCCGCTCATCAGAAACATCTGGATGTTATTGTCATCGGGACTGGACACCGCAATATCGTTAACTCCGTCGCCGTTAACATCTCCCATCGCTACGCGGTTCGGAATTTTTCCGGTGGCAAAGGATGAGCCGGCTAGCATTGTAAATGCGCCCTGGCCGTCCCCAAGCATCACGGTTAAGCCATCTTTCCCGTGCCCTTCGGCCATGCTGCTGGGAGAATTAACTACAGCGAGGTCAGGCTTACCATCATTGTTCACGTCACCGATTGCAAAATTAAACGGAGCGTCGCCGCAAGCAAAAGGCGAGCCTGCAGACTGTTTGAATCCGCCTTTCCCATCACTGAGAAGTACGCTGACATTATTCCCTTCTGAATTAGTGGTAATGACGTCGGCTTTGCCGTCGCCGTTCACATCGGCGGCGCGAACTCTTTGATAGGGGCGCTTACCGACCGTCAAAAATGTGCCGGGCGTTTTGAAGCCGCCTTTGCCGTCGCCGAAAACGACTAATACCTGGTCGTCTGCCCAACTGTCAGTTACAAGGTCTAAATTTCCATCGCCGTCAAAATCACCGGTCGCGACACCGTGGACATGTGGTTTCACCTCTAACGCCAAGGGAGAATTCGGCCCGGGCGTAAATCCGCCTTGTCCATCGCCCAACAGAACAGTGAGGTGCTTCTCTTCATGATTGGCGAAAGCTAAATCGAGTTTGCCATCGCGATTGAAATCGCCAACCGCAATATCGTTAGGAGCGTGTCCCGCAGGAAACGGAGAGCCTTTCGCCTGTTTGAATCCGCCTTTACGATCGCCAAGTAGAACCGTCACGTTGTTGCTTTGTTCGTTAGCGACCACACAATCGAATTTACCGTCGCCATTAAAATCGGCAATCTCAACGCTGCCTGGCGCAGTTCCGGTGGGAAATCGCGAACCAGCCGCCGGAGCAGAGGCCGTGCCTGAAGAAGGCGCCTGGCAATTTGCTGTAGCCGCCGCCGCTGCTAATAACAAAACGAGAATTAATTTGTGCAGCATCGGATCCTCGGAGTTAACAATCAAAGAAGCATCTAACGCCTTGGACGGTTGGGGGCGGGCATTTGTTCGCGCGGCGCGGGTCGATCAAGTAAATGACTCAGGTACACCAGCCGCTAGATGTTGTAGAGCAAGACCGCGAGGAAGATGAATGTCATTGCCCCAATCCCAAAATAATAACGCACCAGGATTCTCTCAAGATAAATGGTGCGCTTCAAGAGAATCCACGAACTGATGGTTAAGACGAGCAGTAACGTAATTAAGTCGAATAGTAGCGACTGCGAACGGCTCATTAAGGTAACGGGGGTTCCTGAAGGGGTGAAATGAACTGCGAGTTGAGACGGTATTCGATTCCAGAGCAAGAGATAACCGGCTAAGACAATCGGTACAGACAGCCATGGGATGAGAATCAGATTGTGTAAACGTTTACTTTCCATTGCACGATCGCCGCGAGTGATCTCTTCTTCATCGCCTAACTCTTTTGCCGGCACAGTGCAGCCGTTGTGATGATAGTAGCTGAGCGGCAGATGAGTCTTGTTGTGAGAGACTATTGCTAGTTCTTTTTCTCTTCAGGAACAGGATTGGTAAGATCCGCGACAACCACCCACTTGCCGCCTTGTTTTTTCCAGATGCGGTAGTAGTTGCCGCTCTCCAAATTTTTTGCCGGCGTACCCTTGCTCGCGATCCGGTAAGTCCCGTACGTATAGCCGAGGTCGCCCGAACGCGAGACGTCGGCAAAGGTTGGTTTCCAGGTCCAGATGCTGGAAGTTGCAGGCAGTGCGGTTAGGCCCGCTGCCTTCCCGACGATGGGAATTTTTTCATCGCGAAATACGCGAACGTCGGACGAGGCAAAAGATTCGAAAGCTGTTTGCGCATCGCGCGTTGCAGAAAGTTTTGAAAACTCGCTGTCCTTTGCGAGCAACAGCGCCTGCTCCGCCTCGACACTAGCATGCGCGGCTTTGCTTTCCCGCTTGGAACTCTTTGGCGGTTGCCAGGCCGCGATCGTTTCGCTCGGTTGTGGCCCGGAAATTCCCAAATCGATCACGAATCTCCACGCTCCGTCCGCTTGTTTCTTCCAGACCGTCAAAAAATTTCCAAACGCAACTGCCTTGGCATCGTTGACGTCAGGTCTGAATTCCCACGGCCCGGTGGTGTAACCCATGTCACCTGCAAGCGAGATATCCGCGACGGTGGGATACCAACTCAGCCACGGATGCCTGCCGGAAGCTGGTGCCGGCGCCGGATTTTTTGCCAGCCATTCTTTTCCCTTCACTGGACCAGGGCGAAACAAGATTCCATCGTCCGCAATGAACGCGCTAAATGCCGGACGCGTGCCCACGTCTTTTGCCATTTTGGCGAAGGCCAGTTCGGTAGCCACCATCGCTTCCAGCGCCGACTGCTCTTTCTCTTTTTGCGCGAAGCCGGGCACGAGAATTCCAAACAACAACATCACGCAGATCAGCTTTTTCATTTCAGGTGTCCCGTGGCAATCATTAATTCAGCGTTCAGGATGGCAGCGCCGGCAGCACCGCGGATTGTGTTATGGCTCAAAGCAACAAAGCGATAGTCGAATACATTGTCAGGTTGCAGCCGGCCCACGGTGATGCTCATACCATTTCCCGCATCGCGATCCAGCCGTGGCTGCGGCCGATCTTTTTCCTCGCGCACAATGATTACCTGTTGCGGCGCTGAGTGAAGTTTCAACTCCTGAGGCAAAGCGCTAAACGACGAGAGCGCTTGTTTCACATCGCTGAGTGACGGCGTACTTTTGAACTTCACGCGCACCGCCGCCATATGGCCGTCAGAAACATTCACGCGATTACACTGCGCGCTGACTTTCATCGGTGAGTGGTTAATGGTCTCGCCGTTTAGCTTGCCCAGAATCTTCAGGGTCTCCTGCTCGATCTTTTCCTCTTCGCTTTCGATGTACGGCAAAACGTTATCGCTGATTGCCAATGAGGCGACGCCGGGGTAGCCGGCTCCAGACAGTGCTTGCATTGTGGTTGCTATCACACTCTCGATTCCGAATTGCTGGTCCAACGGCGCGAGTGCGAGCGCCAACATGATGGTCGAGCAATTTGGATTAGTAACAATGAATCCGTGTTGTCCGTCTCCGGATTTTTTTTGCGCTCCAATGAGCGCGAGATGTTCCGGATTTATTTCCGGAATTAATAACGGCACATCATGGTCCATGCGAAAAGCTGAAGAATTACTAATTACCGGATAACCGGCTGCCGCAAAGCTGCTCTCGGTTTCGCGCGCAATGTCTCCGGGCAAACTGGAAAAAACCAGATCGCAATCTAGCGGCGGCTCCGGCGCCTGCACTTGGAGTGAGCGAACAAACTCTGGCATGGCACCGGCGAGACGCCAGGTGCAAGCCTCGGCAAAAGTTTTTCCCTGGGAACGATCGGAAGCGGCCAGCGCCGTGATCTGAAATTGTGGATGGTCTTCCAGTAATTCGACGAAGCGCTGCCCGACCATGCCGGTTGCGCCGAGAATTCCTACGCGAAGTTTTTTAGTCATTGATTAATGTTTTGAATAGTTAACTCCCACAGACAAGGTCGTCAAGACTCGGTCCTCGCCGCACCGGCGCGGCTGTGCCGCCTTCCGTCCGGAAAGGCTCTGCCTTTCCGGACAGCAATTTATACGATCTTCGCGAGGCTGCGCCTCGCGAACTTTGCAGGCACAGCCTGAAATCATTTCGTGGTGGCCGGAAAGGCAGAGCCTTTCCGCACGGAAGGCGGCACAGCCGCGCGTTAAATCTCATTGCGATATTAGAGTCAGCGCGCTTTCATTCCAACTGTTCATTTAGGCTTTGTTGAAGAGTTTTTTCGAATCACTATTTCTCAAGATGCGCGACCGCAGCTTTCATCCGCGCCACGCCTTCCGTCAACACCGGCAGGTCCGCGCAAAACGAAACACGCAGAAAGCCTTCGCCCTCGCTGCCAAACGCATTACCAGGCAGTGTTACGACGCCCACCGCCAAAAATGCTTCCGCAGCTTCCAGCGACGATCCATATTCACGGATGTCGACCATTGTGTAGAACGCGCCGTCCGGTGTAATGCAACGAAACCCAGCGCTGCGCAGCTCTGCCAGTAAGTGATCGCGCCGGCGATGAAAAGTGTCGCGAATCTTCCGCCGCGCTTTCACTGCTTCGTCACTCCACGCGGCGAGGGCCGCCTTCTGCGAAATTGTTGAAGCACAGGTGGTGACGTAGCCATGCAGCAGATGCGCGGCGCGAATCACGCCTTCGTCGCCAAGAATCCAACCCAGACGCCAGCCTGTCATGCAGGTCGATTTTGATAGTCCGCTGATCACCACCGTGCGTGGGTAGAATTCCGAAATTGAGCCGGGTCGTTCTCCGGTGTAATAAAGGTCGCGATAGATTTCGTCGCTGATGATGAATGCGTTCGAGCCGCTTTCTTCTACCGCCAGGGCCAACTCGCGCAGTTCGTCATTCGTAAAAGTGCGACCGGTGGGATTTGAGGGACTGGTGCAAAAAACCACCTTTGTCTTTGCACTGAGCCCGCGTTTGAAGTCCTCAAGGTCGAAACTAAAATCGTTCGCCGCGGGCATTTGATAGAAAATGGGCGTTCCACCCGCCATCCGCGTTATTGTCGGATAAGCCACAAAGCCGGGATTGGGAATCAACACTTCATCGCCCGCCTCGACAAGGGTCATCAGAGCCAGATACATCGCTTCCTGCGAGCCCGCAGTAACTATCACTTGATCGGTCGTGAGGTTCAGGTGTGGATAATCATGGACCACTCGTTCGCGCAGCGCCGGCAACCCAGCCTGCAGCGTGTACCCGTTTCGTTCCTCCTGAATAACGCGCAGTGCCTCGCGACGAATAACTTCGGGAGTCGGCAGATCCGGTTCGCCCAGTCCGAAACTAATGTCGCCCGGCTTCGCGCGATCTGTAATCGAACGAATCGGACTCCGTTCGATTCCGCGCAGAAATTTTGGTGGTTGGAATGGTTTCAAGTGATTAACAGCGCCGCGTGCACATCCGTAATGTATTGTGGGTCGAAAAATACAGAACCGGGAGCAGTAGCGACCGGGTCCCTACTCGCAATTAATGTCTTGTTCAAATGAATGGAAAACTTTAGTTTTACGTGACTTCGAACTCGACGAACCGTTTCCAACGGTTTCCGTCGTCGCCGCAACAAAACCGTTGAAACGGTTTCGTTTTCAATTCCCGCGCTTAGTCACCGGGCTAAAGCCGCGGTGTTAATGAGATCGCTTCGCGCAACGGACATCTTCGTTAAATCGAGAGGGCATAAAACGGGGCCGGTTAACAAGTCACCGCAGGTAATCTTCCAACTGCACCGATGCATCAGTCTTCTCGTCGCGATATTTCACGATCACCGGCGCGTAAAGCGACAGTCCCCACGCTCGTCCCGCTTCGCCGCGCACGTTGCGCGCGCCCGGAACCACTACCGCGCCCGCGGGAATCTCCAAAGGCGCGTCGGTTGTTCGTTGATAAATCTTTTCCCGCGCCAGATCGTAAACGGGCGTCGAGCCTGTCAGGATTGTTCCGGCGGCCAGCACGGCGCGCTCACGCACAATCGTTCCTTCGTAAACACCGCAACCGCCGCCAACCAGCACGTCGTCTTCAATAATGACCGGCACCGCCCCAACCGGTTCCAGCACGCCGCCAATTTGCGCGGCGGCGGAGAGGTGCACGCGCTTACCGATCTGCGCGCACGATCCCACCAGCGCATGACTGTCTATCATCGTACCTTCATCGACGTAGGCCCCCACATTGACATACATCGGCGGCATGCACACAACCCCTGAAGCAATGTAAGCACCCTCGCGTATGCTCGAGCCGCCGGGCACAATGCGAATGTTTTCGTTAAGAGTCGTAGGCCGGGTGCGGTAAGTTTCCTTATCGAAAAAGCGCAACACTGACGAGGCGGACATGTCCACCAGTTGGCCCATGCGAAAGCCGAGCAGAATTCCCTGCTTTACCCAGGAATTTACTTTCCAAGTTCCGTCAGCCGAGCGTTCAGCCGCGCGTACCTCGCCACGATTCAAGGCGATCTTAAACTGATCGAACAAGGCTCGATCGTCGGGACCATATTCGCCTCCGGCGCGCGCGCTCAACGCCTCAATGTCTTCACGAAGTGGCATGCGACGCTTCCTTAAGTAAACCGAGTTCGGCCATCACGTCACGTAAACGCGCGCGACTACTTTCCTGAATAGGCACGAGGGGCAGCCGATAGTTCTCGCCAATCAAGTTCATCATGGCGAGACCTGCTTTCACCGGACCGGGACTCGACTCAATAAAATTTGTTTCCATTAACGGCAGCAATCGGTAGTGCAACTCCCGCGCTTCATCCCACTCCCCTGCCAACGCCAGGTCAACAAGACGCGACATCAATTCCGGCGCCTGGTTCGAGGCCACGGATATCAAGCCGTCACCGCCAAGCGCAATCAACGCAAACGTGATCGCGTCATCGCCTGATAGAACATTGAAACCTTCAGGCCGCCCGCGCAAAATTTCCATAATCTGGGACAAGTTTCCCGACGCTTCCTTAACAGCAACGATGTTTTCGCAATCACGCGCGAGCTTTAGAGTAGTTTCCGCCGCGATGTTGCACGAGGTGCGACCGGGCACGTTGTAAATGACTATCGGCAGATCTACCGCTTCAGAAATCGCGCGAAAATGAGCATAGAGGCCCGGCTGGGTGGGCTTGTTATAAAAGGGGGCGACCACTAGCACAGCGTCTGCGCCAAGGCGTTGCGCTATCTTCGAATTTTCGATCGCGGCAGCTGTCGAGTTGCTGCCGGTGCCGGCGATGACTTTCGCGCGACCACGCGCCAGCTCGATTGCACGGCTGATGACGCGTTGGTCTTCGTCTTCAGTCATCGTGGCACTTTCACCGGTCGTGCCGCAGGGAACAAGCAAGCGCACGCCATTGTTGAGCTGATACTCAATCAATCGCGTTAGCCCAGCTTCATCGATCGCGCCGTCGGCGGTGAAGGGCGTTACTAGTGCAGTTGCGCAACCACGCAGCCAGTCAGTTTTTATCGTCATGGTGTTTACCTCATTTAATCAGCAAGTAACGAGCAGCACGTCAAGGTCCACCAACCTATCAGGTCGGGAAGGGTCGCTTGCCTTCGCTCAGTTTGAGTGGCATTCAAGCAGAGGCGGGGGCAAGCCGCCCTTCCCAACCTGATAGGTTTTCATCCTGGAATTGTCCTCACCTACGTTGTGCTTGCCGAGCTACTAAGAATTTCGTCAATGACGTCCGAAAATTCAAAGACGCCTTTGCGGCCGATAATCCAACGCGCCGCCAAAAGCGCCCCAGCGGCAAAGCCTGCACGCGACCGCGCCGTGTGCGTCAGTGTAATTTGGTCAGCTGCGGAATCGAAACCAACCCGGTGCGTGCCCGGAATCTGTCCCGCCCGCGTGGACGCGATTGGAATCTCTGCTTTAATGAATTCAGCCATCACCTTCTTTAGTTGCAACGCGGTTCCGGACGGCGCGTCACGCTTGCGAGAATGGTGCTGTTCCTCAATGAACGCCTCATATTGATCAAGCCCTGCAAACAGCTTCGCGGCCTCCTGGACAATGCGATAAAAAACATTTACGCCGATGGAAAAATTTGCGCCGTAAACCAGCGCGCCATCATGCTCAGTTACCAACTCTTTAGCGCGCCTCTCCTGATCTTTCCAGCCGGTGGTTCCTTCGACCATTGGCACCCCTGCAAGCATGCACGCCTCGACGTTTTTCAACACAATCGGCCCAACTGAAAAATCAATAGCGACATCGTGACGCCGTAGCATCGCCCCCAGCTCGTCAACGTCTTGATCAGACTCGTTCGACGTTAGCTTAACGCCGATCTGATCGCCGGCCGCCTCGGCCAGCTCTTCGACGAGTTGGCCCATGGCGCCATACCCAATCAAGGCCACCTTCATCGCGGCACTCCTTCGGCAATTTGTCCTGCTTGTATTTCGCCGATCGTTGTCAGCAGCCTGCGCGCGAGTTTCTTATAAAGAGTCACCGCTTCGTTGAGCTCGCGCTTGCTGACATATTCGCCGTCAGTGTGCGCCTGGAAAATTGAGCCTGGCCCAATCAAAAGCGGCTTGCCCCAGCGCGACAGGTACGGAATATCAGTCGTGAAGCGCACGACGCATTGCTGAAAATCGTTAACTGTAAAAAGATGCACCGGATTGTGCACCGACAAATATTCGACCTCGGCGCGGCCGGCGACTGTCTTTTCCAAAATCGATTTCACACTGTCCGCTTCGTTTACCAACCGTAGCTGCAAAACGGCGGAAGCATCGGCTGGAACAACGTTCGCGCGCGTGCCCCCATTGATGACGCCGATGTTGCAGGTCGTTTCGCCGAGTAACAAATCGCTGGGCCAGGCGCAATTGCGAATGTCGTTCAGTACATCGAGCAGTGTTTCAATTGCCGACTCGCCCTGTTCCGGATAAGCGGAATGCGCGGATCGTCCTTTTGTCGTCAGCGTTAACCGCAGCGAACCTTTGGTGGCGCTCGCCAACTTATTATCGGTGGGCTCGCCGTTGATAAGGTATTCGCACTCACTCGCGCGCGGATTGGCGTTGGCGATGCGCGCCCCGTCGCTGCCCGCCTCTTCATCAACCGTAAACAAGAGCCCGATCTCGTTGACGCCTGCGGCACGCAACTCTTCGGCGGCGGTAATCTGCGCGGCAATGATTCCCTTGGCGTCACAAGCGCCGCGCCCGTAGATCAATTCTTCATCTTCGCTGGCGGGAATGAACGGCGGCACCGTGTCCATG
>DATAOU010000381.1:0-4073 GCA_036265575.1 Pyrinomonadaceae bacterium
GCAGATGCGCGCAGTAGCTCGCTGAGTGGATCTAAATCGTCAGAAACTATTGTCGTTTCCACTATCTCTGCGCCAAGCTCTCGCAGCAGTTGTATGAGGGCGGCACCCGATTCGTCCGCGCGCTCGCCACGTGAGCATGCATCGCTGACTGTGATTACGATTGCGGAAAGTTTCGCCATGATTTTTGCTTGAGCGGCTTGGAACTACGGATGGACAGGCAGGATGCTTGTCCTACTGCAAGCGTGCATGCTCTTTCAACCAACAACGATCCATGACGACAAGGAGCCCGGCATCAAGGGCCCGTTGCGCCGCTGCGTGATCAATCACACCTTCCTGAAGCCAGACTGCCTTGGCTCCGACCGCGATGGCCTGATCCACGGCGGTGCCGGCTTCACTCGAGCGCCGGAAGATGTCTACCAGATCAATTTTGTCGGGAACGTCTGCCAGCGAAGCAAAAGCCTTCTCACCAAAAACTTCAGTTTCGTTTGGATTCACCGGAATGACTTTGTAGTCGCGGCGCTTCATGTACGACGCGACGCCATGCGAAGGACGCGAAGGGCTGGAAGACAATCCGACAACCGCGATGGTGCGACAGTCGTCCAGAATCTTTTTGATCGTCTCTTTGCTATTGATTTCCAAAGTTACTCTATTCGCGCGCAGCTACACGGCTAAAAACTCAGGGGCTGGTCCGCGCGGCTTTGCCGCCTTCCCTGCGGTAAGGCTCTGCCTTACCGAAGATTCCAAAAAACTCTTGAGGCTGTGCCTCAATACTGAGGCATAGCCTCGGTAAGAGAACGATGCTTCCGGTAAGGCGGAGCCTTACCGCACGGAAGGCAGCGAAGCTGCAGCACGTCTTGCCTGCTTGCGTTTTAGACGTTACCGCACTGCCGCGCTCGCGGCGTGCAACTCCTGCAACGATCGCACCTGCATCGCGCCGCCACGAGCTCGAGCGCCAATCGCTTCCTCGATTGCCTGCGCGCCAGTCATCGTCGTTACGCACGGGACGTTGTACTGTAACGACGCTCGCCGAATCGCCTGTTCATCAAAGTGGGAAGCACGGCCCAGCGGAGTATTGATCACCAACGCAATCTCGCCTCGCTTGATGTGGTCGACAATATTCGGCCGGCCTTCATTCACTTTGAAAACGTTCGTCACTTGTAAGCCGACTTCGCGCAGGCGCTCGGCCGTGCCCAGCGTCGCCATAATATCGAACCCCAGACGGGCCAGCTTGCGCGCGAGAATTACGGCTTGCCCTTTGTCGCCTTCGTTGACACTGATGAATGCAGTTCCTTTTTGCGGCAGTGTCAGCCCGGCGCCTTGCATCGCCTTGCCATAGGCTTCACCAAACGTGTCGCCCACGCCCATCACCTCGCCCGTCGAATGCATTTCGGGACTTAATATCGGATCAACGCCGGGAAATTTGACGAACGGAAACACCGGCGACTTGATAAAGAAACGGCTCACCGTCAGGTTCGCCGGCAAGCCAAACTCACTCAACGCTTTTCCTGCCATCACCTGCGCCGCGATGCTGGCAATGGGCACACCCGTCGCTTTCGAAACAAACGGAACAGTGCGCGACGCGCGTGGGTTTACCTCCAAAACGTAAACGCGGTGGTCCTTAATTGCAAACTGAATATTCATCAACCCGCGTACTGACAACGCTGTCGCCAACAGTCGCGTGTAGTGTCGCATTGTTTCGATGTGCTCGGGATCGATTCGCACCGGCGGCAGCACGCAGGAAGAATCACCGGAGTGAATGCCCGCTTCTTCAATGTGTTCCTGAATCGCAGCAATGACGCAGGTGGATTCATCGGCGAGCGCATCGACGTCGAACTCAGCCGCGCGTTCCAGGAATTTATCAATTAGTACTGGCCGGTCAGGTGTGAAACCAACCGCAGTGCGCACGTATTGATCCAGGCTCTCCTCGTCATAAACGATCGCCATAGCGCGTCCACCAAGCACGTAACTCGGACGGACCAGCACGGGATAACCAATTTGTTGCGCGACCTCTCTGGCCTCTTCCGCCGTCGCCGCCATTCCGTTTTCCGGTTGCGGAATGCCAAGTTCTCGCAGCAGTGCGCCGAAGCGTTTGCGGTCCTCAGCCAGATCGATCGAGTTAGCACTTGTGCCAATAATCGGAACGCCTGCCTGGTGCAGACGCATCGCCAGGTTTAGCGGCGTCTGCCCGCCAAACTGCACAATCACGCCTTCCGGTTTCTCAATATCGACGATGTTCATTACGTCTTCAAACGTCAGTGGCTCGAAATAAAGACGATCGGAAGTGTCGTAATCGGTCGAGACAGTTTCCGGATTGCAATTCACCATGATCGTCTCAAACCCGGCCGCGCTCAGCGCAAACGCCGCATGACAGCAGCAATAGTCAAACTCGATTCCCTGCCCAATGCGGTTGGGACCTGAACCGAGAATCATTATCTTGCGACGGTCCGTGGGCGCTGCTTCGTTTTCAGTTTCGTAGGTCGAATACAGATACGGTGTGAAGGATTCAAACTCTGCTCCGCAGGTGTCGACGCGTTTGTAAACTGGAACAACACCGGCGCTTTTGCGAAACGCGCGTACCTCGTCTTCAGTTTTTTCGGTCAGGTAGGCAAGCCGGCGATCGGACAGCCCGACCTCTTTGAAGGCGCGCAAAAGTTCGACAGGAATTTCTTCCAGCTTCAAACCTTCAACTGCCTGCTGAATTTCCATCACGTCCTGAAGCTGTTCCAAAAACCAGGAATCGACCCGCGACAGACGGTATATTTCCGAAATGGGCCAGCCGTGCTGCAGCGCGTAAGTGATGTAAGAAAATCGCTGCGAATTCGGTCGCGCCAGTTTGCGCTGTAGTTCGTCGGTGGTGACATCTTCCAAACGCAAAGGTTTAACTGCCTCCAGAGAACGCAAGCCTTTGAACAGCGCTTCCTTAAACGTGCGTCCGATGGCCATGACTTCCCCTACCGACTTCATCTGCGTGCCCAGCACATCTTCTGCTTCTTTAAATTTTTCAAAATCCCATTTGGGAATCTTCGCTACCACGTAATCGATCGTAGGCTCGAATGAAGCCGGCGTCTTTTTCGTGATGTCGTTGGGAATTTCGTCGAGTGTATAACCAACCGCGAGTTTCGCCGCGATCTTCGCAATAGGAAAACCCGTGGCTTTTGAGGCAAGCGCAGAAGAACGGGAGACGCGCGGATTCATTTCAATGATCCGTATGTCGCCGTTGTCAGGGTTGACTGCAAACTGAATATTCGATCCACCGGTTTCCACGCCAACCTTGCGAATGATCGTGATGGCCATGTCGCGCAGCTTCTGATATTCGCGATCTGTCAGCGTTTGCGCGGGCGCTACGGTGATTGAATCGCCCGTGTGCACGCCCATGGGATCAAAGTTTTCAATCGAACAAATGATCACGACGTTGTCGGCAATATCCCGCATTACCTCGAGCTCAAATTCTTTCCAGCCGAGGATTGATTCTTCTACCAGGACTTCATGCATCGGCGATGCAGCCAGCCCATTCGCGACTATCTCTTCAAACTCTTCCGGGTTGTAAGCAGTTCCGCCGCCCGTTCCACCCAACGTAAATGAAGGACGAATGATGGCCGGGTAGCCGGTCTGTTCCACGATTTCCTGAGCTTCAGTCCAGGATTTGGCGAAGCCCCCGCGCGGCATGGCCAGGCCCGCTTCGTCCATCGCCTGCTTAAACAACATGCGATCTTCGGCGACCTTGATGGCCTCGCGCTTAGCGCCAATCATTTCGACGCCACATTCTTCCAGCACTCCCGAATCGTCCAGGGCAATAGCCAGATTCAATGCGGTCTGGCCACCAACTGTTGGCAAGAGCGCATCAGGTCGTTCCTTGCGAATGATGGCACTTAGAGACTCGACCGTGAGCGGTTCGATGTAAGTGACATCGGCGGTCTCGGGATCAGTCATGATCGTTGCCGGATTGG
Organism: Pyrinomonadaceae bacterium; assembly: GCA_036265575.1. Lineage (GTDB taxonomy): Bacteria > Acidobacteriota > Blastocatellia > Pyrinomonadales > Pyrinomonadaceae > PSRF01. The sequence goes on from DATAOU010000381.1 coordinate 3,948, forward strand.
AATTCACCAGCACGACTTTGTAACCTTCCTGACGCAGCGCTTTGCACGCTTGGGTTCCGGAATAGTCAAACTCACAGCCTTGGCCGATCACGATAGGCCCGGCTCCGATGATCAGCACGGAATGGA
>DATAOU010000382.1:0-5327 GCA_036265575.1 Pyrinomonadaceae bacterium
ATCGAAAGTGGTCACCGGGGCGACGCCGTAACTCGCGGAAGTCAAAAATATCTCTTCAGCCTCGGTTAAATCAGCCAACTCGTACACGCCTTCGATTACGGGAAGGAATTGTTTCGCTGCCAAATCCACAACCGCCTCACGTGTCACCCCCGCGAGTGCGCCAGTGCTCAATGCCGGTGTGTGAATCGTTCCTTCTTTAACCCAAAAAATATTGGCCATGGTGGCGGAAACAATTTCCCCGCGCTCGTTGAGCATCACGGCTTCATCAAACTGGCGGGCCTGCGTTTCTTCCCAGGCGAGTACCTGCTCCAGGTAGTTCAAACTTTTGATACCGGCGAGCGGCGAGAATGTGTTGCAACGATAAGGCGACACCGCGAGCGACAAACCGGCGCGCGAAATCTTCTGAGCATCGCTGGTCATGATCAGCAAATCGGTTTTGCGCGTGCTTTCCTTTTGTGTCCGCCATACATCGCGACCACTGCGCGCCAGCAGGATGACGCGTGCCCTTCCATCCTTCACCTGGTTCACCGCGAGTAACTTTCTAACTGCTTCACCTACGTTGCGTTCATTGGCGCCGCGACAATCGATGCTTAGACGGTCGGCATGGTCCTTGAGTCGATGCCAGTGCTGCGGCCAGAGAAACGGTTTACCATCGTAGATCGCAAGCGTGGTGAACACCCCACGACCGTAAAGCATGGCAGAAGACACAGGCGCCACGCGCGCCTTCGACGCTTCCAACATGACTTTGTTGAGGTAGATTACCGGGTGCATGGTTTGAGAGGTTCGACTCCCTGGAGTGCGGTGGCCCGGCACCGCTTTGGCCCGAGGTTAACCAGACTCGACCTTTGTTCGTGAAAGTGGGACCAAAGCGCCGCCAGGCCGGCGCACTCCAAAGGGGATTATTCCCGTCCCGCCGCCATGACTTCAGCTTCAAGCTTTTTCGGCAGAGAACTACGCCACGCGCTTTCCAGTTCTGCAACCTGCGCCGCTATGACTTGTTCATCGCCTATTGCTATTCGCAGTGTGTTACCGCCCACTTCACCGATAACAGTCAGCGGACAATTTTCGCGTTGCGCAATGTTTTCAATCTCAGCGCGAGCAGATGCAGCGAAACTTATGATGATGCGCGAGGGTGTTTCGCTAAAGAGTGTGGCGCTAACGGGGAGCGTGCCCGCCAGGGAAATATTCGCGCCCAGCGCCGAACGGTTCAGTGAAGAAAAACAACATTCCGCCAGCGCCACCGCGAGACCACCGTCAGAACAGTCGTGAGCTGAACGCAGCAAACCTGCCTCCGCAGCTGCGAGGCAAGTGTTTTGCACCGAACACTCAAGCTGCAGATCGATTTTTGGCACTGCGCCGCCGGCTACCATCTCAGCGGTCGAGACGCCTTCAATCACCGCAGCATATTCGCTAATGGAAAGATCATCGGCAGTGATGCCTAACAACGCGATCAGATCGTTCGCTTGTTTGAATCCCGGTTGCACCACCAGGCGCACGTCTTCAATCAAACCAATCATGCCGATTACCGGCGTCGGCAGAATACCGCGGCCTTCCGTTTCGTTGTAAAACGAAACGTTGCCTGAAACCACGGGCGTATTGAATGTGCGGCAGGCTTCAGCCATGCCGTCGATGACTTCCGAGAATGACCACATCACTTCCGGGCGTTCCGGCGAAGCGAAGTTCAGGCAGTTTGTTATGGCAAGCGGTCGGGCCCCCACACAAACAACATTGCGGGCAGCCTCGGCCACAATAAGCTTCGCTCCTTCGCGCGGGTTCGCGGCGCAGTACCGCCCGTTACCATCCAACGTCATTGCCAGCGCGCGTCGTGTTTCTTTTATGCGCACCACCGCAGCGTCGGCGCCCGGCAGCACGGCGGTGTTGGTCCTGACCATGTGATCGTACTGCCGGTAAACAAATTGTTTGGAAGCAAGATTCGGTGAAACTAATAACTTGAAGAGATGGTCGTTATGATTTTGGTCTTCAGGTTTTTGGCCTTTGATCTGTGGCCCTTGGTCTTCCGACTTTGGACATTGGACATTGGACTTTGGACTCGGCCTCGCCATCGGCCGTTCGTACAGCGGCGCTTCATCAGTCAACGCTGCCACTGGAATGTCGGCAACAGTCTCGCCGTTATGCAGCACTCGCATATTATGGCCTTCGCGTACTCGCCCGATGACGACCGCATCAAGGTCCCACTTGCGAAAGATGTCGATCACTTCCCGTTCGCGACCGGAGTGGGCGACGATGACCATCCGCTCCTGCGACTCTGAAAGCATCATCTCGTACGCAGTCATGTTCTCTTCACGCTGCGGCACCAAAGTCAGATCAATTTCAACGCCCGTACCCGCGCGCGCCGCCATTTCACAGGACGACGACGTCAATCCCGCGGCGCCCATGTCCTGAATACCGGCAACGGCGCCACTGCGCATCGCTTCTAGACAGGCCTCGAGCAAAAGCTTTTCCAGAAATGGATCGCCCACCTGAACCGTTGGCCGTTTTTCCAGTGCCTCTTCATCAAACTCTGCCGAGGCCATGGTCGCGCCGTGAATGCCGTCGCGGCCGGTCTTGGCGCCGACGTAAAGAATTGGATTACCGACTCCGGTGGCCTTCCCAAAAAAGATTTGGCTCCGTTTCACTAATCCCAGCGCAAACGCATTCACCAGCGGATTAAGCGAATAGGCATCATCGAACGCAACTTCACCGCCGACTGTCGCTACGCCAAACGCATTTCCGTAATGCGCAATGCCCCCGACAACGCCCGCGAGCAACGAACGATTTCGCCGTCCATGCTGCGGATGGTCCAATGAACCGAAACGCAGGCTGTTCATTGAAGCCACCGGCCGCGCACCCATGGTGAACACGTCGCGCAGAATGCCGCCGACACCCGTCGCCGCGCCCTGAAACGGTTCGATAAATGACGGATGATTGTGCGATTCGATCTTAAAGGCCACGCACCAGTCGTCGCCGACATCGACCACCCCGGCATTCTCACCGGGCGGCACCACGATGCGTTCGCCGGTGGTTGGCAACCGTTTCAAATGAATGCGAGATGACTTGTAGGAGCAATGCTCAGACCACATGACCGAAAAAATGCCCAGCTCGACAAACGTTGGCTCGCGGCCCAGCAGCGACTTGATGCGCTCAAATTCCGCGGCGGTGAGGTTATGAGCAGCGACTACTTCGGGAGTGATTTGGGTCATAATTTGGCGCTGAGTACTGTGTGCTGAGTGATGAGTGATGAGAAATGGGTAACGAGTGATGATTGATGAGCGACAAGAAGTTCAGAGTACAAGCTTTAGCTTGCTTCTTAACCGCGCAAGAGCAGCCTAAAAGCTGGACTCTGAACTTCTTGACGCTAACTCATCACTCATTACTCATCACTCATTACTTCTCATTCATCACTTTATCTATCGCGGCGCGCAGCTCGTCGACCTTGATGCGACCAAGACTCTTGTAAACGACTTCGCCTTTCGCGTTGTAAAGAAAGGTTGCCGGCAGCGCGCCGCTCCACCCGGGATCAACCAGCTTAATGGCCGGCTCGGGATCAGAAAGGTTCAGAAGATAGACGGGCATCTGCGCTTTCATCTCACGCAGAAATTTGGGAACACCCGTTTTGATATCCGCCAAATCGTCCAACGTCACCGCGATAAAATCCAAACCTTTGGGACGATAGTCCGCGTCAATCTTTACCAGGTCAGGAAATTCGTCGCGGCACGGTTCACACCAGGTGGCCCAGTAGTTAACCAGCAGCGGTTTGGCCGGCTTTACATCGCTGCGTTTCAGCAACGCTTGCAGCCCAGCAGCATCAACCGCAACCACCGCCGGCAGCGGCTTTGTCGTTCGACCTTTTCGAGTTTGTGCAAAAAACTCAGGGCTCGAAAGCAAGATGCAGAGCGTTGCTGCCGTTAAGAGCAGTTGAGTTCGCATACACGTTGAAAGTCCAAGGTCCAAACTCCAAAGCCCACAAACCAAAAACCAAAGACCGAAGTCGGCTGTTAGGCACGTTTGATGCTGCAACCGAAAGCCATGGCTGTGGTCTTCTCGATTGGTTTGCCGGCCAGTGCGGCATCAAGCGCCGCACGCAGGTCGCTGGTGTTCACCTGCGCTATGTCCTTATTGTTGTCGATGCGGCCGTGATAGAGCAGCTTGTTGTTCGCGTCGAGGAAGTACGCTTCGGGCGTGTGCGAGGCGCCAAGTGCGTCGGCAATCTTGTTGCCGTTGTCCTTTAGAATCACAAAGGTCAGGTTATGGGAAGCCGCGTGCGCTTTCACCGAATCCGCGGGCTCAGTCACATTCGAATTAATGCCGACGACATTAATACCGCGCGCTTTGTAATCCTGGGCCAGCTTTTCCATCCGCTCGTTATAAGCGTTCGAGATCGGACATTGCACCGCGATGAAGATCAAGACTGTTCCGTTCTTGCCTTTCAGCGAAGCCAGCGTATGGTCCTTGCCATTCACGTCAGGCAGAGTGAACTCATCAATTGTCGCGCCGATAGGCGGCGGCATTGGGAGATCCGGACGCACCGTATGCGCGCTGAAGGCGCTAGCCATTGCTAACACAGCGGCGAGGCTGAGAGAGAAAGCGAATAGTTTCTTCATGATCGGAAACTCCTGTTGGAAATGATGAAAGGGGAAACGAAAACGAAAGATTACCAGCCGCAAACGAGCGGTGGCAAGAGAGCATAAGACGTTCGTTATTCCCGACGAAATGAGATGAAAACCAGAACAGTCAGCAAAACCGTGACCAGGGCAGATAAGAGGCAGAACTGGCAGAAGTGTCTGATGACGAATGCCTGGAGATAGAGCAGCCAGAGCGTCGTGACGAACATTAGACTGACGATTACCGTCAACAGTTTGGCGGCCCACCTGTAACTATAGGCAGCGAGGACGGCGAGGCTGAAGACTGTGAAGTAAGCCGCGGCGCCAATCATTGCCAGCGGTATGCCGCGCACTGTCGCATACTCACTGCTCAAAACTTCCGAACAACCGCTAACGAGTGTGCAGCGCACGCTGCGGCCTGACAGATGCTCTACCGTGAGATAGATAGCGTCGGCAAGACCGATCAGCGAAACGAGTGCGGCTGCGGCGTATAGAATTGTCCTGGCTCGTCTCTGAATTGGTTGAGAAGTGTCGAGTGACTTGGTCACGAGAATTCGCTTAAATAATCAGTGGCCCGACTAAAGGAAACTCTGAACAAGTTGGTGAAAAGTTTACATTGAGCCCGCGAAGCGCGGCGCCAGCATAAAGCCGGGGGTGGAGCGGAGCGAAACCCCAGGATTGTTCAAGTACGAAAGAAAGAGCCCACGGAGTGGGCGACAGCCATTC
>DATAOU010000383.1:0-7163 GCA_036265575.1 Pyrinomonadaceae bacterium
ATCGTCGAGGCTTCCGCCAAGCGTTACAACGATGCGTTACACATCTTGATTGAGGCCGCACCGCTCTTTGAGACTAGTGCGCCACACTCGATCAAGGGAAAGTTTCATAACGAGTTGGCTAACGTACTTAGCTACCTAAGCATCGCCGAGCGCCGGCGGGATTACGCCGACCGCGCGCTGGTAGAGTACACGGCCGCGGGTTTCCACTTTGAACAGGTCTCGCACACACGCAACCAGGCGGCGGTGGAGAATAATCTCGGCTACCTCTTCGCATCGATCGGAAATTTCAATGAAGCTCATGCGCATCTCGAGCGCGCGCGACGTCTCTTCGTCCGCCTCAAAGACAGCGTCCACATCGCGCAGGTGGATGAAACGCGGGCGCGCGCGTTCATTGCGGAAGGTGGCTACGCCGAAGCTGAGAAACTTGCGCGCCTCGCGGCAAATGTTCTGAATAAGGGCGGCGAGTTCGCGTTACTCTCCGAGACACTGACGACACATGGTGTCGCGCTTGCGCGGCTAGGCAGACACGTTCCCGCGCGCGCGGCTTTCCTGCGTGCCGAAGATGTCGCTAGGGTTGCGGGTGACCTCGAACAGGCAGGACTTGCGTTGCTCGCCTTGATTGAAGAACTAGGCAGTGAACTCACTGTTGATGAAACGCGCGTTGCATATGAGCGCGCCGACAGTTTGCTTTCCGACTCGCAGCACCCGGAAGTTCTCACCCGCCTGCGCCGCGCAGCCGCGAGAGTGATCGCTGCTACGCATCAGGTGCAAGAAGTTTCCGTCGGCATGAGAGAGGCTAGGCACGGTGAGCAAAACAGTGAACATACCTGGGAAGACTTCTCTCTCAAGGAGCAAGTGCGTCGACTCGAAGAGCGATACATACGTAGGGCGCTGGAAGACTCGGAAGGGCGCGTCTCTCAAGCGGCGAAACTACTCGGCTTTGATGACCACGGTTCACTCAACTCGTTGCTGAAAAATAAGTACCCGCACCTGAGCGCTGCGCGGCTGCCGCCCTCCCGACGCAAGCGGAGCATTATCCGCCGCTAACTAGAAGGTTGAGTATCCAGTTAGGCGCAGAAAATGAATAGCTGTCTCGAGGCTTGGAAGAATATTCCAGTCCCAGATAAACCAGCTAAAAACGAGTATTTAGATCTTGACAGCAGCTTGGTTTGAGCTAGAATGGCCGCAAACACAAAGGCAGGCAAAAACGGGTTCGGGTTATTGGTATTTTCGGATATCGCCTCACGCGCACGGGACACCGGGGAGCAGGGAAGTAAGGAGTAAGAATCATGAGAGGTCGCAGTGATGTTTTAGGATCTCTAGTCGTCGGCGTGTTGACTCTCGCGCTCTTGTCGGGCGCGGTTGCAACCCCAGTTGAAAGTCGCGGCGTAAGCGCAAAGCCGGAATCGCATGCTAAGTCTCCTTTGGGTTTTGCTGCGACGCTGGCGCCGAAAGGCGGATCGTCTAACGCGAATCAGCGCCAACGGGCAGCGGAAGCTTTCGGCAAAGTGCCGCTGAGTTTTGAGGCTAACCAGGGGCAGGCTAATCCGGCCGTTAAGTTCCTTGCGCGCGGTTCGGGCTATCAACTCTCCTTGACCTCGGCCGGAGCTGCGCTCTCCCTGCGCAAGCATTCAGCAGGTGCTGGAAACAAGCGGACGGAAAAAGATTTTCATTTCCAAAACGAGCGCCAGCGGTCGAAAGAAGCACTGGTTACGATGCGACTCCTGGGTGCGCGTTCGGACACCTGCGTAAGCGGTGAAGAGATGCTGCCCGGCAAAGTCAATTACCTGTTGGGCAACGATCCGCAAGCGTGGCGCACCAACGTGGCCACCTACGGAAAAGTAAGATACGGGGATGTCTATCAAGGCATAGACCTTGTCTATTACGGCAGCCAGCGTCAGTTGGAATATGACTTTCACCTTGCGCCTGGCGCAGACCCGAGCATCATTCGCCTTGGCTTCGCGGGTGTTAAGCGGACAGAACTGGATGCGGCAGGTGATCTTGTCCTGCAGCTCTCGGGCGGCGAAGTCATCCGGCAGCACAAGCCAGTGTTGTATCAGGAAGTGAACGGCACGCGGCAAACGGTGGCGGGTCGCTTCGTACTTCGCGGACGCAATCAAGTTGGCTTTGAAGTTGGACCATACGATAAGAGTCTGCCGCTGGTCATCGATCCAGTACTCGTTTACGCAACGTACTTCGGTGGCGACGGCGATGAAGGAACCGCCGGTATTGCAGTCGATGCAATAGGGAATATTTACGTAACCGGCTCATTTGTTACCTCGCCCGGCTTTCCCATCACGCCGAATGCCTTTCAGAAAACGCAGAACAATGCGAACGGCAACGGTGAAGTCTTCATAACGAAGTTCAGCCCTGACGGAAACTCGATCGTTTACAGCACTCTTCTCGGTGGTAGTAGTAGTGACGCCAGCACCGGCGTTGGACTGGACTCAGCGGGTAACGCTTACGTGGCCGGCTGGACTGTCTCGGCAGACTTTCCGGTGCGCAACGCTTTCCAGTCCACCTTGCGAGGCTTACCGAACGCTTTTGTGACGAAGCTAAACGCCACCGGCAGTGACCTGCTCTACTCGACTTTTCTCGGCGGCAGCAGCGGCTTCGATTTCGCAACAGACCTCGCGGTTGATGCGTCGGGTAACGCATACATAACGGGTACTACTGCCTCCACGAATTTTCCGGTCACTTCCGGCGCTTACCGGACGACTCTCTTTCTCGAACGTGGCGCTGGCGATAACGACGGCTTCGTCGCCAAACTGAACACCAACGCATCGGGCGCCGCCTCGCTGGTCTACTCGACCTACTTCGACATACACGCTTCCTTCAGCAATTCGCTGGACATCGACGCGGGCGGCAACGCCTATGTGACCGGCAACGCGCGCATTCAGAAACTCAATGCGGCTGGCTCTGCTCTTGTTTACTCCTTCACGATTCCCGATTCAGCATCGGACAGCACCGCCGGACTGCACACGACAAACATCGCCGTTGACGCGGGGGGCAACGCTTATGTCACCGGCTTCACTAATTCGCCAGGCCTCTTGATCGTGAATGGATTTCAGGCTGCCCTCGGCGGTGGCTCTAATGATGGTTTTCTCGCCAAGCTGAACGCGGCCGGAACGTCGCTGCTGTACTCAACCTATCTCGGCGGCGACAGTCTCGACGATGCTGCCGCCCTCGCGGTAGATGCGGCCGGCCACGCTTACGTTGAGGGCGATACGGCGTCGGCGAATTTCCCCACGCGCGAACCGTTCCAGAGTTTCAAGCTTGGTGGAACCGCACTCCACGGTACGGACATTTTCATTGCCAAGATTGACACTAACGCTGCAGGAGCAGACTCGCTCATATACTCGACTTACTACGGCGCGACCAACTTTGATGAAGCGGCTGCTGGTATCGCAATTGACGCGGAAGGGAACGTCTACGCAACAGGATTTCCTTTCAGAATAATGTTAACTGGCATCATCCACACGGGCAGGGACCCCGAGATCGAAGCCAGTAGCGTGACCGGCGATGAAAGTCAGTTCAACCCCTTTATCTTGAAGATTGCCAACACGAGTCCGAGCACCATCAGCTTCGGCGCTGAACGCTTCTCCGCCTCTGAGGCCGCGGGCTCTCTTGAGGTGACTGTAGTGCGCAGTGGTGACACGTCGTCGTCGGCTAACGTTGACTACGCGACTTTAGATGGTAGCGCGAAGGGTCGTTCCGACTACACGTCGGCTTACGGCACCCTGCGCTTTGCGCCCGGCGAGACGGCTAAGACTTTCCGCGTGCTCATCACGAATGACACAACCCAGGAAGGAAACGAAACGTTTTACGTCCTGCTGAAGGAAAATATCCCAGGCGTGGCACTCGGCTTCCCGAGTGTCGCTGAGTTGACCATCACCGATAACGACGGTGGCCGAGTCAACACGAACCCGATCGACTTTCGCGAGTTCTTCGTACGGCAACACTATCTTGATTTCCTGAACCGCGAGCCCGATACCGAAGGCTTCAACTTCTGGGTCAGCCAGATTGCAGCGGCATGCGACCCGGCCGTTGGACGACCCATTCCAGTTGAATGCATCGACCAGCGCGTGAATGTCTCTGGCGCATTCTTCCTATCGATCGAGTTTCTGGAGACAGGCTACTTTGTCTATCGCCTGCACAAGGCTTCCTTCGGGTCGTTGCCGCACTACGTTCCTTTTCTGCGCGATACCCAAGAGGCAGGCCGGGACGTTGTGGTGGGCAATACCGGCTGGGAGCAGCAATTGGAGCAGAACAGGCAACGACTCGTCAGCGAGTGGGTAGAACGGACTGAATTCAAAGCGAAATACGACGCGCTAACAAACGAGCAGTACGTTGACACCTTGAATGCCAATACCGGCAACTCTCTAACCACCGCTCAACGCAATACTCTCGTGGCGGGCCTCAACGGCGGGACCTTAACGCGAGCGCAAGTCCTGCGGCAGGTCGCTGAGAACGAGGAGTTCGCGAACAGGGAGAGAAGCGCTGCGTTTGTGCTCATGCAATACTTCGGCTATCTCAGACGCGATCCCGACGCGCCGGGCTATCAATACTGGCTGAACAAACTAAACCAGTTCGGCGGTGACTTTCGCCGCGCGGAAATGGTGAAAGCATTCCTCGTTTCGATCGAGTACCGCCAGCGCTTTGGACCATGATCGCAGGATTGATTGAGCCGTTTCCTCGGTAGTTGAGTGGCACCTCTCAAGTTCCCCAACCTCGCAGGTCGGGAAGGGTCGCTTGCGCCCGCTCTTTGCTTTGCCTTCGCTCCAGCGAGCGAGATGTTTATAGCCAAGGATCCCCTCACCCCAATTAGTCTTCGCTCTGTAGGAGCGAGACCCGTCCCGGTCCTACGGAGCTGAGAAACAAAACCAATTTGTCAGGCAATAAACCTTTCGCCCCGCCGGGGCGAACATGTTCTCTTGCCGGTGGCGTGTTCTATAAACATCTCGCTCCGCTGGAGCGAAGGCAAAGAGCGGGCGCAAGCGACCTTTCCCGACCTGTTAGGTTGGGCAACTTGCGAGGTCTCAACTGCACCGTCCGGCCTATCCGAGCTTCGATCCATTTACCATCCACCATTCACTTGCACCCGGCCAGTTGCTGAATTCGGATCAAAACGAACTCTGCGGGCTTGAGTGGTGCGAAGCCAACAATGATGTTGAGTACTCCCGATTCAATGTCAGCCTTACTAGTAGTTGTTTCGTCGCACTTGATAAAGAAAGCGTCGCCCGGTTTCGTTCCCTGGAACGCTCCCTGGCGAAACAATCCATTCATAAAACTGCCGCAGCTCGCACGAACCTGTGCCCAAAGCAGCTCATCGTTGGGCTCAAACACCGCCCACTGGAGTCCTCGGTAAAGACTCTGCTCGAGATAAAGTGCCAGGCGTCGCACCGGAACATATCTCCACTCACTCGCATCCGAACCCGCAAGCGTGCGCGCGCCCCACGCGACATTTCCAATCTGCGGAAAAGTCCGTAGCGCATTTATGCCAAGCTTGTTGAGCTCATCGTTGTCATGATTATTTAATTGGATAGGTACAGTTGCGCCGCGTAAGTCTGCCTCCGCTCCAGCCGGCGCTTTCCAAACTCCACGCGTCTGATCTGTTCGCGCATAGATGCCGGCGAGGGTGCCACTTGCCCCGACGTTTCGCGGCTGGTTCCCATTAAGCGGATCAGGAATTTCGATTCGCGGAAAATAAATCGCGGCGTTGTGATGCCTTAAGTCCCTTAAGCCGTCCTTACTTTGCATCCAGCTGACTATCTCTGCTTTAGTCTTGATCGTGAAGGGAGGATCAATGATCAAAAATGTGCGTTTGTCGCCGCAGTATTTTTCGGCGGCGGCGATGACTGTGGCAAAACCGTGCTGGTCCAGTTTCGCAGCCGCTGGAATGCACAAGGTGTTAAAGCTGTCCGGCGCAATTCCATCAAGCGCGTACATGCCGGTTTTGGCTGCGGCATCTCCCACGAGTTTTTCGGCGCAGGGATCATCTACGCGAACTACCCACGCGACGCGTCCGCCATTTAAGTAATATTGTTGGATGGCGTAGCTGGCTTCGCTGCCAGCGTGCAATCCGCCGAACACGCGCTCGAAATCGGCGTAGCTGTCTATCCTCGCGGCCTTGCCGATCGGTCCTTGCGCAAAAATATCTATAAAGGCCGCAGTGGAAGTAGGCACGCCGTCGATGGGATGACTCTTGAAAGGAACTTCCTCGATGTATACGCCGGGAGCCAGGTATTCAGTCATGGTGGTGAGTCCTTGAATGGTAAATCGTGAATCGTAAATCGTGAATCGTGAATCGTAAATCGTGAAGAGTGAAGAGTGAATGGTGAATCGTAAATCGTGATTCGTAAATCGTAAATCGTGAAGAGCGAATGGTTGAATCGTAAATCGTGAATGGTGAATCGTGAATGGCCAATGGTAAATGGGAAATGGAAAATGGTAAATGGAAAATGGGTAAATGCATCCATCTACCGCTCAAGTTCCCCAACCTAACAGGTCGGGAAGGGTTGCTTGCGCCCGCTCCTGGCTTTGCCTTCGCTCCAGCGGAGCGAGATGTTTATAGAAAATGCTCTGAAGCCGACGACTCGCGCTCTAGCGAAGCGCAATGTTTCCTACGGCAGTGAGACCGACTCATGTTTCGCTCCGCTGGAGCGAGGCGAATGTTTTTGGCGGCCGCACGTTTCTATAAACATCTCGCCCCGCCGGGGCGAAGAGAGAGGCATCCGCGCGACATGGTGAGGGAGTACGGTCTTAACCGAATCTGCGTAATCTGTGTAATCCGCGGATAGATCTTTCTTCCGGTAAATAGTGAATGGTGAATGGTAAATGGTGTTCAGACACCCGATACCACTCTTCACTTTTCACCTTTCACTCATCACCTTTCCACTCTTCACTGATTCACCACTCTTCAACACCAGGCATCGTCAAATACCTCTCAAGGTTCCCCAACCTAACAGGTCGGGAAGGGTCGCTTGCGCCCGCTCCTGGCTTTGCCTCCGCGTCCTAACCGAATCTGCGTAATCTGTGTAATCCGCGGATAAATCTTTGTCCTTAACTATTCACGATTCACGATTCACGATTTACGAGGAGAGCGATTCACGATTTACCAGTTTCTCAATCCGCCGATCGGGAATCAGCCAGATGAGCGCCAC
>DATAOU010000384.1:0-12224 GCA_036265575.1 Pyrinomonadaceae bacterium
GCGCCCGGCAGTAGTCACGGATCGAACGGACCCGAAGCTGGTCCATCTCGACGGTCTCAACTTGAGCCGTGCCTGGTGTATGCGCAGCATCGCCGCCGCCCTTCCCAGAACCGATCCTGACCGACGCATTCTTACTGAATCAGCTCATGCGCATGCCGCGGCTGCGTTGGCCCACGTAGCCAGCGGAGATTATTCCGGCGAACACTGGCTGGCATCGTTTGCGGTATTTCTGCTGTCGACGCCAGAGCCGTAATCGAATTATTCACTGGTATAGACTCTAAGTCTGTCGGGTCTAGCAACACAGAAAACTTGATAAATGTTTCGACGCGTAGCGTCGGTACGACTTTAGCCCGGCCTTTCAAGGCCGGGATCAGGTTCTTTCCCTGCTCTCATCGCGTAGCGATGATTGAGTCCGGTTTCAAGCGTCGCTATGCGACGCAAATAATTTCGTGGCTTTTCCCGGCCTTGAAAGGCCGGGCTAAATTCGCGCGGACGCTACGCGTCGAAAGAATGATGCCGATCGGTTAACCGGCGGTTCCTTCTGCTGTGATCTCTTGGCAGACTAAAGCCTGTGCCACTTAGCGTAGCGAAACTGCGCGTCATGTATTTACATCATCAGAATATTTCGGCTTTAATAGGGAACATTATGAAAACAATAATTCTATTGATTTCGGCAGCGCTCCTTTGCAGTGCCTGTAGCAAAAATTCGGGAGCAGTGGCGCCCGGTAATACGACTGTTCAGGCAAACGGTGAGTTGCGCTATAAGACACCTGCCGGCTGGCAGGAAGAAAAGCCAAACTCCAACATGCGCGTGGCGCAATACAAATTGCCAAAGGTGGAAGGCGATGGCGCCGATGCCGAGCTGGTGATTTATTACTTTGGCCAGGGCCAGGGTGGTTCGAAGCAGGCAAACATTGACCGCTGGCTCAACCAGATGCAACAGGCGGATGGTAGTGCTTCAAAAGATAAGGCAAAGATCGAAAACACAACCGTTAATGGTATGGCGGTTACGACTGTTGATGTTGCCGGGAAATACAATGGTGGCATGGCATCTCCGGGAGCCTCGCCCAACGCGACGCCACCCGACATGTCCAATTACCGTATGCGCGCGGCTATCATTGAAACGCCAAAGGGCTTGTACTTTGTTAAGTTGACTGGACCGCAAAATACTGTGAGCCACTGGGACCAGGCTTACAACGATTACGTCAACTCTTTCGAATTCAAATAACAGCGACCAGGTAACGGCTTGCGCTTTGAGCTGACGTTGGCGAGGCGGCTGCTTCACGGCGGTACCATTCACTTTGTCTGACTCTAACTCCCAGCCAATAATTTTCTACGATGGAGTTTGCGGCCTTTGCAATCGACTGGTCCAATTTGTCCTGAAACGTGACAAGCGGGATTATTTTCGCTTTGCAGCCTTGCAAAGCGACCTCGCAAGCGCGACGCTGCGGCGGCATAATCGGGACGCGCACGACCTGGATACTGTTTACGTGGTGGTTGAATATAGCCAACCTGCTGAACGCCTCTTAGCACGTTCAGACGCAATTCTTTTTCTGCTTAAACACCTCGGCGGAATTTGGCGGCTGTCTGCGGTGGGGAAAATTCTTCCGCGCCCGGTGCGCGATAGCATTTACGGATTGGTCGCGCGTAACCGGTATCGAGTGTTTGGCAAATACGACGCCTGCCTGTTGCCAAGTCCGGAAACTCGCGCAAGGTTTCTGGATACGTGACAGGACGTGCGGACCCAGTTCTTCACTTCACATTATTCGCTCGCAAACCTAGTACAAGATAAATAACAACTGCAACGTTAATGGCGATGACGGCGGTCTTCATAAAGCTAAACTTCTGAAGCAGCTCATAAACCTCAAGCGGAATTAGCGAGGCGGTGACGAAAATCGTAAAGTACTCAGCCCATTTCTTATGCAGGGCCAGGCCGATACCTTCAGTCAGGACAAGCGCCGCATAAAAGAATGTGCCCGCACTGACCTCTACCAACTTCTTATCATCCACAGTCCATAGCTTGCGGATGAGCGCATGGATGAGGTGGTTCTGGGGATCGACGCGGAAAGCTTCGATCCAATGAGTGACTTGTGCGGCAACGTCTTCATGAAGCAGCGAGAGGGCGCCAATTCCGACAGCCAACAGCATCGCGCCCTTGAGAAGCTTGAAGACGACAATAAGCCAAATGCCTTTTCGCGGTTTTGCACGCGCCTTGTTCTTTTTGTTTTTTGTCATCAGGCAAAAAAGATTAAAGGAGGGAACTACGTTGGGGATTTCCGGGGGAGGAATGGCGCTTTCCGATTCGCCAGCTAACTCTTCCTCAGCTTTGTCGCAGACTTCAACTGAGATGTGGTGCCCCCGGCGCGATTCCAACGCGCGACCTTCCGCTTAGGAGGCGGACGCTCTATGCAACTGAGCTACGGGAGCAGGACTCGTGAATCGTAAATCGTAAATCGTAAAGGGTAAAGGCTGCGACGGCGGTCAGTGGTCAGAGGTCAGAGGTCGGAGGTCGGAATTAAGGAGTAAGACATCCGATCACGTTTTTCATGAGCTTCTGAACTCCGACCTCTGTATCTGATCTCCGACCTCTGACTTCTGACTTCTGGCCTCTGACTTCTCACTCTGCCCTGGCCTCTAGCTTTGATACTTGATCAGCGACCGCACATCGTAGCCGTCAAGTTTCTTTCGGCCTGCCAGGAACTCCAGCTCGACCACGAAAACCAAGCCGGCGACAGTTCCGCCTAATTGCTCGACCAGATCGCAAACTGCCTTTGCTGTCCCGCCGGTTGCCAGCAGGTCATCCGCGATTATGACTCGATGGCCATTACCTACGGCATCACGATGGATCTCTAGCGTGTCCTGACCGTATTCCAGATCGTAAGAAATGGACGCGCATTCGGCCGGCAATTTTTTTGGTTTGCGGACCGGAACGAATCCGGCGCCAAGGTGATAGGCGAGCGCGGGAGCAAAAATAAACCCACGCGCTTCGACACCAATCACTGTGTCGACCTGCTCACCTTCGTACTCGGCCGCAAGCGCATCGACGGTGTTGCGCAAGCCATCAGGATGTTTCAGCAACGTGGTGATGTCATAAAAATTAATGCCGGGTTTTGGGAAATCCGGCACTTCGCGAATTAGTTTTTTCAGATCATCCATATATTGGTTTGTGGTCAGTAATCAGTTGATCGTGTAATTAGCCTTATGCCCTTCACTCCCACTCAGCACGGACAACGGACAACGGGCAACAGACCACTGACGATTCATCGTTCAATTCTAAAGCTCGAATAGAGTCCTGTCGGTTCAAGACTAATTTCTTCGACGTGTTCGACGCGAGACCATTGCGGTCCAGTCACCAGGTCATCTCTAAACTCATCCACATTAACGGCGGGGCCTTCGGCGAGCGCTTCCACCGTTCCGTCCGCGCAATTGCGCACATAACCCAACACCTGGTGTTTCGCCGCAGCACGTTGCGCAAAGAATCTGAAGCCAACCCCTTGCACATCGCCTCTTATCAAGAACTTTCGCGCCACCTTTGCCATACGTTCGTAGTCGTAATATTTATCCGAGCAATCGCGGCAGAGTCCGATCGATTGCTTGACACTTTCACTACAGGCGATTAGGCCACCGCGATTCCAACCTTCACTTGCACTTAAAAACTCTTCCGACCTTATCACGTTCCAGCTTGAATGTTTGTGGCTCGAGGCTCGAATTTTCTAATCTCACCGTTAGGTCCATTTTGTCGCCGGTGAGCGAGCCGGAATAGGTTGCGGGTTGGTTGTTGACCTTTTGATCCCTTCGAATTGGCCCGCCACGTTCCTGGGTATAGGTACCTCGCCAGCTGAACCGGCCCTCACGGTCGAACGTCAAAGGTCCCGCGATAGCTCCATGTGCACAGTCGTACTCTATGTTGGCCACGCCGTCGCTAACTTCGAATTGAATGTGTAGACCACCCCAGGTTCCGTTAACTAGTCTTTGCATTTTGCGGGCGCCAATGCCGATTGAACCGTGCAGTAAAACGAGAGCGCTTAGAATAAGAATTTTGTTTTGAGTCAACTTCATCTTGATCCACTGCGCCTCGCCCTAAGCTCGATCCGTTGTTGCCTGCCATCTATCACGAGCAGCCTCGCTTTTATTTGTTTCAACATTGTAGCAACCGGAGAGATGATGCCAAACCGGCGAGCGCGACTGGCACAGCGGACGGTCTTCAGTCTACATCACTCTTGATTCCAGATTGGAAGCCAGAGAATCTTCCCGTTTTCTCTAGAAGAAATCAGCGAATCGGACTATCTTTACTTATAGTCTTGAGTAGTCGTAAACCAGGGGGGTAGCTTGTCTTCTGCAAAGCCAAAGTCCAAATCGTCGGTTAAGGCTGCCTTGGGAGCGGTGCGGGATTTCATTGGTGGGCACCAGGAGGATGAAGAAAACGTGTCAGCAAATCTCGTCGCCGGGAATCCCGAGCCAATGCCGCCAGCCCAGCTTGCGGCGGAAGAAGTAAAAATGGAACCAGACAATCAACCAGATCAGGAGGCAGGCGATCAGCCTCAGTCGGAGATAATCGCACCAGCGACCAGTGAAAAAAAATCGGCGTCTGCGATGGACCAGGTTTCGCGCGAGTTTGCTCCTTCAGAGGGTTTTGATCAGGCGGTGCACGATTTACGCGCGGGCGAATCGCCTGAGACGCGTGCGGCAGCGGCTCGCATTCTTGCAGGAGCCGGCAGCCAGCGCGCCACACCTCATTTGATCGCAGCACTGTTTGACGCCGATGCCACGGTGCGCTCAACCGCTAGCGAGGTTCTGGCCCAGTTTGGAAATTCGAACGTTGCGAACACTGCAACTTCGCAAGGGGTTGGAAAAGCACCGGCAGTGAAACCTGCTGCGGCGAGCCCATTACAAACTTCCGTTGAGACCGCGAAAGTGAGCGCTTCGCGACCGGCCGAAACCAAGGCTGAAGAAGCGCCCGCGACGGTTTCACAACCAGATACACCAGCAGGCGCCGCGACGAAAGATCCGCAGCAACTACTAGTGCAGGAAAACGAAGTCAGAGCCAAACTGCATGAACTTGAAAGCCAAATTCAGGAAATTATTGCAGCGCGCAAGGAAGCTGAACAAGAGATCCGGCGGCACATTGAAAGCGAAGCGAAGTTAAGAGCGGAAGCCGCCGCTCGTCGTGACGAAGAGGAGCAGTTGCGCCGGCAGGCCTACGAAGAAGTTGAGCGAAGAATTGCTGAAGACGAAAAACGAGTTGCTGCCGAACAAAAGACTCGCGTGGCTGCTGAGAAGGAAGCGCGCCGCCTCGCCAACGAAGAAACGCACATCCGCCTCGAGGCTGTACGACGCAGACAAACTGCTCAGGATTTGCTGCGTGAACGAGTGAAGGTCGAAAACGCGCGCGTTGAAGCAACGGAGGCGGCCCAACTGCTCGAAGCCAAACGCTTGCGCCAGGAAGCTGCCGAGCAGCACCAGGCGGAGTTGGAAAAACTTCGGCGCGACGAAGAATCTTTACGTGCCGCATTTGAAAAGGTGGCCCATCGCCGCGCTGAAGTTGAGACGGCGCGGGCCAAGGCCGAAAAGGAAGCAGAGCTGCTGGTCGAAGCAAGGGCCCGCATGCGTGCTGCCGAAGAAGCTCGCAATCAGGCCGAGGCCGAACGCCTGCAACTGGAATCTGAGATGAATGAACGGCTGGCGACGGAGCGTCGTCAACTGGAAGAAACGCGACAGCGCGGCATTGAAGAGCATCAGCGCTTAATAGAAGAAACTCAACGCGTTGCTGAGGAACAGCAGGCACGGTTGAAAGAGCTTTCAGAAATGCGTCAGAAGGCAGAGACCGAAGGCAAACAACGAGCTGAGCAGGAACAGCACCTCCTGGCCCAGATTGAAAGCTTGCGAATTTCCGATGCCGAAACGCGTAAACGCATCGAGGAAGCTGAAATGCGCCGGCACACGTCAGACGAAGCCTATAAGCTCGCCGCTGAAAAGTTGCAACGCATAGAAGCCGAGGCGCATGCGCGCAGCCTTGAGGAAGAACAGATGTTGACCAGGCTGGAGGCCGCGCGCCGTACGGTGGCGGTGGAAGCACAGTCGAGATCGGAACAAGAGAAGCGCATTAAAGAAGAGATCGAAATGTTCCACCGGCTTGAAGAAGAAGAGCGGCCCCGCCTGGAAGCCGCAGTGCTGCAGCGCACAGAAGCTGAAACGCGCTTCCGAAAGTTGCGCGAACAGTATGAAGTCGAACAACAGGCACTCGCCTCAGCCGAGCAGTTTTCCTTAACGGATGTGGGCGAGCTACCGCAAGCCGTTGCCGCTTCGACTGATTCAACTTCAGCGCCTGATTTAGTTGCACCCAAGCCTGAGCGGAGCGCTGGTTCGGTGGTGGCGGGGCGACGAGAAGAGGTCCCACCTGCAATCGCAGCGTATCTGGCGAGCATCGATCCTTATAAGCGCGCAGCTGCGGTGGGCGAGCTCGGACGCTCGGGATCACAAGAAGCGTTCAATATCATCGCTAACTCTTTTGACGACTCTTCGTCGCATGTTCGCAATGCAGCGGCAAGAGCACTGCGAAGGTTGGAACCCAGCCGCACGGTTGACTTGTTCAACCGGGCCATGGAAGAAGGTTCAGAAGAACGGCGTCAGAATATTGGTGCGGCCATCGCCGCATCCGGCGTTGCCGCTGAAGCGATCGAGAACCTGGTGAGCGAGAGTCGCGAAGAGACTTACAATTCGCTTTCGATTCTTTTCGTGATGGCGAAAACGGGCGAGGTCGAGCCTTTGATTAAGGCGATCGAGGAACATCCCAGCGATGAGGTCCGTCGCGCTGTAGTCAAACTTTTGAACCTAAGTGGACAGTCGGACGTGGCCGACGCGGCATTGCAGCGTCACGTTCTGGGGGTACCCGCAGTACGACAGAATGGCGTTGCCAAAGAACCGGTGGAGACTGACCGGGCGGCGGCGGCGGAATCAGAAGTTAAGCGAGTGGTAAGAAAACAAAACGGCAACGGGCATTAATTTTGACGGCGGCTGGGCCCGGTTTGCAATTGCACGATCGATACGCCACCCGGCGGAATGGTAACGTTGATCGTGCTTCCACCCGGTTGCCTCTTTACCTCAATACTCTTTTCACTAACCCAATCAACAGCACTTTTAATTTCCTGCGATGGCAGGGTGATTGTCGCGGTCACCACCGCGCTGCGATCTACCTGGGCCATACCCTGGGCTGGTTTGTAGACACCGTTGTTGTTAATTAGGGTGACCAACCAACCTTCGGAATTGTGATTGAACAGATATTCCACGTCGCCTTTTACCTTGATCGGGGAAGCGTCAGCAAAAACATGCGCCAGCATATGCGCGGCAAATGGCGTAACGTGTTCATCTTCGCCCAGCAGATCGGGCAATGCTGCAAACACAACGCTGCCGTTACCGACTTTGTTGACGGTTGCGAGCGCATCACCGCTGTCGGCAACGATTAGCGCGGTTGCCCCTGTCAACTCCAACTTTTCATAACGAAACATTTGGCCGTTCAGATTTTGCGCTGCCTCGCCGGCAGACAAACAGCGTGCGTTATCGGCTTCCGCCGTTACCCCGGTCAGACGTAACCCGAGCATTTCGGCGGGAAAGTCTTTCACTTGGGCAGCGTTAAGAACGAGGGTGCCACCGGCTTTCACGTAGGCATTTATTCTTTTAATCCATGGCGCGGTCCATTGGATCCGGCCACCGACAACAATCGCACGATACGAACCCAACAGCGCAGTGTAGTTAATTGTGGCAGCTACCGACCGATCTGTGCCGGTCCTGGTCCGCGGCTCTATTACGTCGACGGTTTTTGTTGGAACCTCAACGGCAGCTTTTGCCGCCACGGGTTTATCAGTTCGATCCACACGGCGCACGTCGGCCCGCGTTGAGGAGGCTTGGCCGGCGGACTTACCATCAGGATTATTCGAGGCCACGAGCACATCGAAAATGTCGCCAAAGACGCCATTAACGAAAGCCTGACGATCGCCGCTGGCTGGTTCACCCTGGACCACACTCCCAGGGAAGTAGGCGACACTAAACAATTCGCGCAGCGCGCTGTCGCTGCGATTGGTTTGCGAAACCCCGAACGACCATTGTGGATAGTCAGTCATCTCCCAACCGTGGGCCGGATCAAGCAAGAAGGCGATAGGGGTATACGGTGTGCCACGATCCGGATGCTTTTCCGCGAAGCGCACAAACTCATCAGTAATTCGTCCCAACGGGTTTAGTTGGAATTCATGTTCGCCCGGGCCAGGCTTAAAGAATTGATCGCCGCCTTGTTCGAGATAGATCGCTGCCGCGCCTGACATGTAATAGAAGTAATAACTCTTGCGATACCACGACAGCGATGGGCCCATTGTCACGCCATAGCGCGAATGGAAAAAATTATCGGGCCCGGCAAAGTTTTGTGCTTTCGTAAATGTAGTCGCGGTATCCCCAAAGTTTGGCGCGTGGTAATAAAGAAAGTTTGCGCCGTACTGGCGCGCAGCGCCGCGTGTGAACGCAGTGCGCATCGCAAACATTGGCTGTACTGCGGCGGTTTCGATGCCCAACAGTCGCACTCCCCAATTAGTCAGCGCGTGGGCAAACGATGTGCTGGAGGTTGATTGCGCGGGAATCAATTTGTCCCACATTGCACCTGTATCGGCGTGAAACGTAGTAGACCACTTGCGCGCAATAGCGTTGTCGTAAAACTTGCGATACGCCTCGAGTAACTGGCTGCGTGTCATCGCGTCGGAGACTTTCAATTCCGTTGCAGCTGAATCGAAGACGTGGCCGATACTCTCGCCGGAAATCCAACCGAGAAACTGATCCTTAAGCTCCCCATTTAAAAGATTCCAGGCTGCCTGGCCAGCTGCGTCCGACATGCTCGCCGCGCCGTAGTTGATGAGAACAGCGAAAGGGCTCTTCGTTTCGCGCAGGTAACGCCGAAAGGGGCTGCCTTCCTTTAGGGCCTCGGGAAGGGCGTTGATATAGATCACCGGCACGACTAATTTCGAACTAAAAATCGGAACATCACGGGCGCCTTTGTACTTCTGTACAAACTCATCCAGGGGCTCGGCATTGAATGGGTAAAGAGGACGCTCTGCGGGCGGCTTGTCGTAAAGGGCCCAGAACTCCGGCGCTATATTCCAGGGCATAAGAAAGTCTCGGCCTGCAATCGCGGGCCGTTGCCACGCGGCCGGAGTTTCGCTGGACGTTTTTTGACTGAGAAGAGAAGTAAGCGGAGCGCGGTTAACTGACCACTCGCGCAGGTAACGCATGGCGGCAAAGTCAGGCTTGCTTCGTCCCTGCGGCACAAAAGCAAGATCGTTGGTCACCAGTGTTACATCGACGTGACGACGCGCTTGCGCAGGTTTCTCAATCGCGATCGACAGTCGCGCGGGGCCTTTTTCTAATTCCGCAATCGCGCTATCCCACGTGAATGCCCACTTCCAATACATGCTGACTTCGTCATGGACGTCGATCAGATCCCTGGTGCCAAACTCGTGCCGGAAAACTTCGTGCTCGCGCTGGCTGACCGTGATAACAAAGTTTTCAGTCTGGTTGGCCCAGTCAGCGTAACGAACCCAGATTCTGTATTGACCGGCGCGCGGAACCTCTATGGTCTGATAGATGGTCGCCTGGCTTTCGTCGGCGCTAGCCGCCGCGGAATTCCAGCCACTTTCTCCGCCCTGAGTCCATTCGGCTGAGGTGCCTGTGCCGTTCATGCCCCAGCCGCGCGCCTGCGCGCTGGGCAGGTTACGCCAGGACGGATTTAGTACCGGTTCATTATTCGGTTGCGTGGCAAAGCCGCGCATATCTTCGGCTTCCAGCCAAAGGTATTCCGTATGGGTGGGGTTTGTTGTTTGAGCGACGGCCTGGAAGCTGAGAAGAAGAAACGCGAGCAGTGCGAGACGACGAAATCTAATCATTTGATGAACTGCTTTGAGCTGGCTGGTATCGTCTCAATCAACCAAGAGCATCGAGACACTCAGCCAGTGTTCGTTGCCGGCAGGTAAACATTGGCGTATCGCGGAGAGTGTAAGAGCTGGCCTTTGTTTCGCGCAGTTCCTGAACCAGGTCGAGGAAATCCGCGGGGTTGTCAGTCTCAAAAGCAACGACGAATTCCTGATCGTCTAAACCGAAGGAATAAGTGGTATGAAGTTTTACCGAGCGGTACTTGGAGCCAATGCGAATGTGTTCGTCCATCATTTCCTGGCGCTGGTCCGCGGTCCGCGAATACCACTCGCGAGTTTTCACAAAGGGATATACAAACAGGTAGTCCGATTTTCCCGGAACAACGTGCAGGCGATCTTCTGCGTGCTCGGGGTTGTCTCTATCGATATACATCGATCGTTTCGTCATCGAGAGAAACGATTGGGTTGGCTCGATGTATTTCGCCATCGCGGTGTGATTCAACTCAGACGTCATTTCCTGAATCGGATCCAGCTCATAACCGATGCGCCAGATCATGAAATCGACATTGGTACGCAGACCGATGGTCGAGTAACTGTGAATCAGCAAAGGCGGATGAAACTTTTGTACGGTAGCAACGAATTCGTCTTTGCAACGTTGCTTTTCGTCTGCGGTCAACATGCGCCACTCAGGCCGGGCGCTATAGAAAGTGAAGTTAACGAATTGCCGCGGGAGTTTGGCCTTCTGTTCCTCTAATTCAACACAATTGGGAGCGAGGCGCAGAGAGCCTCTGGTGGCGTTGCCTGGTTCTTTGTCGGAACTCATTTTTCGCTTGACCTCAACTACTAGTGAAGAAATTCGATCTTCTCGGGGATCGAGGTAGTGCCAAAGTATTCTGCCGAGTCTGCCAGCCGTTTGCAACCGGCCACGCGGTGTCCGATAAGCTGCGGTGTCCGATAAGCTTTAGCTTGTCGTCGTCGTTAAGCCGCGACACACTGAAGGAACGTCTGACTAGCGGAAGCGTCGACTCTTTGGAGTGCGCTGGCCTGGCAGCGCTTTGGCCCAACTAACCTACTTGGTCGTCATGGCGAATGCTTCTCGATATGACGCTGCCGGCAGTGGCCAAAGCGGCGCCGGGCCGCCGCACTCCAAGGTGTAACGTGAAACTTTTTGCTATACTCCGGCAGCCCCCCGGTTACAAACCAGTTCGAGTGAGGGAAAGCATGAAGGGTTACATTTTTGCGCTCTTGATCGTCGCTATTTCGCTGTTCGCTTTGGCGTGCAACAAATCCGATACGGTCACTGTTACGCACAACGGACCAACGCCGGAACTGTCACCTGCGGCCGCGACGCCGGATCAGTTCGCCGGCGCGCGCGTAACTTTCAACAAGAGTTGCTCAAAGTGTCATGGTGAAGATGGCAGCGGTGGCTTAAAAGAAGTCGATGGTAAGAAGTTGAAGATGCCAAATCTGCGGGAAGGCCACGCCTTGAATCATCCCGACGACGACTTCATCAAGCAAATCAATAAAGGCGGCGATGGGATGCCGGCATTCAAAGACAAATTAACACCAGAACAGATAACGGATCTGGTGCGAATGATTCGGCATGATTTTCAGGGGAAGTAAATTCGTAAATCGTGAATCGTAAATCGTAAATGGGAAGAGCTGGGCACGATGCCCGACGCATCGTCGTGAACTGGATTTTACTATTAACGATTTACGATTTACGATTCACGAATCAGCGCGCGTAGCTCAGTTGGATAGAGCGTTTGACTTCGAATCAAAAGGTCGCAGGTTCGAGCCCTGCCGCGCGCACCACTTTTTCCCTGCCAGAGAGTAATCAGTCTCCCGCAGCAGCCGCGCCGGCGTTTCTCTTCTCAACCGGCACGTACTGACGCGTCCTGTATCCCAAATAAACTTGTCTCGGTCGCGCAATCTTTTGCTCCGGGTCCTCCAGCAACTCAACCCACTGCGCCAGCCAGCCTGACGTGCGTGGAATCGCAAAGAGCACCGGAAACATATCAACCGGGAAGCGCATTGCCTGGTAAATGATCCCGGAATAAAAATCGACGTTCGGGTACAGTCGGCGTTTGACGAAGTATTCGTCCTCGAGCGCGATGCGTTCCAGCTCCAAAGCTATCTCCAGCATTGGATCTTTCCCCGTTACTTCAAAAACTTCATCTGCCACTTGCTTGATAATGCGCGCGCGCGGATCGTAGTTTTTGTAAACACGATGACCAAAGCCCATCAGCCGAAATTCTCCTGCCTTAACACGCTTGATGTATTCAGGAACTTTAGCTTTGGAACCGATCTCTTTCAGCA
>DATAOU010000385.1:0-13169 GCA_036265575.1 Pyrinomonadaceae bacterium
CATTGCTGACCATTGGCTTCGTAATCTTCTGTACCCGTAAATCTGAGCTCCGGCGCAGGTAAACCCTGCGCCTGCACTCGTGCTTGAGACAGAATGCCAACCATGAGCAGCAGGCCGAAATTTAGAATTGATTTTGATTTCATTTCTTTCCTAACCCTTTCGCGAATCCAACCAGTTGAATGCCTCGATCTGAAAGCTTTAAATCGCTAGAGCTCTTATTTGATCTTCGGCATCACGCATTTCTTTGTCGTTCCCTTTTGTCGATAGGTTTCGCAAAGATCCAAACCTTTCTGCGTCTTGCACAGAAATTCATCCGGCCTGCCGAGAAACCGCCCGCACCCGACGCTGAACAACAATTTTTCCATTGCCGCCTGAACCTTCTCATTTGCGGACGTCGTGCAAGCCGTGACCTTGCCGTTTTTCCGGTAGCTTTCGCACACTTCGTAGCCAGCGATCGTAGGACACTTGTAAGAACCCATGGCGGGTCGCGTGCAGCCGCGGTTCAATAAAACTGTGTCGGGACTTGCTCCAGGTTTGCCGCCCGCGAGGATCTTCGGACCCGGTTGGGTAGCAGCTGGGGGCTGCATCGAGACCGTCGTAGGCTGCGGCCAGACATAGCCCTCGATGCGGACAAACTTGTAGCCGTGATTGGTGATTGCGTCTGTCATCTCCGATTCGCTGGTGGTGTACAGGCTGTCGAAGTCCGTGAATTTCAAAATGTCTGGATTCTTAGGCGGATGAATCAGCCTGTAGAGGGGGATTGTGCCGCTCAGTTTGTGGGCTGCGATGTAACAGGCGATACCGCTGCTGTCCAGTGACCAGGTCCCTCCGGAAATACCGTTACCAAATTTCGGCGCCGCCAGAAGTTTGTCCCTCTCCTCAGTTGTCGTCGTGTAAGTGAACACATCGCCGTAGAGACCATAGAAGATGAGTTTATTTGTCAGCACGTAAAGCGGTACGGTGTCCGGTGCCTGCTGGTCCAGAACGTTCGTCGCCACACCCTCAACAGTCCATCCCGCGCTCATTGCTGACAGCTTTCTGTTCACGTCAATCGTATAGAAATGAATGCCGGTCTCATGGCTGAAGAGGCGGTAGAGCGGGACGGTCTGCACACCAGGCAACGCCGGACTCGCTGCGGTTGCGCTCACATTCACAACGTGGAAAGTTCGTGACGCGGTTGTCAATGAAAGTAAAATTACAATCAAAAGAAAATTGACCAGCAGCAGTCTTGTCATTTCATTTCTCCTTCAATCCTTAAAGCTAACGAACATCCTTTAATGCGAATCCGGGTTTACTCGTTCCTTATCTGCGTCGGGTTTGTTAGTTCCCTGATATTTGAATCGTCCCTTTTGCTCCGCGAACACGCGGCTTATTGTTTCTTCACGTTGGCTGATTTCACTTTGCTCAAGTCGATGTCCTGCGTCGTCCCATCTTTCATGACGATGTGCAGCAAGCCCGAAGTCGGCAGACCGAAATGCGTGCCGACGGTTTGCATAAGATTCAGGCCCAGATCAAACTTGCTGCCCTTGCCAGGCTTCGCAGTCGAACCTTCTACAGGTGTGGCTGCTGAGCCTTCGGGCGCCGGAGTTTCGGTTGGCTGTGTCGCAGCTTCTGTAGGTGAGGCCGTGGCCACGGAGTCGCTTGCCGGCGTGCTGGTATCGGCGGGTGCAGCTGGTGCTGCTAACTCAACCGGACCTGCGAGCTTAATTGCGTAATCTCCCGCGGCCACGTCCAAAGCCAACCGCAGTAGCAATTGTTGTTTGCTGTTGACGGAGAATTTCTTGACCTGACGTTCGTTCGTCGACGTAGCGTTAGGGTACAAGTAGAAAACCTTATCTCCGTCGCCGTCGAAGACTTCCACATCGGCGTTCGTCGAGCCTGACTTGGCTTTGAGATCGATCGTTACAACTACTTCACCCGGCCCGGCAGTAAAGCTGTAGTAGTACTCGACCTTTTTGCCCGTGCCGTTGCCTTTGATCGTGTTTGAGGCGAGCGGTGTTGGGTTGTCTCGATCCATCGATTGCGCTAGTGCCGTGCCGCTGAACACAATCAGTAACGCTGCAATTGTCAGTAGTAATTTCATTTTCAACCTCCGTTTTATTATTGCGAGTAGAAGTAAAACTTTTCGCTTGGGCGTCTGCGCCTCATGCTCCCAAAATCGAGTTTGCGCATATCAGCAAATGCCCGTCCGGTGTCTCGACGAAGTGGATCTCGCCGGCCTCAGCTCGACTGTAGATAGTGCGCGAGCTGACATTCGCTATAGTTGCCGCTTCGTCCGTTGTGAGCATGACGATCTGACCGGAACAAACTGAGCACCACTGGGCGCTCGCACCTTTGCTTCTCTTCAAGATGATCAGCCGGTCGCGGTTCGTCGTTATCTCGATTCGTCTTTTCGTTTGCGCCACCGCCTTTCGATCGGGATTGCCGCCGAGCTGCCAAACCTTCCGTCAGTTGCATTGTTTCGCCGAGCGCCATGGGATAAGATTTCGACCGCGTTGGTTCTGCCTGGATCATCATCATTGGCCTCGAGGCCGGCACAATATTCCCCTGGCAATTAAAAAGTCCTTTGCAAGTTTTCATTTATTTCTGAGAGAGTTCTCATCGAGTTCTGAGAAAGATAAATGAGTACGAATTCAAGGCGTTTTTATGATTTCGGACCGTTTCGGGTGGACGAGTCGGAAAGGCTCCTACGGTGCGGCGGGGAAATTGTGACGCTCACTCCGAAGGCTTTTGAGATGCTTTTGGTGTTGGTGCAAAGCGGCGGACGAGTACTGACAAAGGAAGAACTGCTGACGCGCCTGTGGCCTGACACTGTCGTCGAAGAAGCGAATCTTTCGCATAACATTTACAAGCTGAGAGAAGCGCTAGGCGAGCGAACCGACGGACAGAAATACATCGAAACCGTTCATCGCAGGGGTTACCGCTTTCTCGCGGAAGTTACCAGCTCTTCCGACTCAGACTTTGAGATTCTGATTCAGGAGCGTTCGCGCGCTCACATTCTTATTGAAGAAGACGGTGCCCCAGACCATACCCCGGTAATTAAGCCGGTGCCGAGCGAACGCTGGATTGAGCAGAGCAAAGAAAGAGTCTCGAGTCATTCGCTGCTGTCTAAACCCTATTTCGTAATCGCATCGCTGGTGCTTCTTGGCGCGGTAACCGCCGGCGCGCTCTATTTCTGGAATGTGCGACAGCGAAACGCCGCTCATCCGACTGCGGGGTTGCATTCAATCGCAGTACTTCCTTTCAAACCGCTGGTTGCCGACGATCGAGATGAATCGTTGGAGATGGGAATGGCCGATACGTTGATCAGCCGCCTGAGTAGTATTAAGGACCTCAAAGTCCCACCGTTCAGTGCCGTGCGCCGCTATACGAAACTGGAGGATGAGGTGACGCAAGCCGGCACTGAATTGAATGTGGATGCAGTGCTTGACGGTAGTATCCATAAGTCCGGCGATCGGGTGCGAGTAAATGTGCGACTGGTGCGAGTGGATGGTGGAGTTGTGATCTGGTCAGAGCACTTTGATGAACGGTTCACCGATATCTTTTCCTTGCAGGATTCCATAGCGCGTCGTTTGGGAAACCAAATCGCACCGCGGTTGAATGGACAGGAAGAGGCGAAACTGGCAAAACCGGCAACCGTAAATACCGACGCGTACTTAGCCTATCTAAAAGGTCGGTTCTTGTTTCGTAAGTTTAATCCGGCGGACCACCAACGCGCGGCCACATATTTCACCGAAGCTATAACCAAAGATCCAGGCTACGCCCTCGCGTACTCCGGTCTCAGCGATGTGTACGCATCATCCGCGGTAAACAACTGGCTGCCTTCCAGAGAGGCGTTTCTCAAAGCACGAGAAGTGGCTAAAAAAGCATTGGAGCTCGACGACTCGCTCGCTGAAGTGCATACCACTTTAGGAGCAATCTCGATGTTTCTAGATCTGGATTGGGTTACGGCCGAACACGAGTATCAAAAAGCGATCCAACTGAATCCAAATTACCCGGAGAGTTATGAGGTTTATTCTTATTTGCTGTCCTGCACCGGCCGTTTGGACGAAGGCATCGACATGGCGAAACGTGGGTTAGAAGTAGATCCGCTTTCGGTAGCGTTGAGCGACGATGTAGCGGGAGCCTATTACTGGGCTCATCGTTACGACGAGGCAATCGCGCAGGGCAACAAATCAACAGAATTGGATCCGACTCATGCCGCGTCATATCTTTTTATCGGCGAGGCATACGACCGCAAGGCAAATTATGCTGAGGCTATTGCCTTCTATCAAAAATCCATTGGTCTTTCCGAAAGGACGACCAATCTTCTTGGCCTGCTCGGTCATTCATATGCACTTGCCGGTAGACGTAACGAGGCGCTAAAGATCCTCGCGGAGTTAAACGAGCTATCTCAAACCAAGTCTGTTTCACCCTATGATCTAGCGCTAATTCACACTGGCCTCGGCGAAAAGGAAAAGGCAATTGAGTTACTCAAGCGAGCGTACGAGGATCGTGCTGGTTGGATCATCTCGTTGAAAGTTGAGCCAATGTTTGATTCGCTCCGCTCTGAACCAGGTTTTGTTGAATTGGAACGGAAGATGAACTACTAGGTAGCGATATTTGCGGCTTTTCCCACACGCGTAAACCGCGCTAACCAGCAATATTTTGAAGCGTGCTTCAAATTTCGGAAGGGTGTCACAACCGCGATGAGTCCTAAACAGGCTGCAAGAAACCTTTGCACTACCGCGAACGTAGTACCCATGCAATCTAACCCTATTTTCAGTACCGTAAGCTCGAGTTTCCACAAATTTCAGTAACGTCTTTAAGCTGTGTTGCTTCAATTATCCAAGGAGATGATCATGCGTAGAGTCCTGCTTATGCTGGCCGCATTGGCCCTGCTCGCCACCAGCGCTTCGGCGCAAACCGCCGAGGAGATCGTAGCCAAGTACATTAAGACCGTCGGCGGCGCCGACAAGATTCAGTCCGTCAAAACACTGCGAAAGTTCGGCACGTTCAATGGCGGCGGCGGTTTCGAGGCGCCAATCGTGGAAGAGAACAAGCGCAACAACATGGTGCGCCAGGAATTCTCGCTGCAGGGGTTGACTGCGGTTAACGCTTATGACGGCCACACTGGCTGGAAGATCGAGCCGTGGCAGGGCAAGAAAGATGCAGAACCGCTCGGCGAAGAAGAGATGAAACAGATCGTTGAGGACTCTGATTTCGATGGCCCACTGGTCAACTATCAGCAAAAAGGAAACAAAATTGAGTATGTCGGCATGGAGCCGGTCGAAGGCACGGATGCCTTCAAACTGAAAGTGACACTGGCCAGCGGCGATGTTCGTTACTACTTCATGGATACCGACTACTACGTTCCCATCAAGATCGAAACGAAGCGAATGGTCCGCGGCGCCGAGCGCGAATACGAAACATCGTTAGGCGATTACAAAGAAGTGAGTGGCTGGTACATGCCGTTCTCAGTTGAGAGCAATGTTAAGGGCAATCCTAACCGCGCCAAGGTCACTTACGAAAAGATCGAAGCGAACGTGCCGATTGATGACGCGCGTTTTCGCATGCCGGTGGCTGCCGCAAGCACACAACCCGGCACTAAACCACCCGACGCTGCCGACACTCTGCCGAAGAAGACCGAAGAAAAGAAACCGGCTGCCAAGCCACCAACCAAGCCCTAAAGCCAGCGTTAACCAACCCTCTTAACCTTAAGGAATGGCTCGACAAGTTGATTACAACATTCAAGTTTCCCCCTCCCTTTGGGAGGGGCTAGGGGAGGGTGCGTAGCTTGTCCAGACACGCCCTCTCCCAACCCTCTGCCAAAGGGAGAGGAAGAAAAAGGGTTTTCATAAAATGAATAACCGACTTAAAACTATTTCCCGAACAAGAAAGAGCTTGAGAGCGATGAAAATAATTCAAAGCTGGTCCCTGTCGTCCCTGGCAACCATTTGCCTTTTCTGTGTAGCGTCATCTGTCTTGGCGCAAACCCCACAACCAACGCCAGTGAAGGTGGACTCGGAAACCATATCCGGGCTCGGTGCGCGCAACATTGGTTCGGCGGCGATGAGTGGACGCATCGCAGCAGTTGACGCCGTGCGCGAAGGCCAGCGACTGACTGTCTACGTCGGCTCGGCGAGCGGCGGCGTTTGGAAATCGGTGAACGGCGGCACCAGCTTTAAGCCTGTTTTTGATAAGCAACCGGTGCAGTCGATCGGGGCAATCACCATCGACCCCACGAACCCGAAAGTGATCTGGGTGGGCACCGGCGAAGCCTGGACGCGCAACAGCGTGTCAGTCGGCGATGGCGTTTACAAATCGATCGACGGCGGCGACAACTGGACCAACGTCGGCCTAAACAATTCCGAGCGCATCGCAAAAATTCTGGTCGATCCCAGCAACGCGAACAATGTTTACGTTTGCACTCCAGGCAAACTGTGGAGCGACAGCGACGATCGCGGCGTTTACAAAACGACTGACGGCGGAAAAACCTGGACCAAAGTCCTGAAGGGTGCTAACGCTTCGACCGGCTGCTCAATGATGTCGATGGACAAGTCAAACCCACAAACGATCTATGCTGGTATGTGGGACTTTCGTCGCAAGGGTTGGACCTTCCGTTCCGGCGGCGATGGTCCAAATGCAGCGAGCGGCAGTGGGTTGTTCAAGAGTACCGACGGTGGCGCGACCTGGAAGGAACTGGACGAGAACTCGGCCAAGGGCCTGCCTGCAAAACCGTGGGGCCGCATCGCGGTCACGGTTGCTCCTTCAAAGACGAATGTCGTTTATGCCTTTATCGAAGCCGAAATGCCGAAGGGCGGTTTGTATCGTTCGGACGACAGCGGTGCGACCTGGACGGCCCTGGATCGAAGCGCCAACATGGTTTGGCGCCCCTTCTACTTCGCTAACCTGATAGTTGATCCCAAAGACGAAAATAAAATCTACAAGCCCGATGGGCCATTGATTGCGAGCAATGATGGCGGTAAGAGCTTTAGTAACATCTCGGGTGGAGCGCATGGCGACTTTCACGACGTTTGGATCGATCCAAATAATACCGATCATGTAATTACCGGCGACGACGGCGGACTTTGGTATTCATATGATGGCGGCAATCGATGGTGGAAAGCTGACAATCTGCCGGTCTCGCAGTTCTATCACGTCAGTCTGGACATGGACATGCCGTACCACGTCTATGGCGGTTTGCAGGACAACAGTTCCTGGGTCGGCGATTCCGCATATCCCGGTGGCATCACGAGTAGCCGTTGGGAGAACATGTATGGCGGCGATGGATTCTGGATGTTTGCCGATCCTTCCGATCCAAATTACATCTACGCCGAATACCAGGGCGGTGAAATTTCGCGCATCAATCGCAAGACGCACGAATCACGCAACATCAAACCGCTGCCGCTCTACAAAGAAGGTAAGCTTCGTTACAACTGGAACACCCCAATCCATGTAAGTCCGACAGGCGACGGTACCATTTACATTGGCGCGCAATTTCTTTTCCGTTCTCGGGATCACGGGCAAACCTGGGAACGCATCTCTCCGGACCTTACGACCAACGATCCTGAGAAGCAGAAACAGGAGCAGTCCGGTGGAATAACAGTTGATAACTCGGCTGCGGAGATGCACACCACGATCTATGCGATCGCGGAATCGCCCAAGGATCCAAATCTGATTTGGGTAGGCACCGATGACGGTAACGTGCAGGTCACCCGCGATAGCGGCAAGAATTGGACGAACGTTATTGGAAATGTGCCGGGCATACCGAAAAACGCCTGGGTCTCTTCAGTTGAGCCGAGCCACTTCGATCCGGGTACAGCTTACGTAACATTCGATGCGCACACATTCGGTGACATGAGGCCATACGTTTATCGAACCGCTGACTTTGGCAAGACCTGGACGCCGGTAGTGAGCGAAACCTCACCGGTGCACGGTTATGCCCACGTCGTGAAAGAGGATTTGGTCAATAAGGACTTGTTATTCGTTGGCACTGAAATGGGTCTGTGGGTTTCGCTCGACGGCGGCAGGCAATGGGCGCAATACAAAGGCGGTGAAATGCCCAACGTTGCGGTGCGTGACCTGGCCATTCATCCGCGCGATCACGCCCTGGTGATTGCGACGCACGGACGTGGTATCTGGATTGTGGATGACATCACACCACTGCGCTCGTTGACCGCCGACACACTCGCCAAAGAGGCACTCTTCTTACAAGCAAAGCCCAGCGTGCAGGCCATCCCTGCGAGCGGTGGTTGGGCCAACGGCGATGCCGCTTTTGTTGGACCCAATCCGACGGATGAGGCAGTTTTTGTTTACTACCAAAAGAAGCGTCACATTTTTGGCGACTTGAAAATCGAAGTACTCGATTCCACCGGCAAGGTTGTAGGCACGGTTCCAAGCAGCAAACGCCGCGGTCTAAATCGTTCGACGTGGCCCATGCGGCTCAAAGCGCCACAAGTTCCGCGCGCTGCGAGTGCGGCTTTTGGCGCAGCTATTGGCCCACGCCTGTTGCCGGGCACGTACACAGTGAGGATGACGAAAGACAAGCAGGTCTACACGACAGAGCTGCAAGTCGTTGGCGATCCGCGCTCAAAATACTCGTTAGAGGATCGACGCGCTCAGTTTGATCTGGCGATGAAGCTCTACGCCCTTCTGGGCAACATGACCTACTCAGTCGAGCGCATCAACAACGTGCGCCTGGCCCTTGAGGAGCGCGCGGCAAAGCTGCCGGCCACCGATCCTTTAGCTGTTCGGTTGAAGGCGGCCTCGGCGGCGGTCGATGAGATGCGCAAAAAGATTGTGGCTACTAAGGAGGGCGGCGCCATCACCGGAGAAGAGCGGCTGCGAGAAAATCTTACCGATCTTTACGGCAATGTTAACGGTTACGAGGGACGGCCTTCAGCAGCGCAAGTCGCGCGGGCGGACGCATTGGGCCGTGAGCTTGGCGATGTGGAAAAAGATTTCGATGCCTGGCTGACGAAGGAACTCGCCGGAATTAACACTGAGCTGACTCGCAAGAAGTTGGAACCAATCAAGCTATTGACGCGCGAGGAGTGGGAAGCGAAAACTCAAAAGTAGCGCACTCCTCAAGAGTTCAGATACCAGGCTTTAGCCTGCTTTTCGCAATCGGGCAATCTAAAGATTGGACTCTGAACTTCTTAGCGCTAACTGAACGAAGCATAAAAGTAGGGCAGGCATCAGTGCCTGTCCTCTTTTTTGGCCGCAAAGCTATTCTGAGCGGATGGCTCTTGCTAGTTAGTCGCTCCAGGGGTTACAGCGGAGGTGGCGTCAATGAACGGTCGCATTTCCCCGACAAACTTGTCGCTATTCACAATACTGCGCAACACTATCTTAATCGACTCATCAGGGAAACCCGACTCGAGGGTGAACGTGTAACCGGTGAAGACGTCACCACTTTCGTCTGCTCCCCAAAAAAGAAACGCCCTATCGCTTAAGCGCAGCAACAATCGCATCAGACCAAGTCGATCTTTGGCGTTGTCAACGTTGATGTAGCCGTGCTTGTAATGGGGATAAATGCGGAACCCAAGCGTGTCCTTGCTGGTCACGCTGATAACTATCTCGAAAAAATCTGCATTCCCCAGTCCGGTGCTCAAGCTGCCCACATAATTGAACGGTTGTTTTTCACTTTGATGGAAGACGATATTGGCGCTGGGACCTGCTGTTTGCAGCAGCGTAGCCAATCGCTGCCTGGTTCTTTCGCGCGCTGCGGGATCGTCTTGCTGCCCAAAAGCTGATGAAACATTGAGAACGAAAAGAATGACGGCAATCAGTGGAAGAATTCGCTTCATAAGTTTCCTTCTAGCGAGTTTTGAAAAATCGCAAAGGTTCTTAAGGGAAAGAGTGGAAGAAGTCAATACTTAACGTGAACGGTTGATCAAGTAAAACAGCGGGTAGCTTATCACTAGTAGCCCGAGCGCATAGGTACTATTACGCGTGTCGCTAGCAATAGCGCCTGCCAAAAAAAGAACAGATCCGAGCAGCACAGCCGCCGTAGTCCAGGGATAGCCCCAGGCGCGGTAAGGACGTTCCTTTTTGGGCTCGCGGTAACGCAACACAAAAACGGAAATGAATGACAGGGTATAGTTGGCGACAAAGAAGAAAGCCAGCACCGCCAGCACGCGTTCGAAGGTTTGGCCGAAGACTATAAACAGCACTGCCACCATTACGCTCACAAACAACGCAAACGCCGGCGTGCCGCCCTTATTCACTGTTGCGCCCCTGGTCGTAAACAAACCATCGCGACTCATCGCGAACAAAACGCGCGAGGCCATCAAGTGGTAAGCATTAAGCGCGCTCAGCATCGAAACGATTGTCAGCGAGCGAAAAACCGTATCGCCGTGCTTACCGAAGATTTCGTTCGCCGCCAGTCCCACGGCAAAGTCCTGACCGGCAATCTTTCCAATCGGCAGCACATAAAGTAGGGCGAGGTTAACCAACAGGTAGATGGCAATGATCAAAAGAATTCCACCAAACAATGAGCGCGGAATATTTTTTCCGGGTTGTTCTACTTCTTCCGAGAAATAAATAACACCCGTCCAACCGTCATAAGTGAAGATGACCGCCTGAAGCGAAATCACAAATGCGCCCATCAGCGCAAATCCCGCTGGCACCGGCATGACGGGAGTTGAACCAATCGTTCCCTGACCAAAGATAAAGCAAGCTGCGATCAAAGCGATGAAAACGAGCGCTTTGAGAGCGCTGGTAATGTTTTGCGAACTGCTGCCCCAGGCAATTCCACGCCATTGCAGGGCGCCAAACAAAACGGTAATCGTGATACCCACGGCCAGTTCCCGACCATTCAAACTGGGAAACAACACCCGGGAAAACTCGCTGATCACAATCGCAACAGCCGCGGCGCTGCCGCAGGTTGAAATCCAATCGCTCCACCCGGAAATGAAGCCGGCGTATTCACCCAGGGCATGACGAGCAAAAACGTATTGACCGCCGGAACGCGGCAGCATTGTTCCCAGTTCCGCAATCTGGACCGCGCCTAACAGCGCATAGATTCCGCCGATGACCCAGACAGAGAGAAACAACCATATGTTTGGCAAATGCCCGGCAATCTGCCCGGGCGTGCGAAAGATTCCGGAACCAATGGTGTTGCCGATTATTACCGCGAGCCCAAAGCCAACGCCAAGCACGCGAAGCAAATGACCGCGTACGGCGTGATTGGAGGTTGCTTCTGTCATCTACTTACGCGAAGAAAGACTCGCACTCAGGTCCGCAGCCAGCAATCGGTGAAACAAGTGTTCTCCCGCTTCACGGCGGACTGAGAGCCGGCCCGCGTCGTACGCGCGCGAATTGAGGCCGCGCTGAACTGACTTACAGATCTCGGTATCTTCGTCTTGAATACGTTGGCCGACAGCGATGCTCCGGAGGTTACGTTCGCGCGCCGCGTCTGATACGTCCGGAAAGTAAAAATCGAAAATCACTTCAGTCTTATCGATACCGCGCGGAATGACGAGATTGGTGTCCATCGCGCCTGAATACCAGTTGATCATGAAGTTCGGATAGAGCCAGTAATAAAGCGCGCGTTCGCCCTGGCGCACCGCACCGGTCTCTGGTTCAGCTCCCTCGCTAACTATGGGGCTCGACTGCAAACAATAGCGCGCGCCGTTTTCAATTGTGTAATTGCTGTAGTCGAGCACACTGTTTAGTCCTTTGTGCAGATGCGGCACGTGGTAACCGCCGTCGAGATAATTGTCGACAAACACTTTCCAGTTGCAATCAAAGTGGTAGTGGCGGCGCTCGAACCAGTGAAGAGTGTTAAGGTCCAGCGGCTGAATTTGGGCAATTAGATCGGCGCCCAGAAAATCATCAAAGGAGTCTTGCGCTTCAGCTTCCGCGGTTGTCCTTACGAAAACCCACTGCTCCCAAACCGCAGTCTGGACCGGCAACAAACCATGCTGAGATCGATCGAAGTCACAGACGCCTGCGAAATCCGGCGTGCCTTTTAGTTCACCCGCAAGCGAATAGGTCCAACCGTGATAAGGGCAGCGAAGCTGTGGCGCTGTACCTTCAGCTTCAGTCATTACGGTCGCCGCGTGGTGCCGGCAGACATTGAAGAAACCGCGCAAGACGCCATCGCCTCCTCGCACGATGACGATTGGTTCACCGGCAACGTCGGCGGTGACGTATTGACCGGCGCGTTCAACCTGGTCGACTCGGCAAACGAATTGCCATGACTGCGCAAATACATTTCTTAGTTCGAGTTCGTAAAGCTCTTCGTTGGTGTACCAGGAAGCCGGAATGGTAAACGCTCGATCGAGCGACGCGTTCGGGTCGTAACTATCAAGAATTTGTTCGAGAGAGGAATTCATTGTCGTGGAAAAGCTCGCTGGCTCGCGGCTTTGCCGCCTTCCTTGCGGTAAGGCTTTGCCTTACCGTCGGCCATGCTAAAAAGTTTTGAGGCTATGCCTCGGAGATTAAGAGGCGCAGCCTCTCAAAATAGTGAGACCGACTTCCGGAAAGGCACAGCCTTTCCGCACGGAAGGCGGCAGAGCCGCTTTTTCGTTTCAAGAGACGGGTGTCGCAGTCTTCCGTTTCGGATTAAAGAAAGGCGTCTTAACGACAGTCGCCGGCACGCGATGACGGACGGCCTCGACCGTGATCTCGAATTGCAGTTTCGTTCCGGCCCGTGCCTGCTGCCGATTAATCGTGGCCAGCGCAATCATCTTCTTCAATGTCGGAGACCAGGTGCTCGAAGTTGCTTTGCCGACTTGCGCGCCGTCCTTGAACACTGGGACGGCAACTCGCGAAGCGATCGCGGAAACTGACGGCGGCAATCCAACATTCTCGTAAAGCCTTTCAACCGCCGGCCAGTCTATCTCCAGGCCAACGATCTCCCGAGCGTGTCCGCGCTTTTGTTCTGCCTGCAAAGCCGCCTGGCCTACGAAGCGGTTCTTATCGAGATGTACCAAACGACCCAGGCCCATTTCAAAGGGCGAGTATTTCTGCTCGTCGATTAGCGCCTTCTTGCTGCTGTTGAAATCGATTTCAACTAGTAGCAGGCCCGCTTCGATGCGCGCAACATCAAGTGCCAGCATCCCGGTCGGATGAATATCGAAAGCGCGCCCGGCTGTCATTAAAGCGTCCCAGATCTGCAAAGCCTTTTCACTCGAAACCCATATTTCATAACCTAGATCGCCGGTGTAGCCAGTGCGCGA
>DATAOU010000386.1:0-11765 GCA_036265575.1 Pyrinomonadaceae bacterium
TGGGCGTGTGGCCACAGTCGAGTTTGTGCCGAATGACGATCGCATCACGCCGCCAGACGCCGCGTCGTTTAGCGTGACGATGCTCGGTGGGACTGAGGGCGGCGATGCTTATACCTTTGCTGAACTCGAAAAAATGTTTGCGGCCGCCGGATTTTCGCGCAGCGAGATTCAGCCGTTGCCGGCGTCGATTGAACAGGTTGTGATTTCGCAGAAGTGAGATGCGCCAGCGAAAGCAGTTCAGAGTACAAGCTTCAGTTTGCGGATTTAGGAAGCAGCAGCCTAGAGGCTGGACTCTGAACTGCCGGCCTCAACGCATCAAGCCATTCGTTTACTTGCTGGCAGTTGGGATCAGGCTGGCGACTGTCTCTAAAAGGTCTTCGCTACTGTAGGGCTTTGAAACGTAGGCGCTAAAGCCGGTCTGCAGCGCCTGGCCTCGATCCAGATCGGCGTGGGCCGTGACCGCCATGCAGGGAATCTCCAGCGTGAGCTGATCGGCTTTAAGTTCGCGGAGCACTCCCCACCCGTCCAGGCCCGGCATCGACAAATCCATGACAATCAAATCCGGCAGGTGTTCGCGCGCGAGGACGAGGCATTCGCTGCCGTTGCGCGCTTCGTACACGGCATAGCCTGCGGCCGAAAGCAGTAGCTGCATCAGCTCGCGATTGTCGTCGTGGTCGTCGGCAATGAGGACGGTAATGGCCATAAAACGCGTCAGTTTTGCTGCTGCGACTTATAACGTAGGGCCAAAAATGTGTCAATCCGCATTCCGGAAACGATATCTTGACTCGCCGAATAGCACGCGTCCATAATCGCTTAAGAGACGAATAGCCCCCGCAAGTCTCCGTGATAAGCGTTCTGTCCGCTTAGGATGCTCACCATGAACGCCTTCAAAAGATTCCGGCAAACGGAGGAATAACCTGTGGTAAGCGCACAATTGGAAGATAGCATGCGCCGCGATATTGAAAGTTATATCGAAGGCCGCCTCGGTGGAATTAAGCAGGAGATCGCTGCGCTTCAGAGCCAACTGAACGAATCGCTCAGCCAGCTGTTGGACCGCCAGGGCGAGGTTCAATTGGATGGCGCCGTCGGCGCCTCCATCGTAGAACACCTGCGAGCAGCACATGAAGAAGGCATAGACCTTGCCGCTTCAGAATCGTCGCGCGCCAAAGCGTCCAGCGACGTGGCGATAATCAAAGCTGCCATTTCGGAGATTGACGAACAACAATCGCAGGCTGAGATCTTAAAAGTTCTGGTTAACCGTGCCGCCGCCTTTGCACCGCGCGTTGCCTTCTTTGTCATCAAAGGCGACCAGGCCATCGGTTGGCGCGCTCGCGGATTGCAGGGAACTGTCGGCGACCAGGCCGTGCAGCAAATTAAGTTTGCCTTGAGTGCGGACACCACCGTGGGTGGGGCGTCGCGCTCAGGGGAAACCTGGAGCGGCGGACCGGGTTCGCATACTGACGATCACTTGATCGTGAATTACCTTGGCGAGGAACCACCGACGCGGGTTGTTGCGGTTCCGCTAAGAGTACGCAATCGCAGCGTGGCAGTTTTGTATGCCGACTCAGGCGATCTGGATTCTGAAGCGATCAATCTTGAAGCTATCGAAACGCTCGTTCGGGTGGCAGGCATGGCGGTTGAGTTGTTGGTCGCGCGCTCGGGAGCAGCGACGCAACCGGAACCCGCACGCGTCGAAGAACCCGCCGCCGAAGTGGGCGGAGCGCCCGGTTATACACCGACGGTCGAGTATGATGAGATAACACCCGTCGTTGAAGAGAGTGCGCCTACATTCACGGACACAGCGCCAATTGCGGCCGAGCCGGAACCAATTGCTGCTGAGCCTGAACCTGCGGCACCCGTTCAAGCTGAAGCGACACCGGCGCTTGAACAGTTGGCTGATCCTTTTGCGCAGACTTCGCCTCCTGTTACGGAAGCCACGCCGCCGGT
Source organism: Pyrinomonadaceae bacterium (assembly GCA_036265575.1). Classification (GTDB taxonomy): domain Bacteria; phylum Acidobacteriota; class Blastocatellia; order Pyrinomonadales; family Pyrinomonadaceae; genus PSRF01. Next base: position 1,948 of record DATAOU010000386.1, read on the forward strand.
AGAAGCGCCGCGCCGTCGTTATGGCGCTGATGTCGAATTGCCGATCGAGGTTTCCAACGACGAAGAGCGGCGCTTTCATACAGACGCGCGACGCTTTGCGCGCCTGTTGGTTTCGGAAATCAAACTTTATAAAGAGAGCCAGGTCAATGAAGGCCGCTCGCGCCACGATCTGTACGACCGGTTGCGCGACGATATCGAGCGCTCGCGCGAAATGTACGACAAGCGCGTCAGGCCTGAGGTGGCCCAGCGTTACGACTACTTTCATCACGAGCTGGTGAACACGCTGGCTGAAGGTGATGCCGCGAAGCTTGGCAATTCTTATCCGGGAACAACGGTTTCAGCTTAGGTAGCAACTAAACTGCAGTCTCGAGTTTCGAGTTCCGGGTTCTCGCGTCTGAGGTTTCGCGTTCCGGTTTTCGTCAGGGTTTAGCGCTGATAGCTGAAGCCTAACTAGAAACTCGGAACTAGAAACTCGAAACTGGGCACCGATCTTTCCGGGGGTATTGTGTTTTCAAAGTTAAGCAAGCATCGCTTCTTTCTCATCATCATTGGACTCGCTATTGTCATTGGCGCGTCGCTGCCGTCATTCATGACTGCCAGCTGCCTGACGCGCCTGCAAACACCCGCTGAAACACGAGCAATCGAAAATCTACGCGCGATGACTCGTGGCGGCGTGTTGCCGTCTGAAGACGTCGTGGCGGCAATCGAGTCTCAGTTCCCGCGCAGTAAAGCGGCGGCGCTGGCTCGCCTGGTGCGTGCGCGCATCAGAATGGGTAGAAAAGATTTTGCCGGCGCCGCTGAATTACTTAACAGCAACGTAGTGCGCGATTACAGTTCGCTTGGTGACTATGCACTGTTCTTGCGGGCTGATGCGCTGGAACAAGCGGGTAACAAGGCTGCAGCACGCACAAGTTTTGAGCAGTTGCTGCGTGACTACCCGGGCTCGGTTCGCGCGCGCGAGGCGGCCGTGCGGGCGGCAGCGATCGCGTCACAGTCAGGAGATGCTGCGGCTGTTCCTGCATTGTTAAAAGATTTGGTGGCGAAGGACGATGCAACTGCACTCTTGTTGACAGCAAAAGCACGCGCACAAGCCGGCGATACCACCCAGGCTGTAGCGGCTTACCGGCGCATCTATTTCTTTGCACCGGCTTCGAGCGAAAGCGCGGAGGCCGCCACCTCGATTCAGCGCTACGCTTCGTCTCTTTCACCAGCGACGCAGGAAGAAGCGGTTACTCGCGCGGACAAGCTTTATGCAGCCAAGCGATTCGCTGAAGCCAGTCAGGCCTATGCGGACGCGTTCGCAAAGTTTCCCGGAGCCAGTAATTCCGAAGCGCAACTTCGTCGCGGCATCGCAGCGGCGAATGCCAAAAAGACTGTAGACGCGATCAGTGCGTTAAATAATGTGCCAACATCGGCGGGCGAGACTCGAGCCGAAGCACTTTACAATTTGGCGCAAACTTACGCGCGCGCGCGTCAGTGGGAACAGGCACGCTCTACAACGCAGGAGCTGCAGCGCAGTTTTCCCAGCAGCACGTTCACGCCGCGAGCCCTGGTTGCTGTGGGCCAGATTGCTGAAGACGCCAAGAATGATGCCGATGCTTCATATTTTTTGCGCACGGCAGTCAATTCTTTCCAGGGTTCTACCGCGGTCGCGCAGGCTCAGTTTGATCTCGCCTGGATGGCCCACGACGCCAGGAACTTTTCCGACTCTGCAAAGCAATTAACCGAACATCTCGCTTACTACGCCGACAAGAATACTGACAATCGTGGCCGCGCGGGCTATTGGGCGGCGCGCGATTCCGAACGCGCGGGCAAGCTGGCCGAAGCGCGGGCGCTGTACCAGGCAATGCAGGGACGTTACGACGCCAACTGGTATGGCTATCTTGCCAAACAGCGTCTGGACGCGATGCTGCGCAGCGGCGCTGGAACGGTTCCACCGAAGACATTTCCGGCGGACTCAGTGGTGGGGCGAGCGATTGCCAATCTGCAAACGGTCACGGTCGCCGAAGAAACCGCCGGCGCTAACGAAGAGAAAACGATCGGCAAGGCAAGCGAGCTGACAACGGCTGGACTTGATGACTGGGCAATCGAGGAGTTGAACGGCATCTCAGCCGCGATGCCAAACAGTCCGAAAATTAATCTTGCGATTGCTCAGGTCTACCGGTCGCAGGAAGACAACGTACGTGCATTGAATGTTTTGAAGAAAAGTTTTCCTGATTATTCGCAAATGAAACCTGAGGAGCTGACGCGTGAGCAATGGGACGTGTTTTATCCGCTCGCGTACTGGGACATCATTGTGCAGGAATCCCGCGCGCGCAATCTTGATCCTTTCCAGGTGGCCGGTCTAATCCGGCAGGAAACTGTTTTCAATCCGCGGGCCCGCTCTGGCGCAAGGGCGTACGGCCTGATGCAAGTTTTGATACCCACGGCCGTGCTGACTGCCAAGCGCTATGGCGTCGAGCGTTCGATTACCGAGGAATCGCTCTATGAGCCGCGTTTAAATATCCAACTCGGCACGGCATACCTGCGCGATCAGATCGACAAGTTTGGACGCATTGAGTATGTGGCGGCGGCTTACAATGCCGGCCCTCAACGTGTCGTTCAGTGGCAAGGGTCCTTGCCCTCTGACCTCGATGAATGGGACGAGGCGATACCTTTCAAAGAGACGCGCGGTTACGTCCAGGGCGTCGTGCGCAATCGTCTGCAGTATGAACGACTGTACGACGCTAACGGAAAGTTTCGTGCGGAAGTAGGCAAGCGCGCGATAACCGAAAGACCGGCAACTGGCGGCGTCGCATCTGAGCCCCAGGATTCGGATGTGCATAAGAGCCGCGAGACCGGCGACGCGCACGAAGAATAGAGTTCCTGGAAAAGGTATTAGCTGGCTATGAAGGTATTAAAGACGGGCGTCGCTTATGGCCGCCCGTTTTCTTCCATTATCGCGGTGGTCCTACTTGCCGCGCTTTGTTTTGAAGCAGCCGCGCAGCAGCGCAAAACTGCGAGCAGCGTTGCGACCGTCTCAAGAGTTTCTTCGCTCACCATCATTACCGAACCAAACGCCGTTGTATGGATTGATGATATCCGCCGCGGGCAAACGGATACCGGCGGCAAACTTGAAATCAAAAAAGTCTCTTCGGGCAGCCACACCTTGCGTGTAAGAGCCAATGGGTTCAAGGAAAGTGCTACACGCCTGCTTCCCGGTAAAAGAAATGTGTCTATTAAGTTGCTGCCAACCAGGGACCAGGCTGAGTTGCTTTTCCAGCAAGCGGAAACTGTGCGGGAGCAAGCCAAAGACGATCAGTCGCGTCGCCAGGCCGAAGATCTCTACAACCAGGCACTAAAAATTCGACCCTCGTTTCCTGCCGCCCACCTTGGGCTCGCGCGCGTGCTGCTGGACTTGAATGAATATCAGAAAGGCTTGAGTGAAATCGATGCCGCGCGGCGCGACCGTCCCGTTTACGCTGAGGCATCAGCAGTTGAGGGGCGCCTCAATCGCGAAGCGGCCTTTACGGAACAAGCAATCAATTCGTTCCGCCGCTCAATCAGGGAAGCCAGAGGGTTTCAGCCGGAGGCCCATGTGGGATTGGCCCGCGTGTTTGAGGATAAGGGACAGTATGGGGACGCCATCGCCGAATATCGCAAAGCCATTGACCAGCTTTCCGATTCGGAACCGGTAATTTATCAACTGTTGGGGGCGGCGTATGAGAAACAGCAAAATTACAAAGAAGCCGTCACCGCGTATGAAAAGTATTTGCAGTTAGCGCCTAACGGCAGCCTCGCACCTGCCATTCGTTCAATTATCGACCAACTTCGGCGCGACGCCGCTGGCCAGGAAATCGTTCCTTAAGAAACGTATTCATACCATTGCGGATTTGAGGCAGTGCTAGGGTTGCAGTGGCGGATCCTTAGCGGTTGCTGGTTCCGTTGCATTCACGCGAATCAACGGTGAGCTCGCGTCCATGTAGAGATGTCTTCCAGACATTTCGCCTGTGCGCGTTGGGTCTGCGTTGAGAGCAAAATGATTGGTGCTTATTTCCATCGACAACACGTAATCCTTAATTTCCGGGGTCGTGGAATTGAAGCGTTCATCAAGAAAACCACCGGCGCAAAGTTGTGGAAAGGTTCCATAGGTACCGCCGTTACTAAGCGCATAAGCTTGTTGGGCGGTGGCTATCGTCTTCATTGCCGCGACCGCGGACATCTCATCGGCCCGGGCCACGCTCTGTTGTAAGCCCGTCGAATAGCTCTGGCATGACAACAGAGAGACGGCTGCAATCAACAGGCTCGCGGCCCTCACAAGTCGAATCATACTGTGCTCCTTTTAGCCAATTTCGTGGTAACGAAAACAGGTAAGGTTATGATCGTTCACCATTCCCACCGCCTGCATAAAGGCGTGGCAAATAGTTGATCCCACAAACTTAAAACCGCGACGGGAAAGATCTTTGCTCATCGCATCTGACTCCGGAGTAGTTGCCACAATGGCTTGCCCGCGCTTTCGCTTCTTCGGCTTTCCGCCGGCAAATTGCCAGATGTAAGTGTCAAAGCTGCCGAATTCCTTTTGCACCGCTAGAAAGGCGCGCGCGTTTTGGATTGCGGCGGCAATCTTCAGGCGGTTGCGAATGATACCCGCGTTTTCCAGGAGTCGCGCAACTTTTTTGTCGCTGTATTTCGCGATCTTCGCGGCGTCAAACTGATCAAAGGCGAGACGATAGTTCTCACGCTTGCGCAATATGATCTCCCAACTGAGTCCAGCTTGCGCGCCCTCGAGAATAAGGAACTCAAAAAGCTTGCGGTCGTTGTGGACCGGCACGCCCCACTCTTTATCATGATATGCGATGGAGAGGTCGGTCGTGGCCCAGGCACAACGGGTCGTCATGCAGGCCAGTCTATCAGGTTGTGTTTTAGTCAAGAAACAGTTTGTTGGACTAAAGAGAAAGATTTCTCATTGATCATCTGACATCGATCATTTGTCATTCAAATGTTGGAGTCTTTGCGGATTGAATCGCCGACGGATCAACCGACCCGGACTTCGGGTTAACCTCATGGTCCCCGCGCGGACCTCCAAGTAGAGTTCGCGAATGACAAACGATCGATGTCAAATGACGAATGATAAATCTCGGAGTTCTGTCGGGGCTAGCCCTTGCCCAGCCGGCCGGCGAGGCTGGCCACAACCGTAATCAATTCAGTTGCCTCGACCGGTTTCGCGACGTGAGTGCTGTAGCCGGCCAGAATCGCGCGCATGCGATCCTGAACGCGTGCATAGGCTGTAAGCGCGATTGCCGGAATTGGTTTCTGCGTCCCCGCTTCCTGCTTTCGAACCTCGCGTATCAGATCGTAGCCATCCATCTGCGGCATTCCGATATCGCTAATCAACACATCAAATGTTTCCCGCGACAGCGATTGCAGAGCTTCTTCGGCGCTGGAAACGCCAGTCACCCTGGCTCCGTGCTGGGCCAATTCCATGCTGATCAGATCGAGGGCATCAGTCTCATCGTCCACAATCAGGATCCGCAAGCCTTGCAGCCCCGGCGGCTCAGGCTGGAGTTCCTTCAGAGTTGATGCGGCCCTGGTCAATGACTCAGCACGCAACTCGCCGCTCGGCAGCGGTAGACGAATGGTAAAGACCGCACCCGGGCCATCAACGCGATTTTCTACTCCTATTGTCCCGCCATGCATCTCAACCAGGTGGCGAACAATTGCCAAACCCAGACCGAGACCCCCATGCGTGCGTGTGGTTGTACCATCGGCCTGACGAAATCGTTCGAACACGTGCGGCAGGAAAGCGGGATCGATTCCGGGCCCAGTATCTTTCACCTCGATTTCGACGTGCCCGTTATTCTGACCCACAGTTATTTGCACCTTGCCGCCCGCGGGAGTGAATTTGGCAGCGTTTGAAAGGACGTTCCAGATAACTTGTTGCAACCGATCGGGATCGCCGGAAACCAAACGCAGGCTCGAGTCGAGGATGGTTTCAATCTTGATGTCCTTAACTTCCATTGCCGGGCGAACCGCATCAAGCGCTGCGTCTACGGTCGCGACCAGATCAACGGCCGTGAGGTTCATTTGCAATTTTCCTGTGATGACACGTGAGACATCCAGTATGTCTTCAATGATCTGTTTTTGCGCCCAGGCATTTCGTTCTACGACCTCCAAAGCGTGGGCGGCGCTCTCCTGGTCCAACCGGCCCGACTTCAACATGCGCGACCAGCCAATCACGGCATTCAGCGGCGTTCGTAGTTCGTGCGAAAGCGTAGCGAGAAATTCATCCTTTAAACGGTTAGCCCTTTCCGCTTCGCTGCGCGCGGCCCGTTCGCTGTCCAGCAGCTCAGCCAGTCGCTCTTCCGCTCGTTTCCGTTCGGTGAACTGACCGATCTGGCCGCCGATGCTTGCCACTAGTTTGAGCAGTTCGTCATCGGGACTCCTAACCTCGCGGCTAAAGAAATCGACCACGCCCAACACTTCGTCGCCAAGTTTAATCGGGAAACCAAAGGCGCCGTGCAATGCTTCGCGCACGGCCACCGCGTCGCGCGGAAAATTCTTAGTGGCCACGACGTTATCAATCCAGATAGGCTCGCCGGCGGCCCAGATTCGTCCCGGTAGGCCTTCGCCTTTTGTAAAAGTAGATGCTCTGGTCAACTTATCGAACTCGGGTGTCTTTAACTCTGAGGCGTGACACATCTCAACAAAGCGCAGCACGTTAGCCGCCCGGTCGACGCGCCATAATTCGCCGACTTCCCAATCCAGGCTTTCACAAGCAGCGTTCAGTATGCGGCCCGCGCTCTCAATGAAGTCGTGGGATTCAGAAAGGATTTGGGTGACCGAGTACTGCAAGGCCAGCCTTGTTTCAGTCCGTTTGCGATCCGTGATGTCGCGGGTGAAGCAGCGCGTGTGAATAAACTTGCCATCCTCGCGATATACACTGGAGTTGATGCGCACGTACTTAATCGCGCGGTCCTTGCAACGCATGCGTGCCTCGCACTCGCGTATTACTTCGCCGGCGCTTAGCCGCGCGAGGATGTCTTCAATAACGTCCGGGTCAACATGAAACTCAGCGATGTTCCGGCCGACATACTCTTCACGCGTGTAGCCGAGCATGTCCAACTCGGCCTGGTTAACCCGCAGGATCGTACCGTCAGGCCCAACCCAGTGCAGGCCGATGGCAGCATTTTCAAAAAAGTCAGTTAACTCTGCTTCACTGCGTTGCAGCGCCTCTTCAGCCTGCTTGCGTTCAGTGATGTCTCGCTTAATACCGATATAACAAAGCGGCTCGCCGGCTTCGTTTCGCATCGCGAACGCTGATAACTCGAGACGCCGAGTTTCGCCCGTGCTGGTCTTACTTACGACCTCGCCGCGATACTCACCATCCTGGCTTAGCGCGCGAGCTACTTCATTAAAGACTTCGGCGCCCAGGTGAATCGCGGGCGTTTGATTGCGGAGTTCGGCATCGGTGTAACCCAGTAGTTGCGCGTGCGCGGCATTCTGCTCCAAATACACGCCTTGAGGATCGATGATGGCTACGGGTTCCCGAGAATGACGAAAGATGGCCTGATACAGATCGGCCCCAAACGCTTTCGAGTTTTGCGGTATCTCGTTGGTAGATACTTTGCTAGACATGGTTCGTCTGCGAGTAAAGGGGAAATACAGGGGAAGCTTGATAATACCATTAACTCTGACGACGCTAAAAAGCTGCACTGGTGGGCGACTCTTGGCTAGAGGCTGGTTTGATTGACTTGCCGTCACTTTGGTTGTAAAAGCGTGGTGGACTCCATACAACTACTGCACCGCCAACCCTCGTCCCTGTCAAATCAGGGAATTTGAACTTTGTTACGGAAGGAGACTTGAAATGGCTTTACGTTTAGGAGATGTTGCCCCCGATTTCACTGCTGATACCACTGATGGGCCAATTCGTTTTCATGAGTGGATTGGTGATAGTTGGGCCGTGCTGTTTTCACACCCAAAGGATTTCACCCCCGTTTGCACCACCGAGCTTGGTGAATGCGCGCGGCTCAAACCGGAATTCGACGCCCGGGGCGTTAAGGTAATCGGTCTCAGCGTGGACCCCACCGACTCGCACAAGCGCTGGGCCGAAGACATCAAAGAAACGCAAGGTTCGTCCCTGAACTTTCCGATCATAGCGGATCCGGATCATAAGATTTCGGAACTGTATGACATGATTCACCCGGAAATCAGCGACATCTTTACGGTCCGGTCGGTCTATATCATCGGCCCCGACAAGAAGATCAAATTGATGCTGACTTATCCTGCCAGCACCGGTCGCAACTTTGATGAGATCCTGCGCGTGATCGATTCGCTACAGCTGACCGCCAAGTACAGCGTAGCTACGCCGGTAAATTGGAAAGACGGTCAGGACGTGATTATCGTCCCTTCGATGTCGGACGAGGACGCGAAGACAAAGTTTCCCGCAGGCTGGAAAGCACCAAAGCCGTATCTTCGCATCACGCCGCAACCTAACAAGACTACGCAAAGTGATACCGCTGCGAAGAGCGCTTCGTGACCGGTAACGAAACTTTGGTTTGTGAGTTATGAAGTTTAGGCGCAGGGTGATTCACTCTGCGCCTATGCTTTACACCGAGCTGTCAGCGAGAATAAATATGAAAACACTAAAATCAATTGTGCTGGTTGTAGTGGTGCTGGGCCTTGTTTCTTCTGCCGCAGGCCAGGCGCGTTCTAATTCAGCTGTTCGATTGACGCCTGAGCAGGTAGTGGCTGCTCTTTACAAACAACATAAGAAGCAAAGTCCGTTCTTTCAAAAGAAGAGCCGGGCGCTGGTCGATCGTTATTTTGACAAAGAGCTCGCCGACCTGATTTGGAATATTCACAACCCTCCTGACGAAGTTGGACCAATTGACGGTGATCCGCTTTACAACGCGCAGGACATGGAAATTCGCAGCTTCATCATTCATAAAGCAAAGTTGACGGGCGACACGGCAACTGTGCTCGTCACGTTTACAAACTTTGGCAAGAAACAGGAGGTCACGTTTCTCCTCGCTTCGCGCCCGAGTGGCTGGAAGATAACAAATATTAAATATGACAATGGAACCGACCTGAGTGGGATTTTGAAAGTAGCATAGACTTTAGTCTGTGTTAGCGGCGTTAGAGCAACTCATAGGTTCCACAACCTAGGTTAGCGATCGAACTGTACTCCAACCGCGGCGCTTTCTTTCAGCTGCTGACGAATACTTCCAGTCTTCGGGTCGCTTTACTAATCCAGCCTTAACCGGATTGTTTTCAATGTATGCAACTATCCTCATAAACTCATCGTCATCACGGGGCCAGTGGTCAAAAGATTCGCCCTGCCAAAACGGTTCTCCAGTTCGACCTAGCATTTTGTTAGCCTCGTAAGCAGTGTAGCCTTTGATCTTTTGCAAAATTAAAGGCACTGGAATATCCGAACCCATGAAGGACTTGGGAGTGATCAGGAAATGAATGTGATTCGCCATCACTACGTACGCCCATAGTTTGTAGAGTTCTGCATATTTTGATATCAGCGTGTTTTCAACCATGGCTGCAATCTGATTTTCCACTAACCACAGCGGTCCGCTTGCAGCTTTGTCCAGAGCCACGTCGATTCTGGCGAACGTCCTCTTAAAAGCTTGAACGCGGCGCTTTTGTTGTTCGACTTCTGACAGGGTTGAGATCTCTCTAGCTAGCAACCTCTGCATAGATTTCAACTCCTGCATGACCTTTGCAGGCAAAGAGCCATGCAAGCGACATGTAAAGAAGAGAGGCACTCCAGGAGGATGCCAATGGGGAAGGTTGCGGTGGTAATATGCGGCTGGCGGCGTTGACATGTCTAC
>DATAOU010000387.1:0-3668 GCA_036265575.1 Pyrinomonadaceae bacterium
TAAAGGCCGTAACAGAACGGCGTTGACCACGCTGAAAATTGCGGTGTTCGCGCCGATGCCGAGTGCGAGCGTGATCAGGGCAATCGCGGTGAAACCCGGTCGCTTTAACAAACCTCTTATGCCGTAGCGAATGTCTCTAAGAAGTACTTCCATGATTTCACTCCTACTTCCAACCGGGTCGTCGCGCTTCCCCGGCGGGGATAATTACTCGAGCCTGACAACCATTAACGTCGCGTTGTCGTAAGGTTCGCCGCTGCTTAAATCGTTCTTTGCATAAGACCAATGGTCACGATGCTTATTCCTTAACTACCCAGCCATCTTCCAGCCGCACTATGCGGTTGCCATAAGCTGCGTTCGTTTCGGAGTGTGTAACCTGAACGATAGTTGTGCCTTCATCGTTAAGCCGCTTGAACATGTTCATGATCTCTTTGCCCTGGCTGGAATGAAGATTCCCGGTGGGCTCATCAGCGAGAATTAGCCGCGGGTTTGCGACTACTGCCCGGGCGATTCCGACCAGTTGCTGTTGGCCGCCGGAGAGTTGAGTGGGAAACAGATCCTTCTTGCCGACAATCTGAAACCGATCCAGCGTGTCGCAGACTATTGACTGTCGTTCCTTCTTGCTTACGTTGCGATAGGAAAGGGGCAGCTCGAGGTTTTCGAAGACGGTTTGATCGTCGAGGAGGTGATAACTTTGAAAGACAAAGCCAATATTGCTGTTACGCAACGCCGCGCGTTTTTTGGTATCGAGGGAATGAACGGCAACGTCATCAAAGTAATACTCACCTGACCACGATTGATCATGCATGCCGACAATGTGCAATAAGGTTGATTTACCGGCGCCTGAAGGTCCCATGATGGAAACGAATTCACCGGGTTGTACATCGAAATCTACCCGGCGCAGCACAAAGGTCTTTGCCGGGCCTTGCGAAAAAGACTTTTCAATGTTGCGCAGGCGGATCATCCGATCGCTCCGAAGCCATTCTCTTTCGCCTCGCGTTTCGCATCTTCTACTTCGCGACGGTTGGCGCCTGCCTCCTCTTCAACTATTAGCCCGTCGAATAAGTGCACGATGCGATCCGCGTGCTGTGCGTACCGCGCATCGTGAGTGACCATGCAAATGGTGGCGCCACCGCGATGTAGTTCGCGCAAGAGCTCCATCACCGCTTCACCGTTAGTCGAATCCAGGTTGCCCGTCGGTTCGTCGGCGAGCAGAATGCTCGGCTGGCCACCGACGGCGCGAGCCACCGCCACGCGCTGTTGCTGACCACCAGATAGCTGGCTGGGCAAGTGCTTGGCGCGATGGCCCATGCCAACGCTTTCCAGCGCGTCAGCGACTCGCTTCTTTCGTTCACTTGAACTCATGCCCCGGTACGTGAGGGGCAGCTCGACGTTTTCATAGACCGTGAGATCGCCGATCAGGTTGAAACTTTGAAAGATGAAGCCAACTTCACGGTTTCGAATACGGGCCCGTTCCGACATCGAAAGATTCTCGACGGGCTTGTCGTTGAGCACGTAGTGACCATCACTCGGCGTATCGAGCAACCCGAGAATCGATAACAAGGTCGACTTGCCGCAACCGGAGGGACCGGCGATGGAAACGTATTCGCCCTTCTGGATATCCAGCTGTATTCCGGAAAGTGCGTGAGTCTCTACTTCATCGGTGTAGAAAACTTTCTTGACATCTGAAAGGTGAATAAGGGGATCGGTTGAACTCATTTTTGGTCTCCTCGGGAGTAAAGCAAACTATTAGTTTGCGTTGGTTGCCGAGCTTTCAAGTGGGTGGTAAAGAACGATTGCAAACTAAGAGTTTGCTTTGAGATGAGCGCTAAGACTTATTAGAACGTCTGGCTCTGGCGGCGTTTAGTTCCAATGGAATCAACGCAGGACAATACGATTGTAGTTGTCCATGGAAGACGTATCAGACAGGATTACTTGATCGCCTTCTTTAAGCCCATTAATTACTTCGATAGTGCTCACCGAACTGCGGCCCAGGGATACCTGAACGCGCACTGCTTCTTTTCCATCAGGACTTAGCCGGAACAGTCCGACGGTCTGTTGTCCTTGCCCAAAGGCCGGGCGACCTACGTATAAGACGTCGGTTAGCTTTTCCAATTCGATAGTCCCGTCAACACTTAAATCAGGACGCGCGCTGGCTGGAATGGGACCGGTTAAGGCGACATCCACAATGAATGTGCCTTCACGTGCCGCCGGATCAATGCGCTGAACCTCTCCCTGGATGATTCCGTTCCGCGTATCTACCGCCACCGGTTGGCCCAGCCGCACGTCTTTGATTTGCGTCTCGGCAATCTTTAGCTCAGCTTTGAGCGAAGCGGGATCCGCTACGCGTGCGATGTTGAATCCCGGCGTTACTTGTTGGCCCACCTGGACCGAGACTTCCTGAAGGACACCACTCGTGCCGGCACGAACTTTTAAACCAGTGGCCTGGTCTCGTTTCAGCTTGGCTAAAGCGCGGAACTGCGAAATCCGCGAGTCCTGTGCATTCATCTGCGCCTTGACCGATTTTCCGTTTACTGCCAGGCGCTGTTGTTCAACTTTAAGCCGGTTAGCAAGATCCACGACGTGCATGCGCGAGATTTTTAGCAACAGATTAGGAACCAGACCCTGCTTGGCAAGGACTTCGTCCGTTTCGAGCTGTAACTTCGCCTGACTGTATTCAGCGTTAATACCCGCGATCGTCGACTGCTGCGTCATGGAGTCGCTTTCCAGACGCGTGCGTAAACTTTCCTTGTCCGCCTCCGCAGCTTTAACCTGGAAGTCTGCATCCATCGCCTCCTGCTCCATCTTCGGATTTGAAAGCTCGGCGATTATTGTGTCCGCCTGGACCACCACACCCGCCTGAACTGGGATCCTTTCAACTCGTCCATCGGAGGGAGCCGGTACCCAGCGGACTAGTTGCGGAACGAGCGTTCCAATGCCGCGCACTTCGCGCAACATCTGGCCTCGCTTTACTGTGTCGATGACGGCTGACGAACGCTCGAGTGTGGGCGCAGCGGGCTTGAGTCTGGTTAATGCGAAAGTGATTCCGCCGATGGTCACCAGGCCGATGACAATAAGGATTGCACTGCGAATGCGCTTCTTAAGTTTGGATTTTCCCGAGCGCTTGATATCAACCATGATTTGGAGCTAGACGATGATGCAAACTAAAAGACTGGGCGATCAAGACTTCCTGCGAATGCAATTCAGCGGTTTTATTAGATCAAGGCGCATGCCAGTCGTTGCGCGAGCAGGAGGATTCGATAACACCCACCTTCCGACTCAGTCTTGTCGCTAGTATCAGGCCGTATTCCGAGTGGAAAGGGATTGCAGGTTCAGTTAGCGCAACTAAGACACGAAGCCAAAGACGTTTCACTTTCGGGATGGACCAGTCCCATTAATGAGAAACGTTCAAATTATCGGAGGCTCGAAGTGTTGTTTGGATTGCGGGAGGACTCTGAGTGCGCGAAGGCACAGTTTTTTCCGGTGAGATTACAAGCCGAGAGGCTTTGCACAAAAAAGTCGTAATGCGTCGAGGTGGGTCGACGAATACAGAACCGGGAGCGGTAGCGACCGGGTCTAGCACTCACCATTGTGGGTCGTCCAATACTAATCGACCGAGCAATCGCGATACCGGAATATTTTGGCAGTTGACAAATAGATAAGCGACTGAG
>DATAOU010000388.1:0-4563 GCA_036265575.1 Pyrinomonadaceae bacterium
GCAAACATTTTTTCGAGTTCAGCAAAGGTATAAGCATCGCCGCCCTCAGTCCCACCGAGCATCGTCACGCTAAACGACGCGGCGTCTGGCGGCGTGATGCGATCGTCATTCGGCACAAACTCGACTGTGGCCACACGCCCACCTTCATTGAGCGCTGCATAAACCTTTCGCAGTAGCGTCTCATTGGTTGGAATATCAAAGTGATGAAGAAAGTTTGTTAACAACACCAGGTCGTAGCCGGTTCCATAGTCCACGTCAAAAGCGCTGCCGGCTAAAGTTGAATACCTGTCGCCGACTCCGGCGAGCTTGGCGTTCTCAACGGCGACTTCCAGCACCGGCGCCCAATCAAGCGCGACTACTTCGGCCTGCGGATTGTTTTTCGCAAACTCGATGCCATAAAGTCCATGGCCCGCGGCAATGTCGAGCACTTTCAATTTCGCATTGGCTTGAGGATCGATCATCTTTGCCAGCATCTGCGCCGGCATCGCCATCATTGGAGCCATCGCGCGCGCAAACTTTACCCAGATCGGATTCTCAGCCGAGACAGTTCCGCCTTCTAAATTAGTCGTGCCTCCCTTGCGAACAATCGCCGCAAAATTTCTGAACGCATCGGTTAGTTCCGGTGTCGAAATAAACCCGGTCACGCCGCCCATATAAGCAGGCGAGCGCTTGTCCAGAAAAATCGCCGAGTCCTGCGTCAGGCTGTAACGATTCTCTTCCTTGTTTAGAAAACCCATGATGCACAAGAAGTCACAAAGTACTCGCGTTCCTCGTTCTGAAGCAGCGCAGCGCTTCGCGATCTCGGCAGCGGTGCTGTTCCCTTCGCCAATTGCGGTGAAAACTTCAAGCTCGATGGCGGCTTTCAGGGCCTCAGTGCGTTGGTAAGCATTGATCGTCTGGAAAAATAATTGCGGTGATGGTTGTTGTGTTGCGGGACTCGACATGCTGAAATTCTCCTGTTGGTTGTTTTCTGAATTGCTGGCCAGAAGTTCAGAGACCAGCCTTTAGGGTGCTGTTGTTGCTGTGCCTGCAAGCTAAAGGTTGGACTCTGAACTTCTTGACCTCATTTTAAGGGTTCCAGGACCGAAAGAATTCAATTCCTGAATAGGTCACTCGCATAGCACGGTTCTCGACTATCGTATCAAACACCACTCGGTCGACATCAACCGGCTGTCCTGCCACACGGAACACGCGCGGCTCAATTTGTTCCAAAGGCTGCAATCCTTCAACGAGCAACTGGCCTTTGCGTAACACCAACCGAGTGCTTCCGTACCAGGGACTATCAGAATGGTAATGGCCGGCATAAGCATCCCACTCCGCCGGGTATTGAAAAGTCTTAGGACCTGAGTAAAGTTCGTTTGTCCACCAGCGTCCGCCGTGAAATGCCTCGGTCACTTTACCCTGCTCCCGGCTAAAACCAAGTAGATATAAATCCCAGTCTGGATGCTTTACATAAAAGACATCCGGCGCCGCTCGCTCGAGAATGATATCAGCGCCGGCATACTGCAGAATCAACTGGTCCGCCTGGCTCATCAGCACAAGTTTCTCGCCATTAACGCCGGTGAAAGTTCCTGCATAGGACGCAGCGTTTGCTATCTTGTCGGCCGCCAGCGGTGGGGGTGGTGGCGCCGGCAATTCCTGATTCTTTGACGCGGCGCTTAACAACTCAACTGCGTAGCGCGTCACGACAACGGGCCGGTACGCGCCCTGGAGCGACGCGTTTACCGAAGCGAACGCAGCCAATCCATCGGTTAGATCTGCGTGCAGAGCTGAACTAAACGCCACCATACCGCCCGTGTGTCGCAGCAGCTTGTGCCCATCTTTCTCGCTCACCCATAGGCCATAAGCGTAGCCGGCATCCTCGCCGCGAAATGGGGATTTGATTACCGGCTTAATGAGCAAGTCGAAAGCTTTATCTGATAGCACTCGCCCTTTTGGTCCAACACCATGATTCAAGAGCAGCTGCAGGTAATTGCTCATGTCGCTTGCCGTGGCGGCAATGCTGCCTGCGGCTTCGGCAACATCAACCCAGGGCGCCTCGGCCAGTTTTCCATGCGGTGGAAACATCCGATCCAGTTTCAATGGTCCATAACCCACGGCGATGCGATCTCGAATTGCAGCGCTGATGACCGGCGAGCTCATGTTCATGCCCAATCGATCCAAAACACGCCGCCGCATAATTTCGGCAAATGGCCGTTTCTCAATGGACTCCAACAAAAATCCCAGCAAGACGTAGCCAATATTCGAATACAGCCACCTGGTTCCCGGTTCAGAGCCCACCCGCAAAGTGGTGGTCGCCACGCGCATCAATAACGGCACGCCAGACAACCCCGCGGTGTGACTCAACAAGTGATGAGTTGTGAATGGCGCATAACTGGATTCGACTTTCAGCCACGGCAAATAGTCTTTGACTGGCTTGTTAAGATCCAGTTTGCCTTCATCGGCTAGTTGCAAAATCGCAATGGCAACGAAGGACTTGGAAATGGACCCGATCTCAAATAGTGTTCCCGGCTGAACTTTCAAACCCGCTTTGACGTCGGCAAATCCGTATTGCGACGCCCGCAGCAATCCTTTGCGATCAGCCAGCCCGAGCGTCATTCCCGGCACGCCTGTTTCGTTCATGTGTCGCGCAATGAACTCATCCAGACGCTGATAGGCTGCCTGGAAAGATCGGGAAGGCGCCTTCTGGTAATCCAACGAGGCTGCGATTACTGGCCGCACGCCCGAAAACTGATGAAGTAGCGCCAGACCTACTCCAGCCTTAAAGCCACCTGCGAGCAGTTGCCTTCTGCTAATGTTCGTCGTCATGCAGGCAAGCCCTTTCGCGCGATCGATTCCATCACATTGCTAAAACGATCCAACTCGGCCAGCGTAGTGTAAACGTTTGGCGTGATGCGTAGCCCTTGAAACTCTTCATGAATGATCGGCGTGGTGAAGATGCGGTGCTTTTCGAATAGATAACTGCCGATCGCGCTCGGATTTATTCCCGCGATATCGACGTTGGCAATGGCGCACGATTGCTGGGGATCGAATGAGGTGTTAAAGCGAACCTTAGGCACATCTTTCAACCGGTTCATCCAGTAACGCGACAAATACCTGAGTCGGGCTTCTTTTCGCTTGCCGCCGATGCCATTGTGAAAGAGTAACGCTTCGCCGATCGCGAGTTTCGGCGCGGCTGAGTGTGTGCCGATCTCTTCAAACTTACGTATGTCGTTCGCTTGTTTTGACTCGGCCGCCATCAAAGGCCAGATATTTGCAATCTTGTCACGCTTGATAAAAAGCAACCCAGTACCCTTCGGCGCATAGAGCCATTTATGCAGGCTAGTGCCAAAGTAATCGCAGCCGAGATCTTTCTGTTTGAAATCAAACTGCGCGAATGAATGCGCGCCATCGACGACCGTTTCGATTCCTTTTGCGCGGGCCATCTCGCACACTGCTTTCACCGGAGTGATCTGGCCGGTAATGTTTACCTGGTGGGCCATCAGGATTAGGCGCGTGCGGTTTGTAATTCCCTTTTCAAATGCGGCCACTATCTCACTTAAATTCTTTGGCGGGATCGGAATCTTGATGAGCTTAAGCGTGAGGCCTTCGCGCTTCTCGCGCTGGC
Source organism: Pyrinomonadaceae bacterium (assembly GCA_036265575.1). Classification (GTDB taxonomy): domain Bacteria; phylum Acidobacteriota; class Blastocatellia; order Pyrinomonadales; family Pyrinomonadaceae; genus PSRF01. The sequence continues at coordinate 3,608 of DATAOU010000388.1, forward strand.
GCAAAGTGGTCAACATCCGCGGGTAATCCTGCGTCGTGGTCAGGATTTCGTCGCCCGATTTAAAGTCCATACCCATCAGCAAAACTTCGAGCGACTCGGAGGCGTTGCGCGTGATTGCGATCTCTTCCCGGTCGCAGCCAAACATTTCTGCGAGGCCGGTACGAATAGTCTCCGACTGCGGCTCGAGTATCTGCCACATCGTGTAGGCGGTGGCGTCTTCCTGCTGCCAAATGTAACGCACCAGCGCTTCCGTAACGATTCGAGGGCTGGGCGAAACACCGCCGTTGTTTAGATTGATGATGCCGCGCGTTACGGAAAAGGAGTTTTGAATGATAGACCAGTAGTCTTCATCCATGGCCGCTTGTTCCGGCGTGAGATGCGCAATGCTGTTCGACGCCGCCACAACTTCTTTGAGGAGCGCAGCAACCGTGGTGGAAGAAAGCGCAGCAAGGCCAAGCCCTTTGCCGGCGAGTGATAGAAAGTTGCGGCGATCAACTTCAAAGTTGGGTTTCATGGAAGTTTCCCTTTAGGGTTCGAATTAGCGGCAGATGAACGCGGACTGACGCAGATCAGAAAAGACAGAAAGTCCGACGAAACAAATTCTACAGAGCCCAAAGTCTAGCGAGCCGACGCAACTACTCTTGTTTCAAATTTCTGATCCGCGTTCATCTGCGTAAGTCCGCGGCTTAAACCGGGGAGGTCACTGCTTCGCCTCGTAAACGATCTCGCCGCCGATAATCGTCATCAAGCAGCGTGTCTTCAAAATTTCGGCCTCCGGAATTTTCATGATGTCGGCGGAGAGCACGGTAAAGTCGGCCAACTTTCCCACTTCGATTGAACCGCGCAGATCTTCTTCAAACGCTGCGTATGCTGCCCAGATCGTGAACATCTTAATCGCCTGATCACGCCTCAATGCTTCTTCCGGATGCCAACCTTCACCCGAAAAACCCTTGATA
>DATAOU010000389.1:0-29681 GCA_036265575.1 Pyrinomonadaceae bacterium
AAAGACCCAAACAGTCAGTGGCGTTTCGTTGAGGATGCGCGATGTGTTGAATCGCGATGACGTTTCCGATCTAATGCGCAAGAACGCGCTGGCCGCCAACACCAATCCGAATAGTGGGACGGAAGACTTGCTGGCAAAGGCCCGTGAGCTCTACCAGGCCGGCCGCGATGATGAGGCGCTGCCGGAATTGCATCGCGTGGTTATGCTTGAGCCGACTAACGCCGAAGCATATTTGCTCAGCGGCCGCATCAACCAGCGACGCGGGGATCAGGAAGCGGCCATTGCGGCTTTAAAAACCGCGATCTTTTGGGATCCGAAATTAATCGACGCGCACATTTTGCTCGGCAGAATTTTCCTCGAGCGTGGAGACCGTGGCGAGGCGACAAAATATGCGACCAGCGCAATGACGATAGATGGCAATAACCAGGAAGCAATCGCCCTGCAACGTCAGGTAACTATGGGTAAGAACTAGTTTCGACTCTTCATTTCACTCGCTATCCATTGAAACCCGGATCAGGCAATTATCTAAGGATGATTGCCTAATTTACTTTGTAGAGAGATTAGTCGTATCTAAGTAGAAATGATCTTGAGCATTCTCATCGCGTTTGGTGGTGGCGTGGTTTTCGTAGTCAGCGGCCTGGTGGTTGTACTGTATCTCCGTAAGCGATTCGCAAATCGAAAGCTGAAGCTGATTGGACAATCGGCTCGTGTCGAGACGTCACTCACGCCAGAGGGAACGGTGATCTTGGGCGGAGAACTTTGGCCGGCTCGGTCAACCGACGACGCAATCATTCCCGCGGAAAGCCTCGTGAGAATTGTAGGTGTCCGAGATCTTTCTCTGCTCGTTGAGCTTGCCTTTAATAATTCTCACCAGCATTTAGTCGGCGCACGTCAGAACTTTTTCTTTAAACTCAATCACTCTTCATTTCCAAAAAAATCTTTTTCGTGGCACGCAAGCTGCTCTAGATATTATCGGCAAGCACGGAAGACCCAATGTAAAGGTTGAAAGTGACCCCGCCGCCATCACATCTCTGAGCGCCGCCTGCCGCTGCGCCAGCCACCCGCCGAGCAACCCTATAGTAACTCCTTCCGAAATTGAACCCGGTCAGCAGTGACCGGGTTCTTCCTCTTTTGTGCTCAGGTTATTCAGTCTCCCTTGCTCGCTACTAAAAAACTTTTCGGCACCTACGGCAGACCAACGAAATTGTTGAGATGACTAGTGCCCTACCACTAATCACGCATAGTTTCCATAAAAAGTTTTGCGTGGCACGCGACATGCTCTAGAACAAACCGGCACGCACGGAAGACCCAATGCAAAGGTTGAAAGTGCCCCCGCCGCCATCACTTCTCTGAGCGCCGCCTGCCGCTGCGCCAGCCACCCGCCGAGCAACCCTTCAGTGCTTCCCCCCGAAATTAGAACCCAGCCAGCAATGGCTGGGTTCTCCCGCATTTAGGGCCAGATATTATTCGCAACGCATTCCACTAGCTGTACCACCGCTTGCCGCGCTCGCGATAACTAATCGCCCTTTTTAAAGTCACTCATGAGGCCCTTCAGCCTGCGACGAAATTTGTCACTGTGACGGTGACGTTTTCTGTCGATTTGACTTGATTTGCGCAGCTTTTGCGTCATGAGCCCGAGCAATTTGACGACTGCAAAAAATAATTCTTTAGCACTTATCCCTGCTTCCATCTAACTTGAGACAATTCATTAGATGGAAACCTTAGCTCTCAAATTCTGCGTTTGCTAAACTCGCGGACATGCAGGATGTAGTTTCTGGTCACCAAACCTCCAACACGCAACGTCTTGCCGACAACCTCACGCGGTTTCATGAAAAGTCTCCAACATTCGTAGACTTTAGTGCTGCCATTCTCTCGGCCGTACTACTGATTCTGTCCTTTCCAGACTTCAATCTTTGGCCGCTCGCGTGGTGCGCGCTTGTGCCCTTGCTATCCGTCCTGGCAATCAACCAAGGCCGCTGGCGGCCTTTCTTTTTGGGCTGGGTCTTTGGCACCGTATTCTTTTACGGCTCGTGTTACTGGATTACATACTCAATGATTCATACGGGTGGTATCTCGCCCTTGATTGCCTATGCCCTGCTGCTTCCTGGAGCCGTCTTGCTTGGAATCTTTCCAGGACTGTTCGGACTATTCCTGTCCCGGACGATTCGGAAATGGGAAACGGCTGCTGGCGTTTTGGCCGCTCCCGTTATTTGGAGTGCACTGGAGTGGTTGCGGCTTGAGGTATCCGGACAACTCTGGAACGCAATTGGTTATTCGCAAGCGTTCCATCCCTCGTTGATTGGACCTGCACGATGGGGTGGTGTTTATGCGGTGGGCGCGTTGCTAGTGCTCGTTAACGCTGTAATAACTCTTCTATTAATACGCAGAGACTTCCGCGCTCTGGTCCTTTCGGCAAGCGCCGTGATTTTCGTTGTGCTACTAATGTTCCTGCTAGCCGGCAGGCTCGAAGTTGAGCAAAACACGGATGCAGTTGTTGTGGCCATTCAACCGAATGTCCCTATGGATTTGGTGAAGTCGAATGACGACATGAAACTGCTGACGACGCGTCACTTTGAAATGAGCGAAGCTGCACTAAATCAAGTCCCGGACGATTCCAAACCCAAACTGATTATCTGGCCCGAGTCACCAATGAACTTTGGCTATGGCGGCGATGCACAGCTGCGAGCAACGCTTGCAAGTTTTGCGCAGCAACATCACGTTTCGATCCTGCTTAACTCGCAGGAAACGGCGCCTAACGACGGCATTTACAATTCGGCCGTGCTCATAAATGAGCAGGGTAAGCTGGTTGCTCAATATGATAAGATTCGCCTGCTGCCTTTTGGCGAATATGTTCCGTTGCCCGAGTGGGTGCCGGGTGCGGGTTTGATAAGAGCAATCGTCGGTGATTTTACCGCCGGCACAAACTATCGTTTGATGCCGGTCGGAAAAATGCGGGCGGGTGTTTTCATCTGTATCGAGTCGGCTTATCCATCGATCGCGCGGCGCTTCACGAATGAAGGAGCAGACGTGCTGATCAATATTTCCAACGATGGATACCTGGGCCCGACCGCGGTGATGCGACAACACCTTGCGAACGCAGTCTTTCGGGCGGTCGAGAATGGGCGGCCATTACTGAGCGTAACCAATACGGGAATTACAGCGTTCATTGAGCCGAATGGCGAGACAAAAGATGCGACGTCAAGCTTTAAACCTGAAGTCCGAATTTGGAGTGTGTCTCCAGCGGCGGGCGGAACGTTCTACACAAAGCACGGCGACGTTTTTGTTATCAGTTGCGCGGTTATCAGTTTATTGATTTTTATTTTCACATTTGTGGGCGGCACTGGAAAATCACAAAAGCATTAAGTGAGTTGCGCGGAGGATTAATGATCGAAACGTTATCAATTCAGGAATTACGAACATCATTTGAAGAGTTGCGCGGGCGAGTCGAACAACTCGGGAGGTTTCTTTGATGTTGCGGCGCGCAAAAAAGAGTTAACCGCGATCGAAGGCCAGGCTTCAGCGCCTGATTTTTGGAACGATCAGGAAGCCGCACAAAAGCTTTTGCAACGTCGTAGCGTGCTTGAGAAAAAGATTGACCGCCAGGAACACTTTGAACTGCAGCTAAGTGATGCGGGCGTACTTTTTGAGTTTGCTGAGTCAGACGAAGAATCTTTGAAAGAACTGCGTGCACTGGTCGAACGCCTCGAGCACGAAATCAGCGTGGCTGAAACTGAAATGCTGTTGAGCGGGGCCAACGATCAACTGAATGCGATCTGCACCATTCACCCTGGGGCCGGCGGCACCGAATCTCAGGATTGGGCAGAGATGCTGCTCCGCATGTATTTAAAATGGGCTGAGCAACGCGAATTCAAAACAGAGATCATTGACTACCAACCTGGAGAAGAAGCGGGCTTGAAAGGCGTCACATTCAGAGTTGAGGGCGAATACGCTTACGGCCTTTTGTCGGCAGAGGCTGGGGTGCATCGCCTGGTGCGCATCTCTCCATTTGATCAAGCCGCCCGCCGTCACACTTCTTTTGCTTCTCTGTTTGTTTATCCGGAGATCGACGAAAACATCGAAGTTGAAATCAACGAAAAAGATTTGCGGGTTGACACTTATCGCGCCACCGGCGCCGGCGGTCAGCACATCAACACCACTGACTCAGCGGTGCGCATTACTCATCTTCCAACTAACATCGTCGTGCAGTGTCAGAACCAGCGTTCTCAGCACCAGAACCGGGCCGTCGCCATGCAGGTTTTGCGTTCGCGTCTTTACGAACTGGAATTGGAAAAGCGGCGGGCGGAGACGGCCGAGTTGGAAGCAAACCGAGCGGACATCTCTTTTGGCTCACAGATTAGAAGTTACGTGCTCGCGCCTTATCAGCTCGTCAAAGACACACGCACCAAACTGGAGCGCGGAAATGTCGACGCCGTGCTTGGCGGGGATCTCGATGATTTCATCAAGGCGTATTTGCTATCGAAGAAGGCAGCATAATTGTTTTTGTCCGACAAACTTCAGTTTGTCGAAACTTAGCAAAGACATTGCGGGTGTTCACGAAGAGAATACAACCTTAAGTTTGTCGGACAATCTAAATGGCTACTACCGAATTTGAAGAGAAGCCGCGGGTTATAACGCCGCGAAACAGCCGCCGCAACGAGATTGTGGCGATTCTGCTTTTCGCGGTGGGTCTGCTGCTGTCGTTGTGTCTGGTTTCGGCGGCGTTTTATCCAAGTGATCCTTCGTGGAATTCCGCGAGCCAGGGGGCGACGCGTAATTGGGCTGGCTCTATCGGCGCAAATGTCGCGGCGCTTCTGTTCCAGGCCATTGGAATTGCTGCCTACTTGCTGCCTGTGTTGTTATTGGGCGCCGCCTGGCGTCGTTTTCGCACCCGGAGCATACGTGCACCGTTCTTTCGTTTGCTCGGACTGCTAATCCTGACTCTTTCTGCCGCCGCCTTACTTTCTATTTCCGGTCTTCGCCCCCTCTTCGATGCCAGCGTGCAGCCTGGTGGCTTGGTAGGAACATTGATTTCGCGAGGACTCGCGAGTGGTCTAAACACCGTCGGCGCCACAATTCTTCTTATTGCGATTGCTGCCACTGGCTTGTTGTTGGCCACCAACTTTTCTTTCGTCGATCTCTATCAGAAGCTGGCAACTATGTTTGCCGAACGGTTCGCATTTGTGGGCAAGCTTCCGGAGCGCTTCAAAGCCTGGCGCGAAGTACGGCGCGAGGAAGCTCGGCTTCGCAAAGAAAAACGCGCGGCTCTAAAAGCTGAACACCAGGCGGCGCGCGCGGCGATGAAGAGTTCGCCTGAGTTAAGTCCGGAGCAGCGCATAGCACAGTTTATGGAAGCGCCGACCGCGGGAACGCTGGGAACGGAAACGATCAATCGCGGCGAACCGCGCATGGTCCAGGAAACAGCTCCGGCTGAAGCAAGCGCCGAACCCGCACGCGCCGCCGCCGCCGGAGCTGGAGCGCAAACGGCCACAATTGTCGAAGGCCGTTCCGGCAGGCGCTCAATCTTCCCGCGCGGCAATGGCAACGCCGCAGTTGAAGAAGAAGAGGACGTCGAGGAAATGGTCAAGGGCGCGTCAGTATTACGCCCGAAAGGCGAGGCGCCGGCCAGCGGAAAACTTCCATTCGACGCCGACCGCTCGAAACGCGTCTCGTACACCGACTACTCAATGCCGCCGCTCGAGTTTTTGAATGAAGCACCGCCCCACAGCGAACAGGCAGACACGGAACTGCTGAGTCTGGCAACGCGGCTCGCCGAAAAGTGCAAGGAGTTTAATGTCACCGGCCAGATCAAACATATTTGTCCCGGACCGGTTGTTACTACTTATGAGTTCAAACCCGATCCCGGTGTTAAGTACTCGCGAGTCGTTTCTCTTGTCGACGATCTGTGTTTGGCGTTGAAGGCTGAATCGATTCGCATCGACCGCATGCCGGGCAAACCTCACGTTGGTATCGAGGTTCCCAATCCGCGACGCGAAACAATTTTTCTGCGCGAGGTGATTGAATCGCGCGCATTTCGGGAGTCGTCGTCCAAACTCACGATTGCGCTGGGTAAAACGATCGACGGTCTTAATTACGTTGCCGATTTGGCAAAGATGCCTCACCTGCTTATCGCCGGCACAACCGGCGCGGGCAAATCTGTCGGCGTTAATGCGCTGATCGTATCGATTCTTTACCGTGCGCGGCCAGATGAAGTTAAGTTCATCCTAATTGATCCGAAGCGTCTGGAGTTGGGACTGTACGCAGACATTCCGCACCTCGCGACTCCAATTATTACTGATCCGAAAGTGGCCTCACGCTCCCTTAAATGGGCAGTGAAAGAGATGGAACAGCGCTATAAGGATCTGGCGGGCTGGGGCGTGCGCAACATTGATGGCTACAACACTGAAATCATGCGGCGCAACCTTATCAAGGAATATGACGAGAAAGGCGAGCCGCACAAACCACTTCCCTACATCGTTATTATCATCGACGAGCTGGCCGATTTAATGATGACCTCCGGTCGTGAAGTCGAAGAATCAATCACGCGTCTGGCACAAATGGCACGCGCTGTCGGCATTCACCTTGTGCTGGCGACGCAGCGCCCATCAGTCGACGTGATTACCGGATTGATCAAAGCAAACTTTCCTTCCCGTATTTCGTTTCGCGTCTCCTCCAAAGTCGACTCGCGCACGATTATCGATACCAATGGCGCAGAACACCTGCTCGGCCGTGGTGACATGTTGTTTCTGCCGCCGGGGACGTCGCGACTCATCCGCGTGCACGGCGCCTACATAGATGAAACGGAGATCGGCCGCATCGTGGCGCACGCTAAAGCGCAAGGCAATCCTGAATACGACGAGTCAATCACGCAGTCCGAAGAAGAGGCGCTGGGGTTGGAAGACAGCGGCGGTGAGCACGACGAACTCTTCGAAGAAGCCCTGCGGATATGCGTTGAGATGAAGCGGGCCTCAACCTCGGTCCTACAACGACGTCTACGCATTGGCTACGGTCGCGCTGCAGCGATTCTCGACATTATGGAACGCGAAGGCTTGATTGGGCAGGCCGACGGCTCAAGACCGCGCCCGGTGCTCGGCCGCGCCTACGAAATGGTGGCGCAGTGGGATGAGGGCGGCGTTGAAGAAGAATGAGTGGCAACCGACTTTAGTCTTTGCCGGCTGTCAGGCCACAGACTAAGTCTACGCGAGTGATTTGAAACATTTTTCCACGGCACCTGTGGAAAACTCTGTGGACATCGCCGTATAAAACAGACGAAGTTTTGAAATAATTAGACTTCCAGCAAACTGCACACCGCAGCGGCAACGTCCCAAATGCTTCACGACCATTGACTTGCATACATGAAACGGGTTCGCTTCAAAACAAAGCCCGCTTCCTGTCTCGCTCTCCTCTTACTGATAGCGATGGCCGGCGCTTGCGCGCGAATGCCGCGCAGTAATAGGGCGCCAGCGTCTGTCCATACAGCCGAAGCGTCTGCTCACATCAATATAAACACGGCGCCGGCAGCTGAACTGGAGAACCTACCAGGCGTCGGCAAAGTCATCGCTGAACGCATCGTTGCTTATCGCGAACAATACGGGCGCTTTCGTCGTCCGGAAGAGTTGCTGATGGTCGATGGCGTTAGCGATAAGAAATTCCGCGCGATTCAATCCATGATTGTGGTCGATTAGGGAGCCGGCTTGCTGCATAGGCGAGCGGCCGCACCGGTACGATTTCTGCCCAACGAGGCTTGCGGCGCCGCCGTGTTACAATCTCTGCCTAAATTAAAGCTCAGGAGATAATTTGCTATGCCTTATTCCGAACTGATGATCCGTCCGATGCGCGAGGAATTGACGCGTATTGGTGTTGAAGAACTGCGCACGCCCGAACAGGTGGACGAAACGCTAACTAAGACCGATGGCACCGTCATGGTAGTCGTAAATTCAATTTGCGGCTGCGCGGCCGGTAAAGCCCGCCCGGGAATCGCGCGTGCCCTGCAGCACAGCGTGAAGCCTGACAAAGTGGCGACCGTTTTCGCCGGTGCCGATATCGAGGCGACTGACCAGGCCAGAAGCTATTTCACCGGCTACGCGCCGTCGTCACCTTCAATTGCGTTGCTGAAGGACGGTAAGCTCGTCTATATGATGGAGCGTCGTCAGATTGAGGGTAAGGATGCTTCGCAGGTCGCCAACGAACTTATCCAGGCGTTTGATCAGTACTGCGTGAAGTCGGAAGCAACGGCAAGCTAAGAACCCGCCGCGGATTAACGCAGATATGCACGGATCTGAAAAGCATAAACGTCGAACCCTTTTCGCCTTATCCGCGTAAGTCTGCGTTAATCCGCGGCCAATTCTTCTTAGTGAATCTCTTTTGAAAGCCTTGTAGGGCCCAGCAGCTTCGCGAACTCCGCATGGGCCAACACCACCTCGGGCGATTGCTGCACCGAAACAAAATACTTCTGTTGAAATTCCCCGCCTGTCTCAGCCGGAACGAGCAACAGCCTCGCCTCTTCAATTAATGTTGCCGCCGTATTTTCGCTGGTTGGCTCCCGCGCATCGAGCGCCTCGTCGATTTGCACAATCAATTCCGAAAGATGCCGCAGCCACGCAAACCACGGGTTATGCATGACCAGGCTTAGGAATTCGTAACTATTCTCAATCCGCCCATGCACCCGCTCGTAGCCCAAGCGTTCAAAATCAAGCAAGGATTTATGCAAGCGCAATAAAACGTGCCGGATGTCAGTCAGTTTTTGTTTGGTGCCTTCGGAAATCGGCTCGTCGGAAGTCACTTGCCTCACCACCTTTTTCATAATTCTGCGTACCGATAGCTTAACTACTGCTCAGTGGTTAAGCAAAAGCTCGCTCCAAACCTACGCGGCGCTATCTAATTCCTGGCAGCGTTGCGTGTTATGATCCGCAGCAATGCCGGCCCCCTTTAGCCTCAACACTCCCGTTGAAGATCTCTACAAGTATCGGCTTGCGCGCTTCGGACAAACCTTATCGCAACGGCTCGCCTTGGCGCTGAAATCCCAGTTGGGAAAAAAGACTTCGGCCGAAGTGGTGGTTGAAGATTTACTCGACTACTTGCCAATGCGCTACGAGGATCGTTCGCACCCCGCGCGCATACGTGACCTGACTGAGGGCATGGAAGCTTCGCTGGAACTGGAGGTCAAAGTTGCCGGAGGTTACCAGGTAAGAAATCGTCGCTCGTTTAGCAGATCCAATCTTTTCATTTTCGAAGTCACCGCAACGGATCCTGAAAGAACCGGCCGACCTGTTGTCGTCTGGTGGTTCGTTTCCGGATCGCATGCGTACGACATCGTCACTTACTACACAAAACGTTTTCAACAAGGCGCGCGTTTCATGACCTTTGGCGCCTGGACCTGGGACAAGCGCCGCGCGACTTATTCCCTGCACCTGAACAAACCAGCGGACGAGCTTGAGATGTTGTCGCCGGTTGAGAGCGATGCGGGCAGAGATGAGGACGTGTACGATCCCAAACTGGCTGCGATTCATGTGGGGCGTTCGGTTCCGATCTATCGCAAGCTGGGCGAGTTCAGTTCGAAACGGCTGCGCGAGATCATCCATGCAACGCTGGCGCAGTTGCCCGCTGATGCGATACCGGAAACGCTACCGAACGAACTGCGCCGTCGCCATAAACTTATTAACCGCGATGTTGCCTTACGAGCCATTCATTTTCCCACTGACGAGACCCCACTCGAGTTATACGAACAGTCGCGCAGTCCGGCTCATCTCCGTCTCATCTTTGAAGATTTCTTTTGGGTCGTGCTGGCAATTGCCTTGAAGCGTGGCAAACGTACTAAAGAAACAAAATCGGCGGTAATCAAGCTCGACCGGGCCACCAAACTGCGGATTGGTTCAGTCCTGCCGTTTAAGTTGACCGAGGCGCAGCGCCGCGTCGTCAGGGACATTTTCAAGGATATGCAGTCGACAGCGCCGATGAACCGGCTGCTGCAGGGAGATGTCGGCAGCGGCAAGACCATCGTTGCCTTGATCGCGATGCTGGCTGCGATGGAGAGCGGCTACCAGACGGCGCTGATGGCCCCGACGGAAATTCTTGCTGAGCAACACGCCCGCAATATCAAACGGCTGCTGGCGAAAGCGCCGTATCGCGTTGAGTTGTTGACCGGATCATTGCGCGCTGCAGAAAAGCGGAAGCTGCAGCTCGAACTGGCGGCCGGCGAAATTCATGCTTGCATTGGCACGCACGCACTGATTCAGGAATCTGTGTCTTTCGATAAACTCGCACTCGCGGTTATCGACGAGCAGCACCGCTTCGGCGTCTTGCAACGTGCTGAATTGCGTGCGCGAGGTCTCAATCCTGATGTCCTGGTAATGACTGCGACGCCGATTCCGCGCTCGCTGACGATGACAATCTATGGCGACCTTGATGTTTCGGTTATAGACGAGATGCCACCAGGTCGAACGCCGATTGAGACGCTGGTACTGGGAGAGAAACAGCGTCTCGAGGTCAAACAAATAATTGCGCGCGAGGTGCGAGCCGGGCGGCAGGTTTACGTAGTCTATCCGCTCGTGGAAGAGTCCGAAAAGATGGATTTAAAAGACGCGACCCGTCGCTATGAATACTTGCGCGACAAAGTCTTTCCCAAATTTTCGGTAGGTCTGGTCCACGGGAAGATGAAGGCTGCCGACAAAGAGGAAATCATGCGCCGTTTTGTGGCCGGGGAAATTCAGATACTCGTTTCAACCACGGTCATCGAGGTTGGCGTCGATGTGCCGAACGCCTCAGTAATGGTCGTTGAACATGCCGAGCGGTTTGGTTTATCGCAGTTGCATCAACTGCGTGGCCGCGTCGGGCGCGGCGCCGAGAAAAGCTACTGCCTGCTGCTCGCTTCTGAAACTAAGACCGGTGTAGCCGCGGAGCGGCTCGGGATCATGGCAGAAACAAATGACGGCTTTAAGATTGCGGAGAAGGACCTTGAACTGCGCGGACCGGGCGAGTTGCTCGGCACCAGGCAATCTGGCCTGCCTGAATTTCGAATCGGCAATCTGGTGCGGGATCAGAAAATTCTAACGGCTGCAAAGAAAGAAGCAGATTTCTATCTGGCCAAAGGCGAGCGCTCGCCCGAGACTGCCAAGATGATCGAACGGGTGCGTTCGACCGCTCGCTTCGGCCTGGCGGCTGTGGGCTAAGAGATTTATCCACAGATTACACAGATTCAAAAATAGGAACCATTTAAAGGATTATTGTCTCAATTTAAACTGAAGTGTCTTGTGGCTTTGTAATCTGTGTAATCGGTGTAATCTGCGGATGAGGTTTTTTCGCTCTTGAGAGTCATTGCGGGAAAATATCGCGGTCGAAACCTAAAGAGTCCTCCGTCTCTTGAAGTGCGACCGACTTCCGATCGGCTGCGCGAGACACTATTCAATGTCATTGCTCCGAGAATCGCCGATGCGCGTTTTCTCGATCTCTGTGCCGGCTCGGGAGCGGTTGGTATCGAAGCGCTATCGCGTGGCGCAATCGATGTCACTTTTGTGGATAAGTCACGGAAGATGTGCGCGTTAGTTGAAGCTAACCTCGACCTGTGTCGGGTGCCGGAAGAACAAACTAAGGTGGTCCAGGCCGAAGCCGCCGACTACCTTTCACGCAGCCGAAAGCAAAGAGTGGCGCCGTGGGATATAGCTTTCTTTGATCCACCTTACGCCACAGATTATCTCCAAGTTCTCAAACTATTCGGCGATCCCAAGGGAAAGCTGCTGAGCGAAGAGGGCCTCTTGATTGTCGAGCACCACCATAAAAATGGTTTACCCGAGGAGCTTGGGAGTATAATCCGCAGCCGAATACTCAAGCAGGGCGATTCCGCACTAAGTTTCTTTTCCATGAAGCGCTGAGTTCTTCAGCCGCCTCTCAAACGTTGAGGAGGGACCATGACATCATCTCTTTCGCGCCGTGGCTTTGCAAAGGTTCTGAGCGCGGGCGCAGCCTACGCCGCACTCAATCCGTCGTTCGCAATATCATCCCCCGCACTGCGGCTGGTTACTAGCCCGACGCTAGTCCGTCTTAACTCAAACGAAAATCCCTATGGCCCATCACCCATGGCGATTAAGGCAATGACCGATGCCTTTAGTTTGGCATGGCGCTATCCGGACGAACATGAAAACGAATTGGTCGAAGGTCTAGCTAAACTGAATGGTGTTTCAAGCGATCAGATCCTTTTGGGAAGTGGCTCAGGCGAAATTCTGAAAGTTGCGGCCGCTGCATTCACCGGTCCGGGCAAAAAGTTGTTGGTCGGTCATCCGACGTTCGAAGCGATTCTTGCGCATGCCGCAGTCGCGGGCGCAGAAGTGGTGAAGATAAATTTGACCAGCGAGTATGGGCACGATCTGCCGAAGATGCTGGCCGAGAAAGACGCGGGCTTGATCTACATTTGCAACCCAAATAATCCTACGGCCAGCCTTACGCCGAAGGATCAAATGCGCACCTTTCTCGCAAAGGTGCCGGCGCAAACCATGGTGCTGGTTGACGAGGCTTATCATCATTACGTCGAGTCAAACGACTACGAAAGCGTTATTCCGCTTATTGCGCAGTATCCAAACCTAATCGTGGCGCGCACCTTTTCGAAAATTTACAGTATGGCCGGGTTGCGCTGTGGCTATTGCGTAGCGCGGCCGGAGTTGATCCAACGCATGCGCGCGCAACAGGCGTGGGACAGCGTGAACATCATGGCCATGGTGGCAGCGATCGCGAGCTTGCAGGACCACGAACAGGTTGAACAAGGACGCCGCCGTAACGCGGAAGTTAAGAACTATGTCTACGCCGAGCTCGATAAGGCGGGTTACAAATACATCCCCTCGCACGCTAACTTTATGATGATTGACCTGCGCCGCGAGGTGAGGCCGGTCATCGGCGCCATGAACGATCGCAAAGTGCAAGTGGGGCGCGTATTTCCCGCGATGCCAAACTTCATGCGCGTCACGATTGGCACCCGACCGCAAATGGAAGCGTTCGTCTCGGCATTCCGTTCAGTGATGAGCTGAATATCGCGACTTTCCAGGCGAAGCGAATTCCCAGCAACGGCTCTGCCGCCTGATGTGCGGTGGCGGCTCTGCCCCACCGGCCAACCCACTTCCAATACGCTGGGGCTACGCCCCAATCCGAGGGGCGGAGCCCGATGCAAAAAGATGCTATGACGGAAGGTCATAGACCTTCCGCACATCAGACGGCATAGCCGTACTCATGCTAGTCCTTTTTCTGCTTTCGCCACCTCATCGAATCGTTGCTAGAATCGTTCCATGCTCGTTCTCGGAATTGAAACATCATGCGACGAAACCGCGGCTGCACTCGTGCGTGACGGCCGCGAAATTGTTTCGTCCGTCATTGCTTCGCAAATAAAGACTCACGAACGTTTTGGCGGCGTCGTACCTGAGCTCGCCTCGCGCGAACATCTCGACAAGATAGTTCAGATCGTAGAAGAAGCTTTCACGCGCGCCAATATCCGCACGGAAGAAATCGACGGCATCGCGGTCACGATCGGACCAGGCTTGGTTGGCTCGTTATTGGTTGGTGTGTCATATGCGAAGGCTATGGCTTTCGCCCTGCAGAAACCCCTGGTTGGAGTAAACCACATCGAGGGTCACATTTATTCGGTTGCCTTCGAAAATCCGCCGGTTGAATATCCCGCGCTCGCTTTGGTTGTTTCTGGCGGCCATACGAATTTGTTTTTCGTTCCCGAACCGGGCAAGTACAAAGTTGTAGCGCGCACGCGCGACGATGCTGCAGGCGAAGCCTTCGACAAAGTTGCCAAGCTGCTCGGTCTGGGCTATCCCGGTGGGCCAATCATCGAACGCCTGGCGCGCGAAGGTAATCCAAAGGCGGTCAAGTTTTCGGTCCCGCGCATGGGCGATGGCTCGCCTGATTTCAGTTTCAGCGGACTAAAAACGGCCGTGACCAAATATGTTCGCGAAAGCGGAGTGCAGCCGGTTGGCAACGGCGACGCGCCTTCGCAGGCGATTAAGGACCTCGCCGCGAGTTTCCAGAGCATTGTCATTCGTTCCTTGGTGGGAACGACGGAACGCGTCGCTGAAGAATATGGACCACGAACTTTAATTGTCGCCGGTGGTGTCGCCTGCAACGGTGCTTTGCGCGAAGCCGCGGGCAAGGCGGCTGCCGGGCTTGGTATTCCTGCTTACTTTCCTTCGCTGCATTTGTCGACGGACAACGCGGCAATGATTGCAGCAGCTGGTACGGTCAAACTTCAGGCAGGCGAGCGTTCCGGTTTCGATCTCAACGCGGATGTCACCTTACGTTTGCAAAATCTTGATAATCCAGATGAAGCCTTGCGCAAGGCAAAAGTGCGATATCGCTTGTAATGTCCGATAAACTTCAGTTTGTCGATGGTGTTTGATGAACTTCATTTGTCGAAGGTGTTCGACAAACTAAAGTTGGTCGGACAAAAAGAAGGGCGGGCACCGTTGCCCGCCATCTTTCTGCCTACTGCTGCTGCTTACTGCTTACTCTTTTTTGTGTCTTGGCCTCGTCACGCGAGGCCGGAAGTTGGCCTTATCAACCCTCGATGACGCTTGCGGCGCTCACCGCCTTTTTCTCATAAGCGGCAATCGTTGCGATATTGCGTTTCTCCAACTCAGTTAACTGCGCGTCAGTAAAATTCGGATCAGGTTTGTACCAGGCAAAGCTGGAAAAATATTTCTGCAGCCACGGTTCTTTGAACACTTTGCCGCGGCGAGCATATATCTCCTGCCGCATTTGACTGGCGTCCTCAATAAATAGCCCTTCGAGCAAAGCGCGGGTAACTGGTTTAGTACTCAGGTTATCGTGGATCTGTTTTTCATAAGCGACAATCGTATCGACGTTTGCTTTTTCGCTGCCGGTCACCTGCTCATCTTTAAAGTTATCATCAGGCTGGTACCAAGGCTGGCTAAAAAAGTACTGCGCCAGCCAGGGGGCCTGAAACGCTCGGCCGTGCCGCGCGTAGATTTCATTTCGCAGCAGGCGCAGTTCGTACAGGCTCAAGCCGTGCAACATCTGCGTTGAGATCAGGCGATTCTCGAACAACTCCATGTCGCCGGGAGCGAGCGCCACCTTACGCGAACGCTTCTGCGCCAAGGTGATGGTGGCTAGATTTTTTTGTTCGATAGCAGATAACGACTTGGGATCATACTTTCCTGGCTGATACCAGTAACGCTCGTCAAAGTATTGCTGCAACCACGCATCGCTTTCAAAACGCTTGCCGTGAATCGCTTCGATTTCTGAACGCAGCACCAGCCACTCGGCGCCGCTGTGTTTGCCCAGCTTGCGCGGCGTTAATAAGCGCGTCACCCAGTAACGCATATCGCCGGGTTGCAACGTTTCGTGTTTGCTGGCTTCGGCGACGCGAATCAAATCAAGGTTCTTCCGTTCGGTAGCATTCAGCATTGAGTTTTGAAAGTCGGGATTGGGCTTGTACCAATCCTGTGCTTCCAGATAACCCTTTATCGTCGCGTCCTTGAAGATCCGGCCATGGCGACCGAATACGATGCCACGCATCAGCGTCAGGTCCTCGAGCGCCAGACCCGAGACATCGGCAGACTTTAGCGATGTCTTGGCAAAGTCAAACTTCTGCCAGCGCTCCATGCTGTCCTGAGCTCGAGCCGTAGCGGACGTCAAGACAACAAGAATTGCGAGAACTAGAACATGAAATCTAAAGGGGAAGTGCTTCATGACTGAACTCCAGCGTGTTGTGCACGCGATTTTATCAAAACGATTTTGGGTTAACTCATTGCCAGGGCGTAGCCCAGATGAAAGTGAAGCCAACGGAAAGTGGGAGACCTTCCGCATATTTTAGATGGCGAGGCCGAGACCAGGTTGCTTAGCCAAAAATGTCGCGAACCTTATCGGCCAGGCCTTTGTCTTCCAGGTCTTTGTTCTCAACTACAGCGAGCTGTTCAAGAAGCTTTCGCTGTTCGCGGGTCAACGACGTTGGTGTAACAACGCTGACCGAAACAAACAAGTCCCCGTGCCCGCGACCGCCGAGCACCGGCATGCCTTTGTTTTTTAAGCGAAACACTGTGCCTGTTTGCGTGCCGGTAGGAATTTTTATCTTTTCTTCGCTCTCGAGAGTTGGGACGAATACGTCCGCGCCCAGCGCAGCCTGAGCGAATGTAATTGGTTGAGAGACGTAAAGGTTACTTCCCTGACGTTCGAAGCGTTCATGTTCGGCAAGGTGAATCACAACATATAAGTCGCCGGCTGGGCCACCTTGCGTGCCTGACTCGCCTTCTCCTTGTACGCGTAAACGCGACCCGGTTTCGACACCCGCAGGAATCTTGACTTCCATCTGCTTCTCGCGCTCGACGCGGCCGGCGCCATGGCAGGCGGCGCAGGGGTTCTTAACTACGCGTCCAGCGCCGCGGCACACAGAACAGGTGCGAGCCACGGAAAAGAAGCCTTGCTGATAACGCACCTGGCCTGAGCCCTGGCAGTTGTTACAAGTTTCCGGTTGTGATCCTTCAGCCGCTCCGTTGCCCTTGCAAGTCTCGCAAGTTTCCAATCGAGGAATACGCAGTTGCGCAGTCATCCCGGCGTAGGCTTCTTCTAAAGTTATTTCCAGATCGTAACGCAGGTCAGCGCCGCGTTGTGCGGTTGCACGGCGCGCGCCACCCCGGCCGGTTCCAAACACATCGCCAAACCCGAAAAGATCACCGAGGATGTCCTCGATGCCGCCAAATCCGGGCGCTCCCCAGGTTTGCCCGGCGCCGCTGGAAACGCCGGCATGGCCAAAATGATCGTAACGTTGGCGCTGCGTCCCGTCAGCCAACACGCTATATGCTTCGGCCGCTTCTTTGAATTTTTCTTCCGCGCTGGCATCGCCCGGATTTTTGTCCGGATGGTATTTGACCGCGAGCCGCCGGTACGCACTTTTCAATTCCTGGTCAGTGGCCGTCCGATTGACGCCTAAAACTTCGTAATAATCTCGCTTACTCATTCAGTATTTCTTAAAACCTTTCCTCGTCTTTGGTGTTATCAAAATCTCTGGCTGTGAAATCTAGTTGGAATCCTCTGCGGCAGTCGGCACCGAATCGTTGGACGGATTCATCATCGCGTTAGTGAGTTGCCCAGCCACTCGTTCCAGCGCGGTCAATGCCTTGTTAATTGTATCGCGCCCGTCTGCCTTGGTCGCTTCTTCAGCCTCGCCAAAAACGCGCTCCGCAATTTCCTGATCGTTAGCTGAAAGCATGCCGCCAAACTTGGTAAACGATTTCTGCGTGTTGCGCAGCAGCGACTCGAGCTTGTTGCGCAAGACTACAACCTCTTTCGCGTTGCGATCGGTATCCGCAAACGTTTCTGCCTCTTTGATTAGATGCTCAATCTCGTCAGGAGCCAGACCCGAAGTGGGTGTAATGCGCATTTGTTGTTCGCGCCCGGTTGCTTTGTCCTGGGCAGAGACGGAAACGATTCCGTTGGCGTCGACCTCGAAGGTTACATCGATTTGCGGCACGCCGCGCGGGCTCGGCGGTATGCCGACCAGCTCAAACTTCCCTAGTGAACGGTTCCCTTCCGCGACTTCGCGCTCGCCTTGCAGAATGTGGATTTCGACAGAAGTTTGGTTATCGACGACGGTTGTGAACGTCAAGCTATTGCGCAATGGAATAGTTGAATTTCGATCAATGATTTTGGTGAACAAACCGCCGCGCGTTTCCAGTCCCAGGCTCAGCGGCAGAACGTCGAGCAGCACGATGTCTTTAACTTCGCCAGTCAGCACACCGCCCTGGATGGCCGCGCCCATAGCCACCACTTCGTCCGGGTTAATTTCAGCGGAGGGCTTTTTGCCAAAAATCTTCTCAACGGTACGCTCAACGATGGGCGAACGAGTTTGGCCGCCGACCAGAATCACTTTGTCGATATCGGATGGTTGGAGTTTAGCGTCCTGCAGCGCGCGTTGGCAGGGTTCGATTGTTTGCTCGATAAGATCGCCAATCAGGGTCTCAAACTCAGCACGAGTCAGCGGCTTATTAAAGTGCTTTGGACCAGTTGCATCCGCGGCAATGAACGGCAGATTGATATTGGTTTCAGTCGCTGAGGAGAGCTCGCATTTGGCGCGCTCGGCAACTTCTTTCAGACGCTGTAGTGCCAGTCGATCTTTGCGCAAGTCAATTCCGGTATCGCTCAAAAACTGATCTGCCATCCAGTTCATGATGCGCTCGTCCAAATCCTCTCCGCCCAGGAATGTATTTCCGGATGTGGACAACACTTCAAACACGCCATCGCTCATTTCAAGGATTGAAATATCAAACGTGCCGCCTCCCAAGTCATAGACAGCTATTCGCTCGATGTCGTTTTTGCCCAACCCGTAGGCAAGCGCAGCAGCTGTGGGTTCATTGATAATTCGCTCAACGGTTAACCCGGCAATTTTTCCAGCGTCCTTGGTAGCCTGTCGCTGGGTGTCATCGAAATAAGCGGGCACGGTAATGATGGCGTCCGTTACCGGTTCGCCCAAAAAGTCTTCCGCTGCCGCCTTCAAACGTTGCAGCACGACACCCGACAGCTCGGGCGGACTATAGCTGCGGCCCTGAACCCGCACGCGCGCGTCGCCGTTTGGCGAATCGACAATTTCAAACGCCGAAGTCTCACGCATGCGCTGAACCTCACGTGAATTGAACTTGCGGCCGATCAATCGCTTGACGGCGTAGACGGTATTCGCGGCGTTTGTGACTGCCTGACGTTTTGCGATCTGGCCAACCAGACGTTCGCCCTTGTCGGTGAAGCCCACTACGCTCGGCGTAGTCCTGCCGCCTTCTTTGTTGGGTACGATTTGAACCGCCCCGCCTTCCAGAACGGAAACGCAGCAGTTGGTGGTGCCCAAATCAATGCCTATGGCTTTTCCCATCTTTACAAGTTCCTATTGGCGCAGCGTGCTACTCATTTCTTGACAGCGACTTTCACGAGCGACGGCCTGATCAATTTGTCACCGAGTTTGAACCCGCGAACAATTTCCTGCATGACAGTATCCGGCTCGTACTCGTCCGTTTCCTCGGTCACCACCGCTTCGTGGAGGTGCGGATTAAACATCTCGCCCTCGGCGGCCACTGGCTTTACTCCAAACGCATCCAAGACTCCATTCAACTGTTTGTAAATCAAATCCACGCCGCTGAGAAAGTGTCGAAACTCGTCTGACTCACTCGCCTCGACGGAAGCTTCGGTTTCCAGCGCACGCTTTAAGTTATCCAAAACCGGTAACAGCTTCGCGGCGATGTCGGCGACTACTCGGTTGTAAGTCTCGGTTCGTTCCCGTTCCATTCGCTTCCGGTAATTCTCAAAGTCAGCCTGGCGCCGCGCTAAACTGTCGCGCAAGTCCTTGGTTTCTGTCTCTAGCCGCTTTAGTTCCGCGCGCGTCGCGACCAGCTCTGCCAATTCCGGACCACCGGCATTGGCGGCAACATCCGCCGGCGAGCCATCTGCCTGTGGCGATGAGTGCACGGGCGGATCGGTTTCGGCAAAAGTTTCCTGGTCAAAGTCCGGTAGACCGGATTCAGGCGGGTTAGATGTCACTTCGTCGGGAGTCTCCAAATCATTCGACACGGCTGCGGAATCGTCTTTGCCACCGCCATCGTGAAAATTAACAGGAATGCGTTTCGTCCTGTCTGCTTTATCGTCAGGAGCCATGTCGCCACTTGAGTTCTGCAAAGGTTAAGAAGGAATCAGGCTCGGGCATCGTCATTGAGCCGGTGCTCAATTAACCGCGCCATGTAGTTTACCATAGCCATAATCCGTGAATACTCAATCCTCATGGGGCCAACAACACCCAAAGTGCCGAGGTGTTCGCTGGAGCTCAGCCGATATGGCGCAGTGATCAAAGCGCAATTTCGCAGGGATGGGTTGGGGTGTTCGCGTCCGATCACGACGTGCACGTCGCCGGCCAAGGCAATCTGGTCACGGGAAACGCACTCATTCAGTATTTTGATGAGGCGCGATTTCTCCTCAAAAGTCCGAAACAGCTCACGCATGCGGTCGATATCAACAAACTCAGGCTTAGCCAGCATGTTTGAAGCGCCGTCAACATAGACATCGCCCCCGCCCGTATCCTCGCCTTCCAGACTCATATCACAAAGCAGGATTGCATTTCGTAGCAGGCGATCGTAGAGGGCCTTCTCCTGCCGCATCAACTCGAGAATTTCAGCGCGAATGGTTAACAGGCTTTTGCCGCTGAACTCGACGTTGAGATAGCGTGCGGTGCTCTCCAGCTCCTCCGGCGTGAGTTGATCTTCCAGCCTGATAAGTTTGTTATGCACCGTGTTCGCTGTGGTAACCAGAACCACCAGGATGCGTTTGTCGGAAAGCTGCACAAACTCGATATGGTTCAGGCGATTGTCAGCAAGGGATGGCGAGAAAACAATGCCGACATTGTCGGACAGTTCGGAAAGCGCGTGCGACATCTTTTCCAGAACGCGATCCGAAGACGTCGCCGAATCAAGACCGGTTGAGGCAAAGACTTTGTCTATTGCGCGTAAGTCCGCACGGGACAGGCGAGCTTCCTCAAGCGTGTTGTCTACGTAGTAACGATAACCCTTATCGGTGGGCATCCGGCCGGCAGAAGTATGCGGCTGCTCAACCAGACCGGCTTCTTCCAAATCCGCCAACACATTTCTGATTGTCGCCGAGCTCCATCCTGAACTTCGGCCAAAGCGATCTGCGAGCGCGCGCGAACTTACCGCCTCGCCCGTTCCCAGGTGCTCCTTAATCAGGGCTGCAAGGACCGTTTGGGCGCGAGAATCGACGATGTCTGCGTCTGTCGTATGGATAGTGGAGTGAC
Source organism: Pyrinomonadaceae bacterium (assembly GCA_036265575.1). GTDB lineage: Bacteria > Acidobacteriota > Blastocatellia > Pyrinomonadales > Pyrinomonadaceae > PSRF01. Next base: position 20,780 of record DATAOU010000389.1, read on the forward strand.
GACGGGGCATGAATTACTACTGCAAAAAACCAGGACCTTTCAATGAGTTCCGTAACAGTATCCGAGTGCGATCACCAAGCGGAGCGCAAACCAGCAAAGCAAACTACTAATCGCAGTATAAAGAATCGTGTAGCGCGCTGCAAACAACTGGGCGGCGTTTCGTAGAGGTTTCTAAGTCACACGCCTTCAATGCCTTAATGCAAATCCGACCGAGGTATTTTGCCATTTGAGCGGGGCGGAGGGACGACATCTCCCGGGTTGCACTTGCTTGTGTCGGCGGCGCCAAGTGTCCAGCCGGGTGCGCCTCAAAGTGTTGTTTTTACTGGGCTTTTTGACCTGGCCTGTGCTCCAATTGACGCTCGCCAGCGCTCTCCGTAAGATTAGCGGCAGCCTACGACTTTCAGTACCCACGCCCCCGGGTTCGACAGTGCGAGCTGAACCAGGATTTCTTCCTCCGGCAAACTGGATGAAACAGTTGAATAGACAAAAAGATACAGCTTCAGAGAGCGAACGCCATGGATGAGGTGAAAAAGTTTTTTGTCGATGCATTTCATCACCTCGGCGGTAACCGTCCGTTGCCGCCCATCGACGTGCGATTCTATCCATACGCCGGGCTGCACCATACGATCAGGCTTCGTTCGGGCAGCGTCCACGTTCGTTTGTCAGATATCTGCAAGGCATGCCCACCGGAAGTGACGCGGGCGCTCGCGTTTGTGCTGGTGGCTAAACTTCTTGGGAAACGCGTGCCGGCAGCGTATGAACGCACCTATCGCGAGTATTCAATGGCGCCCGATGTTGTCCGGTCGTCCGATATTGCCCGTAAACGTCGAGGCCGGAAGATGATTTCCAGCGCCCGGGGCAGCACCTATGATCTTGACCGGATGTTCTTGAAATTAAACCGTCGCTATTTTGATTCGGCCCTGCCTAAGCCCACGATCACATGGTCGCAACGTCGTACGCGCAGCATTCTCGGTCATCACGATCGGGTGCACGAGACGATTACCATAAGCAAGTCGCTGGATTCGCCGCAGGTGCCTGAATGGTTTGTCGAGTACATCCTTTATCACGAGATGCTGCACATTAAGCACGCCGCGCAAGTTATCAATGGCCGCCGTTACTACCACACCGCTGCATTTCGTGCCGACGAAAAACGATTTTCGAAGTATGACGCGGCGCAGACCTGGCTTGATCAGGCGGCTCGCCAGCGTCGCGTTCCACGCGCCCGCGCGGCCTGAGTTCATATTGGAACCTTTCGACTGGTGAGACGTTAATTAAAACGAGGTAGGTGGGCTCCTCAAAAAGGCGGTCAGGCCGGGATCGATGCGATTCTGGCGGGGCCGCCTTTTTACTTGCCTGCGCGCGTCGCCTGATCCAGTTCTTTAAAAACAAACTGTTAGTTTGCGGCCGTTGGATGCGAATCAATCATCGCAAACTAACAGTTTGCTTTACCAAATTAGGGTTCGACCAGACTGATGCCTCACTGGACAAAGCTGCACCTGCCTCGCTAGACTACGCGTTTCAAATAAGGCCCCGATCGCTCGCCAAGCTCGCGGTTAATGAAAAACTAGACGGAGAACTTAAGAAAAGTTATGGCTATTTCTGCAACTCAAATTCGCCGGGGAATGGTGCTTCTGTTTGAAGGCGAGCCGTGCAAAGTGATGGAATTCCGCCATCATACGCCGGGAAATTTGCGCGCAATGATTCAAACAAAACTGAGGAACATTAAGACCGGTTCCTCGTTCGAACACCGCTTTCGTTCCGTTGACACGGTGGAACGCGCTTCGCTCGAACAGCATGAAATGGAATACATGTACTCAGACGGTTCGCACCACCATTTTATGAACACGGAGAATTACGAGCAGGTTGCTTTAAGCGGCGAGGATCTTGGTGATGCAGCACAGTGGCTAACGCCGGGTCTAAAAATTCAGGCGGAGTTTTTTGAAGGCGCGCCTATCGGCATTGATTTGCCGCCATCGATGGAACTGACAGTCACGCGAACGGAACCAACGATGAAGGGCGCCACAGTTTCCAACGTCAACAAACCGGCGCTACTTGAAAACGGCGTGACTGTGACCGTGCCGCCATTCGTGAATGAAGGCGACCGCATTCGCGTCGATCCCAGCGAAGGCCGGTACATTGAGCGTGCCAAATAGTGACACGTGAGAGGTAGTGAAGGGTTAGGTACCTGTTTCACTTGTCCTTTTCACCTGTTACCTTTCACTTCATGTACTTTATCTACAGCCTTCTGCTCGCTGTCGGCTTTCTCATCCTGCTGCCTCGCTTTCTCTACGATGCCTTTCGCCATGGCAAATACGTCGCCGGATTTCACGAACGCCTCGGTGCCCTGTCTCCCACAAATGGCCAACCGCTGATTTGGATCCACTGTGTTTCCGTAGGCGAAACTCAGGCAGCGCGTCCGCTGGTCCTGGAACTAAAAAAACAACTCCCCGGTCGGCGTATCGCAATTTCAACTACGACACTGACTGGTCAAAATCTTGCTCGCGAGATTTTCAAGCAAGACGCGGAAAGGATTTTCTATTTTCCTTTTGACTGGCGCTGGTCGGTGCGTCGAACTCTTAAGGCGCTGCGTCCCGAAGCAGTATTGATTATGGAAACCGAGTTGTGGCCGGGTTTCCTGCGCGAGTGCGAGCGCCAACAAATTCCGGTGGCCATCTTGAACGGACGCCTGTCGGAACAGTCGTTCCGGCGCTATCGACTGTTTAGAGGATTCATGTCGCAAGTATTGCGCGGGGTCACTTTGGCCATTATGCAGACAGAAGCCGACGCCGCTCGCTTGCGGTCACTGGGAATTGCCCCGGAAAAAGTTCGAGTGTCGGGAAGTCTGAAATTCGATGCCGGTACATTGCCGTTAAACGACACATTGACTAGCGAACTGCGCGATAGGTTTAACTTCACTGACGATTCGCCATTGATCCTCGCCGCCAGCACGCACGCGCCGGAAGAACGGATTATTCTGGAAGCATTCAAGCTTTTGCTTATGAAAACGCCGACTGCCCGGTTACTAATCGCACCACGTCACCCCGAACGCTTTGCCGAAGTCGCTGCGCTCCTTGACGGTTCAGGTTTTTCCCTAGCGCGCAGGAGTGCACCACAAACAAAAAAAGACGGCATTGCTAAGGTTATCCTGCTCGACACAATAGGCGAACTACAATCGGTTTACTCGTTGGCCACGGTAGTGTTTGTCGGCGGCAGCATTGCAAAGACTGGCGGTCACAACATCCTCGAGCCGGCGGCGGTGGGAGCTTGCATTGTGACCGGAGCCCACACTTTTAACTTCAGGGAAATCGTCGAAGAGTTCGCCCGCTCCGAAGCGATCATTCAACTACCGGCAATGCCAGATTTGGAAACAACGCTTGCACTTGAGACTTTGCTTGCCACATTACTGGCCGATCGCGACAAGAGAAAACTACTTGGCGAACGAGCGAAACAAATGGTTAATCAAAATCGCGGCGCCACCCAACGTACGATGGAATCGCTGAAAAGCTTTTGGCCTGTTCAGTTGTGACGGCCCGCAGCGTGCCGCTTCACCGTCATCCGAGAAGGTGATGAAAGCTACCAACTCTCTCATACTCCCGCCCTTTAGCGCGCTTTACAGTTTGGCGACGCGGCTGCGGACCGTGGCTTACCGCCAGCGTTTGCTTTCGGTTTCCAAGCTTGACGCAGTCGTGATCAGCGTTGGCAACATCACCACAGGTGGAACAGGAAAAACGCCGCTAGTGGAATGGGTCTGTCGCGTGCTGGCTGCTGAAGGCAGGCGAGTTTGCGTGCTAACGCGTGGTTATCGCCGCCAGAATCCAAATGAACAGGTTGTCGTTAGTGACGGCCACAAGGTCCTGGCCGACGTTGCCGCTGCGGGAGACGAGCCGCTGCTACTTGCGCGAAACTTATTAGGAATCGCAGCTGTCATCTGCAATGCAAATCGAGGCGAGGCGGGCCGCTGGGCCGCTGATAATTTGCAAACCGAGGTTTTTGTTCTGGACGACGGCTTCCAGCACTTGCAACTTGAACGCGATCTAAACATCGTGACCATCGATGCAACAAATCCCTGGGGCGGCGGCATGCTTCCCCTTGGTCAACGGCGAGAACCGCTCAGCGGTTTGGCGCGCGCCGATTGCTTCGTGCTGACCCGGACGGAAGAAACGACGGACTTGTCATCCATCACCGCCGAATTACAAAAGACAGCCGGACAAAAGCCGGTCTTCCGTTCGCGCATGGTGACGACAGGATTGCGCCGTCTCGGTGGCGAGACGATCGATCAGGCGTCCTCAATAAAGAACCCGGTCGGTGCATTTTGCGGCGTCGGCAATCCCAAGTCTTTCTTCAACCACTTGGGCCGTGAGGGATTTGAACTAGCGTTGCAGCGGGCTTTTCCGGATCACCACAACTATCAACAATCTGATGTCGATCAGATAGTGGCCGAGGCGAGGGCGAAAGGAGCAGTAAGCATTCTTACTACCGCTAAGGATGCGGTAAAACTGTCGTCACTCCACTTTGAAATTCCCTGCTACGTTTTGGAAATCAAAATCTCAATTGACGACGAAGCGCAACTGATTCAGATGATTCGAAATCAAGTGGCCAAGTACTCCCAAAGCAAACAGTCTAGTTAGGCGGATTTATTTCCGGCGTTGCCGGCGGTGAACTGCTCGGTGGCGGCAGCGTTGGTTTTGGCGTCGGCAGCTTAGGAGTCGGCGGTGGCGGCGCATCTTCTTTTATGGTTTGCGTCGGCGACGGCAAGGGAGGATTCTTGCGAGTATTGGTGTTCTCGTTAGCGTTCTCGTTGATGTTTGGTTCGACTCCCGCAGCATCCGCAGGACTCCCGACAGGTGAAGGAGAAGGAGACGCAGCCTTGTTGGCGTTCACATTCGTTGCACCGGCCGCGGGTATTCCGGACTCTGCCTGCCCGGTTGGCGGCTGAGCCGGTTCAACTGGTTGCCCGTTGGGATCAGCGGTCAAGGTCGAGCCGGGTTGCGCTTCGGTTGTGGACGTCGGTGAGCGACGCGTGAAGGCGTAGATTGCCGCAAAGATCACCAGCAGCCCAATCATCGAGGGGATCAAAATCTTCCAGGGGTTGAAGCTAGACGCCCGCGAAGTTTCATACGGCAGCGGCTCGGCCGGCAAAGGCGGCCTCGGCATGGGCGTCGTGACGCGCTTGCGAACAACGGTTTCTTCGTCTTCGTCATCGTCTACGAGTCCGCCTGAGGGTGCCACCAAAGGGTTGCTGTTCGGCCGTGCCGCAACTGGCTCCATGCCGGCGGCAACAACCAGATCGTCAATCAATGCCGCGGCTGAGTCGTAACGATCACGCGGCGCCTTTTCCAACGCGCGCGCGACCACCTGCGCGACTGCCTGCGGCACATCCTTTCGTTCAGCAAGGACGGATGGGGCCGGTTGTTGCATCTGCTTGAGCATGATCTCGGTCGGCGACGCGCCGGTAAAAGGCACATGGCCCACCAACATTTCGTAGATGATCACGCCAAGCGAATAAATGTCTGAACGAGCATCGATGTCCGGCGCTTGTGAGCATTGCTCCGGAGACATGTACTGCGGCGTTCCGATAACGAGATCCGGCGCAGTCAAACCAGGGTCGTACTCCCCTTCCCGTTCTTTAATCTTTGCTATTCCGAAGTCCAGCACCTGCGCATAATCGGCATTCATCGTGTTGAGCAACATGATGTTGTCGCTCTTGAGATCACGATGCACCACACCTACGGCGTGGGCCGCGTCCAGTGCGCCTCCGACTTGCTTGATAATTTCTACGACGCGCGTGAGCGGCATGGGTCCATCCCGGCGAATGATTTCCTTTAGAGTTCGCCCGTCCAGGTATTCCATGACCAAAAAGACTATGCCGTTCTCGTCTTCGCCAAAGTCAGTGACACTCAATGCGTGCGGGTGAGAAATCTTAGAGGCAGCGCGTGCTTCGCGAGAAAAACGCGCCACAATTTTTTCGTCGGCCGCCAACGAGGGACGCAGCACCTTGATGGCCACCGTCTTGTCCATCAACACATGGGTCCCTTTGTAAACGGTTCCCATGCCCCCTTCGCTCAGCCGTTCGTCGATGCGGTATTTCCCGGCGAGGGTTTGCCCGAGTAATGAGTCATCAGTTTTCTCGAGCGCAATACCATCCGACGGACACAACGTGGTTGTGTCAGGATATTCCGCGCCACACTTCGGACAAGCTTTCATCGAACCTTAATACCCTCGCTACCTAAAGTTGGGCAGAATGCCTTCATTAGTTTTCTGACCGAGCAGTCGGGAAGGTCTGTCGTGCTTCCTCGGACAAATTTTCTTTGGGAGAATGCGAAGAGCCTAACACAGAGGTTTGGACGGCAGCAAAGCGGCGAAAAGCAAGTAGTGCTGCCCGTCGAATTAAGAGTGTTGCAGTATCCATCCGCTATCCCGATTCATCGGGATACCGACCTCATGACACTCAGTCGCCCCAAATCAGACTGCATCAGGACTAAAAGAAGATGCGGAGCGCAGCCATCAGCCACGCCCCGCATCAATTACAAAACTCGCGCCAAGGGAAACGGCGCGTATTGCTCGCCTTAGCTAATCTTTGCGAAGACTACCAGCAACGCAAAGAGAACCAGCGATTCGATCAACGCCAGTCCCAAAATCATCATCACCTGGATTTTTGGGGCCGCTCCCGGATTACGCGCCGCGCCTTCGCAGGCTGCCGCACCAATCCTGGACTGGCCCAGAGCTCCGCCAAACACGGCGATCGCAAAGCCAACTCCCGCGGCAATCGCTTTTAATCCGGCGTTGTTATCAACCGGATGATCTGCCGCCCCGGTTTGGGCGAAAGCTGTCATTGCAGTCATCAGTACTGTGACTACAGCGAACAGAATCAAGTTAAGTCTTCTCATTTCGGTTCTCCTGAAGAGGCGATCGGCCTCAAGAAATAGACGCTAAGCCAAACAGATAAATAAGCAGCCACCGGGGTTATGATTTCGCCTGCATCCGGTATCCACCGCCCCTCTTACAACGGCGCTCCTGCGAGACAGACACTATTACCTCGACCGAATTAATTATTTGCCAGTGTTTGCTTTTTAATTCTCTGAAAGCCGCATCCAACTCCAACTAGCGTGCCAACGTATAAAGACGCGTTGTCTCCACCGCTCGACGCGCGACTCTGCTACTAATTAAGAAACTGCTAGTGCAGCATGCTCCGGCTGTACCTGACCGTGATCAGATCCCGCAACGGACTCGTGATGTTCCTCATGTGCCTCGTGAGGCGCATGCGAAACTTCGCTCAAATAAAGCTGCGAAAGAAGAATAAAAACAAACGTCTGAATAAATGAAACAAAGATACTCAACGGCATCAACAGCAGCGGGGCAATCCACGTATAGGGAGGCTTAAGCTGTGACACCGTGTTCACGACCTTTTCATCTGCAAACAGATTTCCGAAGAGACGGATTCCGAGTGAGAACGGACGAATGAAGTTGCTTATCAATTCGATGGGAAAGATCAGCCACGAGATCCACCAGACAGGTCCCGCCAGATGTTTTAGGTGGCCGAGTATTCCGTTTTCCTTGATGCCGATCCAGTTGTAGTAAAGGAACGAAGCGAGACCCAGCGCAAACGTCACACTAACCGCTGCGGTAGGTGACATAAAAAGCGGAAACAGTCCCATCAGGTTCGAGAAAAGTATCAGCACCGCAAAAGTCAGCACGACGGGAAAGTACTTCAAACCATGCGAGCCAATGATGTCTTCGATCATCCCGCGTACTGCGAGCACGCCGAGCTCCAGCGTTTGCTGCCCATGCCCGGGTTCTTCTTCTGAAAGCTGGCCCCGCAAAATCCAAATCGTCACCACGCTTAAGATACAAGCGATGACAAACATCACCGTGTACCAGGGGATTGCGGTTTCGGGCGTGTATGGACCAAACACGGCTTCCGGCGTCGTCCCGAATTTGGCGAAGAACTTCGTCCAAAACGGGTAGGTGTAGTTCATTTCAAAGCGGTACGCCCAGTCGCCGAAGTAGTGATTCACAAATTGCACGATGATCGGAGTGTGCTCCGCTGATTCAGCGTGTTCCGCGCCTGCCGCTTCCAACAACATCAAATGATTTCCTCTCGATGAATAATTGCGAAATAAAATTCTCTAAACGCTTCTACGAAAAGAGCAAACACAAAACTACAAAGCCCAATGATCATCGCCGGAACCGAAGCAATTCCTAACTTGTACGACAGCATGATCACACCACCGATAACCGCATACCTAAGGACGTACTGAATAAGACTCAAACGCGGCTTGGCTCCATTCACCAGGACGCTGAATGCCGCTGTTGTTGAGGTTATCAACCAATAATGGTTCACCAACGACAACAGGCCACCTATTAACAATCCGGTACCCACGCGCCAGGGCGCAAAAAACAGACTCGCGCCGACGGCGAGGATAATGGCCACAATCATGCTGCGAAAAATACGCCGGTTAGTGGCGTCTTCGCGCGCGGAAAATGGCTGCGAACCCTGTTTGTCGTCGATTACATTCATTAGCAAAGCTGGGGATTTTACACAGGAAATCGCCCTCTTGTCGAGGTGGCTTGGTTGAAGAAACTAAGTGCCGCTTTTCAGTCACTGATTGCAGTGCGATGAGGTCAGTACCACGACGCGGTAGCGGGTGGGTTCTGTGATTGCTGATGGCTGTGTCGGAACCCATCCGCTACCGCGCGGTGGTGCTAACCTCATGCCACAAACCGGCGCTAGTCCGAATTGAACCAGTTACAGCTGCGAGGTCAGCCTCACAAACTGATAAAAACCTGCTATCGCACCAAGAACTACGCCCGCGACCAACAGCCACGGCTTTGTGCCCAACCAGCGATCCGCGAGCCAGCCAACTACTGTTAGCGATGCGACGCAGGCAAATAAAGTGAAAGC
>DATAOU010000390.1:0-3569 GCA_036265575.1 Pyrinomonadaceae bacterium
TCGAGCACAAACTAACAGTTTTCTTCACTAAAACAGCACGCCGCCACCGTCGATATTGATTGCCTGGCCGTTGATTCCGCGGCCGTCTTCTGAAGCCAACAACAAAGCCAACGCTGCGACTTCTTCCGACGTAATTAAGCGATTTTGCGGACTCATCTTTTTTAGCGAGTCCAACGCTTGATCTTTTGTCAGTGAAGTTTTGTTAGTGATTATCTCAATCGCGCCAGTAGTCATGTCGGTATCAACATAGCCGGGACAGATTGCGTTGACTGTTATTCCCTTGCTCGCCACTTCCTGCGAAACAGAACGAGTCAAACCAAGCACGCCATGTTTCGAAGCTGAGTAAGCCGCGATGTAAGGCGCGCCAGTCTTGCCCGCGATCGACGCGATGTTGATGATGCGGCCCCAGCCGCGTTCGATCATTTGCGGCAAAGCAGCGCGCATGCAGAAAAAAGTGCCATCCAAATTGATTCCCTGAATGCGGCGCCAGAGTTCATCTCCGGTGCGGGTGATTAGTGCGCTCTCCGCGATACCCGCATTGTTGACCAAAATGTCCGGGCCGCGTCCGAAAGCTTCAGCGGTCTTATCGAACATCGCTTTAACGCTATTAACATCGGAAACGTCACAGGAAATCGCCGCCGCCTTGACTTGAAACTGCTGGGTTAGTTCTTGCGCCACGTTTTCAACTTGCTCTTGTGTCCGCGCGGCGACTGCAATTGTTGCACCCTCCTGCGCAAAGGCATGCGCAATGGCGCGACCAATGCCGCGGCCGCCGCCGGTGATTAAGGCAATTCGGTTTTGCAGGCTCATTTTGAACTTGAAGTCCCGGCTTTCAGTTTCGAGTTTCGAGTTACAGACTCGTAACTCGAAACTCGAAACTCGGAACCCCCTACCGCCCCGTAAACTTTGGTGGTCGTTTTTCGAGAAACGCGCGCACGCCTTCGGCGCCATCGTCGGAATCGAAGCAACGCATCTGCGCCTCAGTTTCATAACGCAGCATCTCTTCCAACTCTGCTGAATGACTCATGTAAACCGCTTGTTTCGCCGCGGCAATGGCAATGGCGGGCGCGTCCCGCAGACGTTCCGCGAGCTTGCGAGTTTCGCTCTCCAGTTCGGAGGGCGCGACGACAAAGTTCAAAAGTCCGAGGTTCTGGGCTTCCTGGGCAGTAATCGAATCGCCCAGAAAAAACAGTTCGCAGGCTTTGTTGGCAGTGACCAGTCGCGGCAGAAAATATGTGCCGCCCCAGTCAGGATGGAGCCCGACCTTTGTGAATGATTGGCTGAACGTAGCATTACTGGATGCGATACGCAGGTCGCAGGCCAGCGCCAGATTGAACCCGGCACCGAATGCTGGTCCATTGATCGAAGCAATCACTGGTTTGGTCATGTTACGAATTGCCGTAACTACCCGGCGCGCCGAGCCCAGCAGACGTGAGAACTCGTCAGCATCCTGACGTTCGATCAAGTCGGCCATCGCAGCCACGTCGCCGCCGGCACAAAAGGCGCGGCCGCCGCCGGTGAGAACCACAACATGAACAGTCCGGTCGCTGCCGGCGGCTTCGAGGGCTTCGGCCAGATCGCGACGCATGTGTCCCGCCAGTGCATTCAACTTCTCCGGCCGGTTGAGTGTGATGGTGGTGATGCCGCCGTCGTCTATTACATCAATTTGTTCGTAGGACATAAATTAGTAAATCCTGAATCGTAAATCGTGAACGTTAAAGAGTGACCCGAGCAGTCTTCTGAGCCATTTCGTTACTCATGTGTGATTATCTTGTGCGGCGTCCCAAGGCTACTTGCCTTTGAAGACTGGTTTGCGTTTGTTCACGTACGCATCTAGTCCTTCTTTAGCGTCTTCCGACTGGAACAGTTGCTGCTGCAGCTCGCGCTCGAGCGCCAGCGCTGACTCAAAAGGGATCTCGCTGCCGGTTTGCACCGCACGCTTGATTCTTCCCACTGCCGCGGATGCCTTGTTTGGAGTTGTGAACTGACTGGCGTAAGAAACAACCTGTTGCGAAAACTGCTCGGCGGTTTCTGCGTCGACAATCTGATTCACGATTCCCAGTTCAAGGCCGCGTTCGAAATCAAACAACTCCCCAGTAGCCATTAATTCGATTGCTTTCGACTTCCCGACCAGCCGGGTTAGACGTTGCGTACCACCGGTGCCAGGTAATACACCCAGCGAAACTTCAGGTAGTCCCATCTTGCCCGCGCCGCGCCGCGCGACGCGAATGTCGGCAGCAAGCGCAACTTCCAACCCGCCCCCGACGCAATGGCCATTAATGGCCGCGATGACGAGCTTGGGTGTTTGCTCAAGTCGCGACAAAGTTTCGTTGGCGTGCAAGCAGAAGAAGTATTTGAAAGTTGGCGTCACGTTCGCCAGCATTTGAATGTTTGCGCCGGCGGAGAAAAACTTTTCGCCGTTGCCGGTTATTACAATCACCTGAACGCTTTCATCCATGCGCGCCGCCAGGATCGCGCGATCAAGCGACTGCATCATCTCGTAGCTGTAGGTGTTTGCCGGTGGATCGTTGAGTGTTAAAAACGCAATTCCGGTTTCCGCGCGATATTGAACCAGCTCGCTCGAGTTTGATTTCATCTGTGCTTCTGCTTCCGCCATTGGCACTTCTCCCGGGTTGTGGCACAGACTTTCGTCTGTGGCTGCTTAGGTGACACAGACTAAAGTCTATGCCACTTATTTACTTTCGCTGGTTCCGCGCCAAACACTCATCGGTGGCGCAACGGTTTGCGGCGCAAAGTGTAGTGCTTCCCGCGCGGATCCAGCAATGAACCCGTGCAGGAACAGACGCGTTACATTCTCGACCAGCTCGGAAACCTTTAACTTGCCCTTCGGATCGTACCAGTTGTAAATCCAGTTCATCATGCCAAAGAGCGCATAGGTTGCCACTGTTAGATCAACTTGCGGGCCGACGGTTTCGGTCTGTTGCAGGTCTTTCAGAATCCGGCGCGCGAGCCTTGTGTACTTGTCCTTCTTCGTCGACACATGTGTGTGCAGCTCGCCGGCGAGCGATTCAGCTTCATGAGACAGCACTTTCATTTCGGCCATGTTAGCCGCAAAGAACGAAAGGTGGTTCTCCATGAAAATGCGCAGGCGCGCCAGGGGATCCGTTTCACCTTGCAACCGCTCCTCGAGACTTTCGAGCACGCGCCCAAAACAGTTGTCCTGAATCAGAAACAGCAGCTCTTCTTTTGATTTGCAGTAATGATAAAGGCCGGCGAGGCTGACATTGGTCGCGCGCGAGATGTCGCGCATGGTGGTCGAGTGGTAATTCTTCTCCGCAAAAATCCGCGCCGCATTGCGCAAGATGAATTCTAACTTTTGATCGTACTTCGAAAGGTCTGTTGAAAGATTAGCTGACATAGCAATTAACTTAGTCATCAAAGGCAACAAGTCAGACATCCATCAAGTCAAACATGAATGACTCAAGTTACAAGACCTAACAGGTCGGGAAGGGTGGCTTGCCCCCGCTCTGCTTGAATGCCACTCAATCCAGGCGGGGACACAAGCCGCCCTTCCCGACCTGCGAGGTCTTGTTGCTTGTTTCATCCCT
>DATAOU010000391.1:0-3682 GCA_036265575.1 Pyrinomonadaceae bacterium
CATCGCGGCACCGCCGGGGCCGTTCTCGATGTACAGCGGTTGTGCGTAGACGCTGCCTGAAATCGTGCCGTTGAAGTTCAAATTCCGCCGCAGATTCGCAGCGGCCGTTCGCGTAAAAGCCGAGTCAACATAAAGCCCGTCACGAGAAAGATGGTTGTGCTCCTGCGTGACGTTTACCTGTGCCTGCGTTGGAACGACAATCGTCGCAGTAGCGATGATCCAGAAAATGGCAAAGAAAAATTTCATCCCTCCAGCGCCATCGGTCCGGCCCGATGTTGTCCCGCGACGTCTTCAGTAAATACGGACGTCGCGCTGCGAGAGGTTGCAACTAAAAATGAGCGAACAGCTTAAATTCTTTTCTTAGATGATTTGACTTAGGGACGATCACATTCATTGCCCGCGGGACGAAGGTGATTACTGCGTTCTTGCCTTGCCTTTACGCTTTCTCCATCGAGGAAAAGGGAATATCTCTGCTTGATTGCACAGTCACGTCATGCGTCTTGGTGAGCGTCACGCTTTCATCATCACGCCATTTTCCAAATGCTGCCGCGGTCGCGAGCCTATCGGTTAGTGTGCCTGAAACCGGCTTTTATCGCGAGCTCATCAACACCGGCGGCGAAACCTACGGCGGCAGAAACGTAGGAAATTTCGGCGGCGTTCACAGCGAAGCTCGCGAGTGGATGGGCCGCGAACATTCCATCGTCATTCACTTACCGCCGTTCGCTACAGTCGCGTTCAAGCTGGAATGGTGACTCCTTACCGGTCGGGCTACAGATCCCGATCGAGCTCGCGGCAAGCTTTGTTTCCAGCTAGAGTGACAAAATCTCCGTGAGATTTTGGGAAAATCTTGTTAGCTCGCGTTGTCTTATGAATTTGCCTGCCGAGTTCGACTCTTTCCTGATACGCGACGCAAAGGTGGAATGGTTCGCGAGACAGTTCGCACCCTTGATGACTGATGTAACTCTCATACATGACGACGCCTTGGAACAGGTGCTGCGGCGTCATCAGAAAGCGGCCGGAATCTACTTCTGGGTCATGGCTGTTGAATCAGCTGAGTACGCGATCTACATCGGGCAGGCGAATCCGCTCTCACGGCGCCTGATCAAACTATATTAGCGACTTCCAGGCACATTCTCCTAACGACTACAAGCTTCAGATATTTCACACGTTTATGTCCGAACTGTCGCCGCCTGGGACACTGCAATTGTATTTCACATCCGTAGATCCGGCTGCCTTGACTGCCACCGAAACAGCAGCAAAACGGTTCTATCGTCCGTTGCTGAACGACTTGCCACAGCCTGCAGAGGACGCGAGGCAGAAGCTACGAGAAGCGTTTGCGGAGTATTACCGGTCGGCGATTTTGAAAAAGCTCAAGCCATAACGTACAACAACGCGAACTGTGCCGGAGCAAGCGATTAGATTTGGCGTCCGCGGCCCAACCGGAATGCGCGCCGCAACGTGGAAATGCTGGACGTCCGGAGCGTCCAAGCACGACGTGTACTTGGCGTGCCGTCGATTGAAAGGGGAATTGAAGGCGAGCCTGCATCAGTCTGGGCGATGGCACATCGCCTTCTCCCAACCCTTTTACGATAACACTTTTGCGGATGAGGCGCGCCGGCCCAAAACGCGTTTCACTGATACATGGCCACGACCTTCCGAAATTGCGCCAGGAATAACTCTCGCGTTTCGAATCGTCGTGCCTTGGTTCAGCGCGACAGTTCCTCAAACCGTCGAAGAACCAAAGGTAACTTGGATCCCATCGGCGTCGGAACATGAAGCCGTAGAAGTGTACGTCTTAATCTGCGCACCGCAGACCGTTACGGCCGATTGGCCGGGAAAACGCAGCATGGGCACCAGTCCTGTGGGATCTCTTCGATTGGCGACTGGCGAGATCGTCTGGATCGTCAGTCGGAGAATCCCCTTTCAAATACCTCCGAAGCAGCAGGGTAACCCAACCTTCTTTAAAGGCGTGGATCGGTCAGAGCTAACCAAAGCGGGATTACGCGCTATCTGTTTCGGCGACCAGCCAGATGGCTCGCGTGTAATGTACGATGTCCCTGTTAGGGTCCGGTCAAACGCAGAAAGCTAACACTCGGTTCAGCTGGCCGCCGAGTGCTATCTCTTCGCGAAGCCTTCAAGCTGGGAAACTAAATTCGTTAGAGCGCGCCTACGTATCGTTGCCAGATCACGGTGCCATTGTTCGCGTCGAGCGCGTAGACGCGCTTTCAGGCACGATCACATTCACTGCCTTCGGCACGAAATTTACTTCCGCATTCTTGCCCACCTTCACTCTTTCTCCATCGAGGAATAGCGGAATATCTCTGCTCGATTGCACGGTTACCCGGCGCGTCTTGGTGAGCGTTACGCTTTCGTCATCGCGCCATTTCCCCAACGCTGCTGCGGTGGCGAGCCCGAGTAATTCGGCGGCGCTGTCCACGTCGATAGCAGCGGCTTCAAGCGCCTGCTCTGAATCGGACATTTGCTCCGATACAAGAGGGCAAATAACGGCCACGACTTCAGCTTCACCACTCACTTCTGGTGAAATAGAATATTGTATTGTCGTACCGAACATTGCTTCGAACGCAACGCCAGCTTTCCCGACGGCATTAAGAATGTCGCCTTCACGTATGGCTTCGCGGGCCTCCATCCACAACCCGGAGGCACCGACAACGGCTGCAACAAAAAACAGTTCGTCTCCGACGCGGCCTCCTGACAGCCCCTTTGCTACAGGATTAGCGAGTGTTTCTTTAAGCGCGTCTTGCCAGGACACCTCGCCGTACAACGCCCGAGGAAGCATGTTCAGTGTTCCGCCCGCCAGCGGTAGAAGGTAAGTGCCAATCTCATTACACGCCTCTGCAGCTGTTCGGATCGTCCCGTCTCCGCCGAGCACTACAAGCACTTTGGGTTTGTGCGTCGCGGCTTCCGCAAACGCTCGCTCAATCTGGTCTGACTCTCCACACCACGTCTTGCAATTGGTCACGCCCACGTCTTTGAGGATGTCCAGCATTTCTGCCTCGGATTCGGAATCGCAGCCGCCGCTCGAAGTGTTGATTATGGCTCCAACTTTCAGTCTTGATACATCGAGGGCAGCCGATTTCATGTCAGATATGTCAAAGCATCGTCGTGGGAACGGGCCAGCAACGCGCTGTCCGCGCAACACGATACAACGGGAATTGCACCCGGCGCGTTGATGCTCGTCAACAATCCTGCCTCTACGCGGCTCGAAGATCGAGCCGCGCAGAGACCCCCCACAATGACTTTGCTCCTCAGGCTACGGTGTCGGACAGGGGCCAGATCCGGCCGTATCGTTGACGAAGCCGGAAACCGTGCCACTGAACTCGGACGACGCCGTAATCGTCCCGGTCGTGTTGACGACCACGACAAAGTTCGCGCCTGCCGGAACCGTAAATGAGTAGGACGCGCTCCCAAGCGTTGTTCCCAAACCCACGACTCCGGTATCGCCAAGATAGTTCAGGCACAAGTTCGCTGGATCGTAGGTGTCCAGATCTGCCGCACTTTCGATATCGCCAGCGCCCCCGAGCGCAGCATTGATCGTGACAGTGAAGCACGCGGCAGCAGCGCTATTATTTGTGAAGTTGAACGTCTGGAAGCGCTTCGTCCCAGGGAAACCACCGCCGGGACAAGCCTTTCCACCGCACCCGCTTGGCTGACCATCACGCCC